>JAZQPH010000051.1:0-20360 GCA_045628385.1 Succinivibrionaceae bacterium
TGAAGATTACATGGGCGAGGTTATCGGCGACCTGAACCGTGGTCGCGGCATCGTTGAAGGCATGGAAGACGGCTCAACCGGCGGCAAGATCATCAATGCAATCGTTCCGCTTGCTGAAATGTTCGGTTATGCAACTGATTTGCGTTCCCTCACTCAGGGTCGTGCATCACACGTTATGGAACCCGGTCGTTATTCCGAAACTCCAAACGCGATTGCCGAAACTGTTATCGCGGCACGCAACACCAAGTAATGCTGTTTAGCCCTGTCCTGCGGGGCAGGGTTTGATATTGTTTTTAATCTAATTAGGAATTTGCAAAGCAAATGGCTAAAGAAAAGTTTGAACGTACAAAGACTCACGTAAACGTAGGCACCATTGGTCACGTTGACCACGGTAAGACCACTCTGACCGCTGCTATCACCACCGTTCTTTCCAAGAAGTTCGGCGGCGAAGCAAAGGCATTCGATCAGATCGACAACGCGCCAGAAGAAAAGGCTCGCGGTATCACCATCAACACTTCCCACGTTGAATATGATACCGATGCGCGTCACTATGCGCACGTTGACTGCCCGGGCCACGCTGACTATGTTAAGAACATGATCACCGGCGCAGCGCAGATGGACGGCGCGGTTCTCGTAGTAGCAGCAACCGACGGTCCTATGCCACAGACCCGCGAGCATATCCTTCTCGCGCGTCAGGTCGGCGTACCATACATCATCGTGTTCCTGAACAAGTGCGACATGGTTGATGACGAAGAACTCCTCGACCTCGTAGAAATGGAAGTTCGCGAACTTCTTTCCGAATACAAGTTCCCAGGCGACGATACCCCGGTAATCCGCGGTTCTGCGCTCAAGGCACTCGAAGGCGACGCAGCATGGGAAGAAAAGATTGTTGAACTCGCAACCACCATGGATTCATACATCCCTGATCCGGTACGCGACCTCGACAAGCCATTCCTTCTCCCAATTGAAGACGTATTCTCGATCTCCGGCCGCGGCACCGTTGTAACCGGCCGTGTAGAGCGCGGTATCGTACACGTAGGCGACGAACTTGAAATCGTTGGTATCAAGGAAACTGCAAAGACCACCTGCACCGGCGTTGAAATGTTCCGCAAGACCCTCGACGAAGGCCGCGCAGGCGAAAACGTCGGCGTTCTTCTCCGCGGCACGAAGCGCGAAGAAGTTGAGCGCGGACAGGTACTTGCAAAGCCAGGCACCATCACTCCACACACCAAGTTCGAGTCTGAAGTGTATGTTCTTAGCAAGGACGAAGGCGGCCGTCACACCGCATTCTTCAAGGGCTACCGTCCACAGTTCTACTTCCGTACCACTGACATCACCGGCACCATCGAGCTCCCAGAGGGCGTAGAAATGGTTATGCCAGGCGACAACGTACAGATGAAGGTTACCCTGATCCACCCAATCGCCATGAACGAACAGCTCCGTTTCGCTATCCGCGAAGGCGGCCACACTGTCGGCGCTGGCGTTGTAGCTAAGATCATCGAATAATTTTCGATACCAGCAACTATATTTAGAGAGGAGACCGCGAGGTCTCCTTTTTTATTTCATAAATATGAGGTTTAGATGTTAGTAATTTGTGAAATTGTTGTGAAATAAAGTGACGAATTTAATCGTGTTTTAGAAATATTCTGCAAAATTATGAGCTAATGATGCTTAGATCAGAAATTTTATTGAATATATGAAAATCAAGCTTAGATACTGATACAATATCTCTGAGGTTCCGTCTTACCTAATAATCACAGAATATTGAATGGCGGAGTTGGTTTAGATTCAGGAGTTAATCATGGCAAGATCTTTAAATAAGGTTTGTTTAATCGGCAATGCAGGCAAGGATGCAGTTCTCAGCGTTACACCTTCGGGACAGCAGGTAACGACGGTTTCCCTGGCGACTACCGACAGCTGGAAAGATCAGATGGGCAATCAGCAGAGCGTTACCGAATGGCATCGTCTGGTTTTTTGGGGCAATTTGGCTCAAATTGCGGCATCATATATTCGCAAGGGCAAGCAAATCTACGTAGAAGGAAGATTAAAGACCCGCGAATGGGTGGACAAAGAAGGTACGAAGCGCCAGACGGTTGAAATTGTCGTAAATGACATGATTCTACTTAGCAATGATCAGCAGTATGGCGGAGTTTCTCGCGACTCGCATGAGACCAATGCCGAGTTTGACGGAATGAATCAATATCAGCAGACGTCTGCTCCAGCTGGCGCCGCAAACAGAATGGGTCCGTCGAGCATGCCAAAAATGCCGGCAAACCCTTATCAGCCGCAAAATTCTTACGGTCAGCAGACGAATCAATTCAGCCAGGATCCGTATGCTTCTCAAAATCAGCAGCCGGATTACCGCACTCAGGGTGCGCAGATGGGCCAGAATCAGCGCCAGCCTGCCAAGTCCTACGGCTCCAGCACCGTATTCGGCGCGAATCGCCAGATCCCCGCTTCGCAATACCAAAACGGCAATGCGGCTCAGCCTCAGTCCGGAATGTTCGGAAATTCCATGGCTCCTTCGGCGCCTCAAACTTCAGCAGCTCCTCAGCAGCCAACGCAGCCGATTCCGATGCAGTCTGCAGCTTCATCTCCTGTCAACGCTTCAATAAGCGCAGCCGATGATGATATTCCGTTCTAATTGAGACGCTATGCCGCTTGGATAGAGCCGCAGGTTCCAGACAGCACATACGGGCAACATGTTCTGCAAATGCGGAAATGTTGCCCTTTGTCTATCGCGGCACTAAGGTGCAAATTGTTTATACAACGCGGAAACTGCATGAAGTTCAGGTAAAAGGCTTCTGCCTTAAGACCGCAATATAAACAATCAAACTGACCCTTGTCAGGCATGGGATGCCATAAAATCCATGACGGAGCAGACAAATTTTTCCTTTTCGGACAAAAACGGATTGTGCGAAGATTCTTCAAAAACGACTGTTTGGGCCAGAGGCACCTTATTCCAAAAAGATACCGTTTCGCGCGGAATGAGCCTGTCGGACTTGCCGAAGATATGAAGGCTCGGCGCTGCCATATTCATGCATTCTTCGCGAAGGTCTGTCTCCGCGAGAATCTTTAACCCCAGTTTCAGCGCTTCGTATGAAGGTTTGGTTCCGGCTTGCAAAGCCAGTCGCAGCTGTCGGATGTCATGTCTTATCGACGGACTTCCCATCGCCTGTATTGAAAGGAATCTGTCGCATACGGCGTCTTTGTTCGACGGCTTAAGATGCCACGAGAATGCGCGCAGAAGTCGTGGTTCTACGCCGTTCCAAATCTGTTCATTATGATCGAGTTCGGAAATTTCTTCCGTGAATCTCGGCGATGAGCAAACCGTAATTACGCCAGGACACGACGCTCCCCGTTTGAGAGCAAGATTCAGCGCAATTAGGCCTCCGAGGGACCATCCGAGTATGAACGAGTCTTTCGGAAGGGATTGGTCAAGAAGATCCGTTATCTTGTCAAATGATTCCGCATCGCCGTGCCTGTGGGCATTTGCTCCGTAGCCCGGAAGATCGCAAAGCGTAACCCTGGCTCTTTCGGCCAACAGATTTGCAGCCGGCATCAGGGCTACCGATGTTATCCCCCATCCATGGATTAAGGCTATATTAGGACCAGCTCCTATTGATTGAGTGGCAAGAGGCATCATGTACTCCCGCATATTTGATTTTCTTCACTGACATTCTACAAAAAAGAAAAGGTCTCCTTATGGGAGACCTTAATGAACGATGGCATTTCTTGATATGCCGCAAAATTGAACTTAGTAGTTGTAAGCGCGTTCGCCGTGGGATGCCAGATCGAGACCTTCTCGCTCTTCGTCGCGGGTGACGCGGGCGCCGACCAGTTTGTCAGCAACGAAGAAGGCAAACGCAGCGACGATTGCGGTCCATACTACGGTCACGCCGACGGAAGCTGCCTGTCCAAGAAATTGCTCCATGATCGATGAGTTTCCGGAACCGAAGCCTACGCCGCCGAGTTCCGGCGCGCAGAACACGCCGCTCAGCAACGCGCCGATGATGCCGCCGAGGCCGTGAACGCCGAATACGTCAAGCGCGTCATCAGCGCGCAGCAATTTCTTGAGACCGTGAACGCCCCAGAGGCATGCTGCGCCTGCAATAAGGCCAATCACCATTCCGCCGCCGATGCCGACCCAACCGCAGGCGGGAGTAATCGCGACTAAACCCGCAACCGCGCCAGAACATGCACCGAGAAGAGATGGCTTGCCCAATTTAATCCATTCGCATGCGGTCCATGACAGAGCCGCTGCTGCAGGAGCGATTGCCGTGTTGGCAAAAGCCAAAGCTGAAATGCCGTCAGGCGTAAGCTCGGAGCCTGCGTTGAAGCCGAACCAGCCGATCCACAGCAAAGATGCGCCAATCATAGTCATGGTAAGGCTGTGCGGGGTCATTGCTTCGCGACCATAACCTATACGCTTGCCGACATAATATGCGCCGACGAGCGCGCAGACAGCCGCATTGAT
This sequence comes from Succinivibrionaceae bacterium, assembly GCA_045628385.1. Taxonomy (GTDB): domain Bacteria; phylum Pseudomonadota; class Gammaproteobacteria; order Enterobacterales; family Succinivibrionaceae; genus JAZQPH01. The sequence continues at coordinate 4,478 of JAZQPH010000051.1, forward strand.
ATGAACGACCGTGCCGCCCGCAAAATCAATGCATCCGAATGCGCTGTCGAGCCAGCCGCCTCCCCAGACCATATGCCAAGAAGGAATATACGCAAGCGGGAACCAAATAAGGAGCATGATGAGGAGCGCGGAGAAACGGATGCGTTCGGCAAAAGAACCTAGAATCAGGCAAGCCGTGATTGCGGCAAAGGCGCCCTGGAATGAAAAATACGTCAATTCCGAAAGTCCGTTGCCGTCAACCGTGTCAGGAGTTATGCCGAACAGCATGAACTTGGAAAGGTCTCCGTAGAAGAGGGATATGAACGAATCGCTGTCCGAAGACATCGAAAGAGAGTAACCGAATACCGTCCAAAGAACGAGCATCAGCGAAAAAACAACCACGACCTGCGCCAAAATGGACAGCATGTTTTTGGTTCTGACCAATCCGCCGTAAAACAATGCGATGCCTGGAATTGACATGAGCATGACAAGCATGGCGCACATCATGATGAAACCGTTTGATGTAGGGTCCAGGGCCTGAGGCGCCGCGCCGGCGGCCTCCTCGGCGTAGCTTGCGGCCGACGCCGCAATCATCGATGCCGCCGGCACCGCCTTCAGCAGACACATTAATTTCTTCATAAATTAACCTCCGAATTTGCTGGTTTGTCAGCATGAGGAGCGCAAAAGGTTTGCCAAGAATAAAAAAACGTGATCTGTCCGACAGTTAGTTGCATGCTGCACCAAAAAAGTTCTCATTCTTCGCACAAAAAGAGAGCGCATCGTGCGCAAGTTGCAGACTTTGCACGATTTTGGATCGCATGAAAACGCCAGCCGTTTCGTCGGTTGGCATGGGGCGTTCGTGGTAAAATTCCTTTGTTTGCAAACATTATTGCCGGCGGCGCCAAAGCCCTTCCGGCTCAGGAAAACTCCGCCGATTCGGAAATTTCCTGCTTTTATCCGAAGGATCTATCCCATGAAAAGAGAACTTGCGCTTGAATTTTCCTGCGTTACCGAAGCCGCCGCGCTTGCCGCATACAAATGGATCGGGCGCGGAGACAAAAATAAGGCCGACAACGCAGCCGTAGAAGCCATGCGCATAATGCTGAACCAGATCAATTTCGACGGCGAAATCGCCATCGGCGAAGGCGAAATCGACGAAGCGCCTATGCTGTACATCGGAGAAAAGGTCGGCCAAGGCGGGGACAAGATCGACATTGCCGTCGATCCGATTGACGGAACCCGCATGACGGCCATGGGACAGGCAAATGCCGTTGCGGTGCTTGCGGCTGCGGATCACGGCGGATTTTTGCATGCTCCAGACATGTACATGGAAAAAATGATCGTCGGGTACAAAGCAAAGGGCATTATCGACTTGGATCGTTCTCTTGAGAAAAACATCATTTCGGTAGCCAAGGTGCTTGATAAAAAACTTACCGATCTTACGGTTGCGACGCTTGCTAAACCTCGACACAACGAAGCCATAAAACTGATGCAGGATATGGGCGTGCGCGTGCTTGCCATCCCCGACGGAGACGTAGCCGCATCCGTGCTCACATGCATGCCTGAAGGCACGATAGACATGCTGTATGCAATAGGCGGCGCGCCCGAAGGCGTCATCTCAGCAGCTCTTGCGCGAGCCATGGACGGCGACATGCAGGCAAGACTTATCCCAAGGACTAAGGTTGCCGGTAAAGGCGGTGAAACTGAGGAAAATCTGGCCATTGCAAAAAGCGAAATCGAACGCTGCGAAAAACTTGGCATCGACATAAACCGCACGCTGTGCCTCGATGACATGGCAAAGACGGATCAGGTCATCGTGTCCATAACAGGCGTTACCAAAGGCGATCTTCTCGAAGGCATCGGAAGACAGGGGGATCTGGCAACGACCGAAACTCTTCTCATAAGAGGCGGCGTCAGAACGGTGCGCCGCATCGAATCGACCCATCTTCTCAAGAGATGGCCTGAAGATCTGCAAAAGCTGATTATCTGATGGACGAGTCAGCTCAGCCAGTCCGTCTAGACAAATGGCTATGGGCAGCAAGGTTCTATAAGACCAGGTCCATAGCCAAACAGATGATTGAAGGCGGCAAAGTTGAATATAACGGCTTTCGCGCCAAAACGTCGCGAATCGTCGAGATAGGAGCGCTCATCACGCTCAGGCAGGGATTCGAAACCAAAACAATCGTCGTAAAAGGTCTCGATGACGCGCGCAAAGGCCATATCGATGCCATCAAGCTCTATGAAGAAACCGCCGAGAGCATATCAAAGCGCGAAAGAAATGCCGAACTCAGGCGTCTTGGAGCGCTTGCCTCGCCGTGTCCGGACGATCGCCCAGATAAAAAGCAAAGACGGGAACTGCTCAGATTAAAGAATGAATGGAGAACGGAGGGATAATGACGGCTCCAAGCTCAACGCACGATCAACTCTATAAATTTCTCTTCGACGATTTGGACGTACGCGGAGAAATCGTACAGATTCACGATGCTTATGCCACGATGATAAAAGGGAAGAACTATCCCCGCTCGATCGAAAAAATTCTCGCGCAGCTTGTTCTTGTAAGCAATCTTATCACCGTGAACATGAAAACTCCTGGCGACGTGACCGTTGAAATCCGAGGCGAAGGTCTGCTCCGCTACGCAGCCGTCAGCAGCGATATGAACCTCAATTTCCGCGGCATCGCAAGGCATGGAATTTCCGATCCTGACAAAGAATACTCCTTCAGGGAACTGGTCGGCGAAAATTCAATTTTGCTGATAACGAATCACGCCTCCGACGGCAATTCTTATCAAGGCGTGGTTGAGGTTACGGGATTCAATCTTTCCGACACTCTCGAAAATTACTTTGCGCGTTCAGAACAGATCGACACCAAAATCATGGTCGAGATTGACGTAAAAGCGGGAGAGTGCTTCGGCGCGGCCATTATGCTGCAGGCTTTGCCGCCTAGTTCCCAAGAACGGGATCCGAAGGAAGATTTCAACACCGTGCGCTGCCTGCTGAATACTCTTACCAAAGAGGAACTGTTGTACCTTGACTCTGACGAAGTGCTTTTCAGGCTGTTCAATGAGTTTGCCGTAAGGCGATTTGACGCGATGCCTGTCAGCTTTAAATGCGCATGTTCAAGAGAGAAATGTCTGACCACGCTTCACAGCATGGGCGAATCGGATATTCGATCCGCGCTCGGCGAATCAGAAGATAATGTCATCATCATGACATGCTCGCAATGCAATGCCCAATATAAGTTCACTCCTCAGGACATTGACGATCTTTTTTCCGAAAACATCGACAAGCCTGATCAATAGCCCAGCTATTTTTCAGTTCCGCGCGGCCTTGAATGAATCATTTTGAAGCGGCGCGGATCTGATAAAAGTTCTTTTGGTTTCTTACATATCGTCATCCCTGCCGCCTCTTGGGGCCCAAAGCAATTTGACGGCAGCGGGGTAAACTGTCATGAAAGCAAACGGCACGGCGGCACACAGGCAGAAAGTTGCGATGCCCGTTCCGAATCTTGAACAAGCAGGATCGCAGAACGAAGTCATGAGGATGACATAAAGAAGCGTGCCTATCAGCGCGCAGAGGCTTCTGTCTCCTCGGCTGCCGTTTATGCGGCATCTTATTAACCTGCGCTCGACAAGCCAGCCGAGAACGGTTCCGAAGAACATTCCTGACGTGATGCACGTTCTGGCTGCAGAAACTTCATCGGATGCGCTTTGCGTTTCAATGGAGCAGACTGCCGCGGTTGCGGCGATACAAGGCACTGCCGCAAGAAGCGTTATAAAGAAATCGGCATTCTTGTTGGAAATGACTGTTTTTGAAAGATTAAGCACTAAGATGGCGAATGCTAGCCCCAGCAATATGCCGCTTGTGCCCGCCGACGGCGTGCAATAGCCCGCATATCCTCCAGACATTGTGGTCAGGATGATCATGAAACCGAAGAATGAGCAGAGACCGAGGTGATGCCTGTATGCTGCGGTGAGTCCGCCAAAAAATGCCGCAGCTCCGGCCGCATGGTGGCATGGAAATGCGTAACCCGCGGGTATGCTGATCATCGGCTCAAGCAGCGGTATTGAATGTTCAGGAAGCGGCGTGGCGAACGCATACTGCAAGATTGTACACAGAAATACCGTGCCCGCGAACGATGAAAGAATGATAGCGCCTTTGCGTCTGTCGGCTATCCAATAAATTATAAGACCAGGGAGCATGAGGTACCATTCTCCCGACAAAACGGCAAGCAACCTGAAAAATGTATCGAAGTTGCCACCTGTAGCATCTCTTAAATTCTGCAGCCACAAAAGATATTCGGCCTGTAGTTCGTTCATCCGTATTCCACCAGCGTTGCAGACAACAATATCCTCTGTCATTTTAGTGCTACTGTGCGAATGTCCTTCGGGCAAGGAGGGTTGTGAATTGCGGATTTGCAGAACAGATCCCATAGTAGAGAAGGCTTTTGCCTGCGGATAAAAAATAATCGCGGAATTTGCAAAATAATTGTAAAGTCGGCTCTAAAATAGCCGATAATAAATGTTGCAAAGGGGTGTTTTTTGCTTATACCCCTTATATAGGGGACGGCCGATCGGCCGCCGCATCGATATTGTTGAAGGAGATATCCGCCATGATGATTGCCGGAGCTTCTTATGGGCCGTCTATGGTGAACAGCGCGCTCAGCGCAATTAGCCGCGGACAGGCTTTGCAGCAGTCAGCTGCGGAGAGCATTGCCTCAGGCGCACCGATGGAATCCGATAACCTCGGAGCTGATGAAGCGGTTGCGCTCAAGCAAGGCGAAGTTCAGGCCGAGGTCGGCGCAAAGATTCTTGAATCTTACGAAAGTACCGTCGGCAGACTCATAGACATAACCGTATAGCGTTGCCATGAATATTTCAGCGAACCTTCCGAATGTTACTCCGATGAACCTGCATCCGCAGGTAGAGTCCGCCGAGCGTCAGAATGCCGCGCGCGAGCGCGTGCCTCAGGCTTCCCAGACGATGTCTGGTGAGGCAAGCTCGGAGACTGCGTCCTGGAAGGAACGCGAACAGGCAAAAGGCGACAGAGTCGAGCTTGGAAATCAGACTGAAACCGACGAAGGTCTGGTTTATGATGCGAGAGGAGCCGTAAAAGGCAAATCCGAAGGCGAGCAGAATTCTGAAGGAAAAAGCGGCGACAGCAAGGATGGGGAGCAAAATGGCTCTTCGTCCAATGCTAAATCCGTGTCCGGCAAGGAACTGACCGACGAAGAGCAAAAGAAGGTCCGGGAGATGAAAGCCCGGGATCAGGAAGTGCTCGTACATGAGCAGGCTCATAAGTCGGCAGGCGGAGCTTACGCCCAGTCGCCCGTATACGAAACGGAGAAAGGGCCCGACGGGAAGGAATACAGGACTGAAGGTCATGTAGACATTTCTGTTTCTGAAGAAGATACTCCGGAAAAGACCATTGCAAAAATGCAAAAGGTCTATGCTGCCGCTCTTGCCCCTGCAGAGCCTTCGTCGGCCGATCGTAGCGTTGCCGCGTCGGCAAAACAGAAGGAAGCTGCGGCCAGGGCTGAGATGGCTAAAGAAGCGTCTCAGAAAGAAGACGGGAAAGCCGAAGAACCTGCATCTGCTAAAAAATCCGGAGAATCCGTTGCAGACGGCGATTCTGTGCCTACTGCATCTAGTTCGGACAACGCCAAAATGTCATCAAGGCGCATGGCAATATCGAATAGATATAACCGCTCGTGGATCGGTCAGTCATTTGGCGGATCCAGCATTTACGCCTAACGCAAAAAATTCATAAGCAGATGCGGAGTCTGCATCTGTGTTCTCTTTTCAGAACTATTCATTAAGCAAATTACAGTCTCGTGATTTCGGTGCTGGTAATTTCTTCCTTGTACCAAGACTCTTTCTTGTAAGAAATCTTGCTGACATACCAGGTTATTATTCCCTGAGGGGCATGGACGTTTATCTCGTCGTCCACTTTATGTCCAAGCATGGCTTTGGCAAGGGGGCAATCGACTGAAATATAGTCCTTTCGTCCATAGATCTCTTCGGAACCGACAATTCTGACGGTCTTTGTTTCTCCGTCATCGTTTTCAAGTTCCACGTAAGCGCCGAAATATACAGTGCCTTCCTGAACAGGGTTGTAATCAACGATCTTTGATTTGTCGAATACGATGCCCAAGTGCCTGAGTCTGTTATCTATCTGTCTTAAATATCGTTTGTTATATTGATAATCGGCATTTTCGGATCGATCACCAAGACTTGCAGCCCATGATACTTTTTCGGTTACGTCAGGGCGAAGCACGGTCCAGAGATAGGTAAATTCTTCCTTTAGTTTTTTGTAGCCTTCTCGCGTGAGAATCATAGTTGCCATCGGTATTGTCCCCACATTAAGAAAAAGGCTCCGCATGCGCGGAGCCTTGGATAGCCGTTATACGGCAGGTTTTAAGCTATTAGAGCTGTGGACCTGCAGCAACAAGCGCCTTGCCAGCCTCGTTTGCTTCGAACTTCTTGAAGTTCTTGATGAAACGATCTGCCAAATCCTTTGCCTTGACTTCCCAGTCAGCTGCGTTTGCATAAGTATCGCGAGGATCGAGGATCTTCGGATCAACGCCTGGAAGAGCGGTTGGAACTTTGAAGTCAACCATAGGGATCTGCTTGGTTGGAGCCTTGTCGATGTCACCGCTGAGGATTGCATCGATAATGCCGCGGGTATCCTTGATGGAAATACGCTTGCCAGTTCCGTTCCAGCCAGTGTTTACGAGGTATGCGGTAGCGCCAGACTTCTGCATCTTCTTAACGAGTTCCTGACCGTACTTGGTTGGGTGCAGGGAAAGGAATGCCGCGCCGAAGCATGCAGAGAAGGTTGGGGTTGGTTCGGTGATGCCGCGTTCGGTACCAGCGAGTTTCGCGGTGAAACCAGAAAGGAAGTAGTACTGGGTCTGTTCTGGAGTCAGGATGGAAACCGGTGGAAGCACGCCGAATGCATCAGCGGAGAGGAAAATTACCTTCTGAGCTGGACCTGCTTTGGATACAGGCTTAACGATGTTTTCGATGTGGTTGATAGGGTAGGATACGCGAGTGTTTTCGGTAACCGACTTATCTGCGTAATCGCACTTTCCGTCAACAACGGTAACGTTCTCGAGAAGAGCGTTGCGGCGAATTGCATTCCAAATGTCTGGTTCGTTTTCCTTCGAAAGGTTGATAACCTTGGCGTAGCAGCCGCCTTCGAAGTTGAATACGCCATCATCATCCCAGCCGTGTTCGTCGTCGCCGATGAGCTTGCGCTTTGGATCGGTGGACAGAGTGGTTTTGCCTGTACCGGACAAACCGAAGAAAATTGCGGTTTCTTTTTCGTCCATGCTGGTGTTAGCGGAGCAGTGCATTGCTGCCATGCCCTGAAGTGGCAGGTAGTAGTTCATGCAAGAGAACATACCCTTCTTCATTTCGCCGCCGTACCAGGTGTTCAGGATGATCTGAACTTTTTCGGTCAAGTTGAATACAACTGCGGTTTCGGAGTTAAGGCCGAGTTCCTTGTAGTTTTCGACCTTGGCCTTGGAAGCGTTAAGGATTACGAAATCTGGTTCGCCGAAGTTAGCAAGTTCTTCCTCGGTAGGACGGATGAACATGTTCTTGACGAAGTGAGCCTGCCAAGCAACTTCCATGATGAAGCGGATCTTGAGGCGGGTTGCAGGGTTTGCGCCGCAGAAGCCATCAACGACATAGAGCTTCTTGTTGGAAAGTTCCTTGGTTGCGATCTTCTTGAGTTCGGCCCAGCTTTCTGGCTTAAGAGGCTTGTTGTCGTTCTTGTACTCGTCAGAGGTCCACCAAATGGTGTCCTTGGTGACGTCGTCATAGACCCAGAACTTATCCTTTGGAGAACGGCCGGTGTAAATGCCGGTCATTACGTTGACAGCGCCGCTTTCGGTAAGAGTACCGACATCATAGCCTTCGAGGGAAGAATCGGTTTCATCCTGGAACAACTGTTCGTAGGATGGGTTATAGATAACTTCCTTTGCGCCGGTAATACCGTATTTTTCAAGGTTAGGTACTGACATTTATTTAACTCCTGTAAAAGAAAGTGTCACCCAAAAATATGTCTCATTCTAACCTTTTTCTGTTGGGTAGTCTATGAGCGATGACCTATTCCTTATACCTTTATTCAAGGTTGTGCAATCCGTCGCTGTGCTATACTTTCCCCGATTTTGTAATTATTCGCGTCAGGTGAACAAATGATTGAAATAACGCCGAAGGCTCAGGCGATTTATAGACAGCTTCTGGCGGATCGCCCGAACGGAACCTGCATCAGAATTTTTGTTGACAACCCGGGAACTCCGGAAGCTCAGTGCGGAATGTCGTATTGTCCGAGTCATATGTATGATATGGCGGATATCGTCTATCCGATGGAAGGATTTGACCTGGTAATCGATCCAGTCTCTGATCCGTATTTGGAAGATGCCGTTGTCGATGCAAAAGCCGAAATGGAACTGACTATGAAATCCCCTAGCATTTCCAAGGACTTTTTGTCCAAAGAATTGCCGCTGATCGACAGAATAAAATTCGTTGTCTCGACTCAGGTTAATCCAGGAATAGCGACCCACGGAGGTGCCGTGGAAGTCGTGTCATTCTCCGAAGAGACCCGCGAAGTGTCAGTCAAATTTAAGGGCGGATGCGTAGGCTGCGCGTCCGTAGGCGTTACGATCAATGAATCGCTGCAGGCAAAAATTAACTCAATGTTTCCTGGCGAGGGAATCAAAGTGACTGACGTTACTCAGCATGAGGTAACGGGAGATACTTACAAAGGCTGATTGATAAGCCGATTGAAATAAAAAAGGTCATCGTGCGATGACCTTTTTTATTTATTTGAGCACGCAGACGTACGGATCGTCTTTAAGACCGCTGCCCGAGCATTTTATATCGTTTGTGTTTACCGATATCGTTGGTCTGACCGGAACTAAGGATGATACCTGAACAGGTTCTGCCAGCAGAGCAGACATGCCCGTGTCGGACGGCCTGACGGCGCAGACAGTGTAGTTTGCGTATCCGCACGGAGTTCTTGTCCACCAAGAATGAGTAATATCCATGACATTTTGGTCATTCTGGACGTTGTATTGAAGACCTAACTTGGGATTATCAAAAAATTCGACAATTTCCTGCAAAGAGGGGATGGTCACGAGATCCGAAACTTCGCCGTAGTAATAGTATCCGTGCGCGATATTCTGGAATTTTCTTACGTAAAAAGTCTTGTTTGCGTCGGAAGCATAATCGGTGTCCGAGAGATATTTGGTATAAGTCCATTGCTGCGGCTCATCTGCGCCCTCTTCGCTTTTGGCGTTCAGCGCCTGTCCGCGATTGTCTTTGGTAAGCAGGAATGAGGATTTTACTGGCACCAGCATGGCTTTTTCGTCATCGGAGAATCCTTGCAGGAAACCAACTTCATTTAGCCGATCGATAGTGTCGGGTGTTAGGTACCGCTGATCATGGATTGAGTCGATATTTGCGGGTATTGGCGACAGATTTCCGTAGTCAACTTTAGTGTCGGCGGAATTCAGCCATATTCTCAGCGTCGAATCAAGATAGCTCGACGAACCGTACATTTCTTTAAATTGCTTGTCGGAGAACTGTTTTTGTCTTTCCGCAACAGTTGCTCCCGATACAAAAGTATCCTTTACGCCTTGCGAATCAAATTGATAGCGCCCGCTCTGAGCGGTAGCAAACGGCTTTACGGCATATAGGCTTCTTGTAATGAATTTTGCCAAATCGGTTGAACGATCGTGCCCCGCATATACCCAAAGCATCGGTTTGCCGTGATAGTTGCCGAAACTCATGATTTCTCCGACCTTGAAATTCGGCGTGCGGTAGGTTGGGCCTGAGCATACAGCAGCAATCAAGCCTGCGAGTGCCGCAAATGCTGCAAAACACAAACCGAGTTTTTTTCCAATTGCGATTTTTTTTGCTTTGGCGAATGCTTCGGCCGTTTCTTTGTCTGGTTTTGCCGCAGGCAATATGACGGTTTCCTCAGGCATGGAGCCGAACATCTGCTTTCTTTCGCAAGGAACCGATTCAAGCTTAAAGTTGTAGGTGATGTCGGCAAGTCGTGATTTCACTTGTTTTACGATTTCGGCAATGGTGTCGTCCTCGTCTTTTCCCGTGGCATCAAAAAATTGTTTTGTGCTGAGAAAATATGCCATGCTGTCGCTGAAATCCTGAATGGAAACATTTTTGTTGTAGATGACAAACGGCAGATGTCTGTCGAATGCCATGGCGATTTCGTTTGCGACGTGGCCGGATTGATTCGAGTTTGGGGTCAGAATCAAAAGAAAAACTTTCGTTTCCCTGAGAGCTTGGGTAATCTTTTCGGCAAAAAATTCGCCGTTGGGATTTATGTCTGCAATATCGAGCCAGCAAGACACTTTTTCTTCCGCAAATTTGTCATAAATCTTGCGAACCAATTCATTATCTTCGCTGGCGTGCGAAATAAAAACGTCCTTGCTTTCCATTATCAATCCATTATCGGCATATAGGGGCCCCGATCGTTTGATTTTAGCCCAAGTTCCCATTAACTCACAAATATCATAAATCGGTCATGGGCGTAAATGGTCGCCTGCTGCAGGCGCATTCCGAAAATGTTTGAATGTCAAATTGACGAGAACCCTCTGGATTCCAGAAATTTTTTCAGAATCGGATTGGAAACGAGCCGTTCTGCAATCTTCGGCTGCAGAGATTTGCGCTTGATGGCTGAAGCTGTTTCTTTGGCAAGAAAATCACCTACGCCTCGGCCGCGTGTTACGTCGATAACATTGAAAAAATCCAGGCATCCGTCAACGGAAGATGCGATTGCCAAAACGGAACCGTTATAGATGGCAACCCAGGTGTCGCGGTTAGGCTCATCACCCAAAGATCGTCCAAGCAGCGCCCTCTTTAAACTTTTCTCATATTTGGTACGGTCTATATTTTGGATATCAAATACTGTCAATCTCATGGTTTATCTCTTCTTGAGCCACTTGGCAGGATTGAGCGGGACGCCTTTATGCCTGATTTCAAAATACAGGGCTGATTCTAGATTTCCCGATTCGCGGTCTATCGTCCCAAGCGAATCCCCTGCCTGTACGGAATCGCCGACAGTAACGAAAAGTTCTTTGTTGTTGGCATACAGCGACAAATAGTCATCTCCGTGATCGATTGCGACGATGAGTCCGTAACCGTCCAGAGGACCTGCCAAAACAACGATGCCGCTTCCCGATGATTTTGTCTGTCCGCTCTTTGATTTTATGAGCATTCCGGTCCATGTAAGCTCTCCGGCTCTTGATTGTCCGAATGATTTGGCAATTTTTCCGTCAGTCGGCCATGGCATTTTGCCTTTTAGCGCGGTTAGTCCGTGCGGTTTTGTTTTTTCGATTGCATCTTGTTTAGCCTTGGCTGCTTCGGATTCTGACAATCCAGCTTTTTTTGCTTCTTCCTTGGCTTTGGCTATTTCCCTTGCTTCTTTTTCTTTTTGCTCTTTTGCCAGTTTCTTTTTGTTGGCTTCAATTTCATCAAGCAGTTTTTTTTCTGTAATTTGAAGCTGTCCGAGAAGCTTTTTTTCTTCGTTTAGGCTATCGGCAATCGCTTTTGCCGTTTCTTCGCGTTGTTCTTTTCTGATCTTTACAGCTTCCGCGACATTTTTTCTGTCTTCGTATGCCGCAAGAATGTCGGCATTGTTTTTTTCTATAAGTTCCCGTCCAGCATTTAATTCGGCGATTGTTGAATCAATCTGATCGATGAGGCTCGTTCGGGCCTTGTTCATATAGATGTGGTATTCGAGCGTCCGACCGATTTGGTTTGGATCTTCTTGATTCAGTACCAGTTTGACGTAATCGTCGGAGCCTAATTTGTAGGCATCGGCGATTTGTCGCGAAAGATAATTAAGCTGAATTTTTTTCTTCGCCAAAAGGTCTTCTTGGGTTTTTTGGAGATCTGAGAGTTTGTTTTTTAACGCGCCAAGCTTATTTTCTGATTCTTGCAGTTTTTTGCTAATTTCTCTGAAAGCTTGTTCGTCTTGGGCAAGCTGTTTCTTCAGCGCCGCAAGATCATTTTGATATTTTTTGACTGAGTTTCTGTGCTGCTTGATTTCTTTTCGTACTTGTTCAAGTTCTTCATCAGTCGTGGCCGCGGAACATTGCGCATTCCAAGACAAAAGCGCGGCGCCCGCCACAATGCAGAGGGCGCCGCGAGTGACGAGATCGGCAAGTTTTGCAGTTCTCATCTTGCTTGGTTTACTCTTCCACAGTGAAGATCGTTTCACCTGTCATTTCGGAAGGAATATCCATTCCCATGAGCGTCAGCATGGTAGGCGCGAGATCGCACAAACGACCGCCTTCGCGTACCTTTGCTTTGCGTCCGAAATAGATGAGAGGGACAGGAAGATTGGTGTGTGCAGTGTATGCCACGCCAGTGTCCATGTCTTTCATGCGCTCAGCATTGCCGTGATCGGCGGTGATGAGACATTCGCCGTTAACTTTCTTCAGCGATTCAATAACTCTGCCGATGCAGGTATCGACCGCTTCGCAAGCCTTAACTGCAGCTTCGTATACGCCGGTGTGGCCGACCATGTCGCCGTTAGGGTAGTTGCAGATGACAACGTCGTATTTTCCGGACTCGATTGCCGCGCAGAGTTTATCGGTAAGTTCCTCAGAGCTCATTTCTGGCTGCAGATCATATGTTGCAACTTTCGGGCTATTCACGAGAATGCGATCTTCTCCTGGGAATACCGCTTCAACGCCGCCGTTGAAGAAGAATGTTACGTGAGCATACTTCTCGGTTTCGGAGATGCGAAGTTGAGTTTTTCCGTGAGAGGACAGCCATTCGCCAAGGGTATTGGTCAGATCAGCTGGCGGATACGCGCAGGACGTTTTGATGTCGGCTGCGTACTGAGTAAGCATAACGAAATCAGCGAGGGCTGGGCGCTTGGTTCTTTCGAAACCGTCAAAGGTGTCGTATACAAAGCTACGGGAGATTTCGCGAGCGCGATCGGCACGGAAGTTCATGAATATAAGCGCATCGCCGTCGTTGAGAGCGGCAGCTTGCGGTCCGATGACGGAGGCTTTTACAAATTCGTCATTTTCATCACGGGCATATGCGGCGTTGAGAGCTTCGGTTGCGGTCGCAAACGGAGCAAATGCGCTCTTGCCGAGGGTGAGGAGATCGTAGCACTCCTGAACGCGATCCCAGCGGTTGTCGCGATCCATTGCAAAATAGCGACCTACCATGCTGGCAATTCTGCCTACGCCGAGTTCTTTGAAAAGAGCATCAAATTTATCAATAGATGCCTGAGCAGAGCGCGGTGGAACATCGCGTCCGTCGAGGAATGCGTGGAAGTAAATTTCCTTGGCGCCTCTTTTGGCTGCAAGCTTGAGCGCGGCAACGATGTGGTCTTCGTGGCTGTGGACACCGCCAGGAGACATGAGACCCATTACATGGACTGCTTTTCCAGCCGAAACAGCTTTGTCGACAGCAGCACAGAGCGCATCGTTCTCAAAAAAATCTCCGTCTTGAATTGCTTTGGTGACGCGGGTCAGTTCCTGGTAAACAATTCTGCCGGCACCGATATTGGTATGACCGACTTCTGAGTTTCCCATCTGACCGTCAGGGAGGCCGACAGCCATTCCGGATGTGAGGATATGAGTATTGGCGTAGTCTTTTACCAACTGATCCAGAACTGGAGTTTTGGCATTGGCAACTGCATTGAAGCGTTCATCCTGGTTGTAACCCCAACCGTCCATAATGATAAGAGCAAGCGTCTTTTTGGCTGTCATTTGGATTTCCTTTTAAGCTTGTTGTAAAGAAGATATCTGACGCAAGATTCTACCACATGGGAATGTGAGCCATGCCATGACAGTCGTCCGTCATGCACCTGCAATTTTCATTTCGCCAAGCAATACGCTGCCGGTTTTGCAGCTGGATCTCTCGTCTATGTCATTAGAGATTGCCACTATGCTTGAGAAAATATCTCGGGCATTGCCTGCAATAGTGACTTCTTTGACAGGGCATACAAGTTCTCCGTTTTCGTACCATAGCCCGCGGGCTCCATAGGATATATCGCCAGTTACTGAATCAAAGCCTGAACCCATAAGCGATGTTATCACCAGCCCGGTGCCCATTTGTTTGATAAGCCTCTGTCTGGAAATTCCGTTATTTGTAATGAACCAAGTATAAGTTCCGCCAGAGTTTCCGGTGCATGGAAGTTTGAGTTGCCGAGCCGAGTAGGTCGACAAAATGTAAGAGGCGACGGCTCCGTCAGTAATAATCGGATGCTTGAATGTTTTCACACCGTCAGCATCAATCGGAGAACTGTATGCGCTTTTCTTTATGAGCGGATCTTCCGTGATATTAAGCCAGCGCGGGAAAAGTCTTTGACCCAAACATTCATTGATGAAAGAACTTTTGTGAAATTGATTCGAGCCGTATAAACCGTCCTCAAGCCATTCAAAAATTGTTGCCGCTTCCAAACGATCGAATATTACAGGTGCCGAAGTAGTTTTGATTTTCCTTGCGCCCAGTTGGCTAACGGTATCTTCGATCGCTTCTTTGGCAATTTTTTCTAGATCCCACAGATCATTTTTATCGCACGACGAGTGCCAGCCGCTGCCGCATTCGCTGATGCCATCTTGTTCTGCCGTAAGCGAAAGAGATCTCGAGAATCCAGAATGTTTATGGCTGAATATCTGGCCTAATGTGTTTCCTCTTACGGCCAATCCGTAATTTTGACTGATTCTTGCGCCCATGGATTGTTTGATCTTTGGATTCGAGAGACCTATTTTTTCCAATTCGAGCGCAGTTTCTATGCATTCGTCCGAATTTGGTTCTGTCGGGTGGAATTGGTCGAGATCAACAGACTCCATTAGAAGATCGTTTTTGTCAGGCAATCCTGAATATTGGTCGGGTTCGGTATGTTTGGAGATAGCTATGGCTGCGTCGATAGCATCTTTCACCGCAGAGTCGGAGAGGTCAGAAGAAGCAGCCACGCCTTTGCACTTATTCTTGTATACGCATATGGCCATGGAACGAGTTTTTCTGAATGTAACTTTTTCTACATTGCGGTTGCGTACGGATGTGCTCAACCCCGTAGATTTAGACACCGAGACAACAGCTTCATCTGCACCGTTTTTTTCAGCGTACGCAAGTGCCTTGCGAACGATTTTTTCCAAATCTCTTTGTTCTTTGTCGATGCGCTCGTTAATTTCCATGTTGGCGTCCGATCTGTGCGTCTCTGTGAAATAAAAAAGCATTATCAGACTGTAAATAAAACTCTGGCAATAGAAGACTACTCGATATGTGAGGAAAACAAAAATAAGAAAAGATGATGGTCAGATATTGCGCAATTTAAGTTTGCTGCAAGCTTATTTGCCCGAATCTGGTTTTCGCTGTGATGAAATAGTCGGGATGGCAAAAAAGGTTTTGTGTTCAGGTGGTGTCCGCGCTGATCGAGATTCGAATTAATCAGCGCGTCCTTTAGAGATGGCGATTATTCAGAATGAATTAATAAGTGCAATCTAAAATTGATTAATACAAGATGCGCGCAAATAGTGAACACTCAGTCAAAATTTTGAAAAAAAATTTAAAAAACGGTTGTGAAAAATAAAAGTTCCGGTAATATTACGCCTCGTTGTCACGGCGCAAACGTGACATGCTCATTGAAAAGACGATAACGACAATCTGTGTGGGCACCGTCGGAAAGCAGAAAGAAATCTGGCAATCCGAATGGTGACTAAGCAAAAAAACTTTTGTCAGTAATTCATAGACGATTAGTCAGAGCTAAAGAAACTTCAGAATGAAGAGTTTGATCATGGCTCAGATTGAACGCTGGCGGCAGGCTTAATACATGCAAGTCGGGCGGCAGCATGAAGGAGCTTGCTCCTTTGATGGCGAGCGGCGGACGGGTGAGTAAAACTTGGGAA
>JAZQPH010000052.1:0-18449 GCA_045628385.1 Succinivibrionaceae bacterium
CTTGGCTCACAGAACGACATGGCTACGATCCGACTTCATGGGCAAATTTTAATGAGCAAAGAATTATTTTCTTCAAGATTCGGGTTTATTCTTGTATCCGCAGGCTGCGCGGTGGGTCTTGGAAATGTATGGCGCTTTCCGTTCATCGTTGGACAGTCGGGCGGAGCTGCGTTTGTCGCTTTTTATATCGCTTGCCTTGTGCTGATCGGCATCCCGATTATGCTGGTTGAATTTTCCATCGGCAGAGCTTCGAGAAGGTGCGGTGCCACGGCCATATCGGTTTTGACGCCTGAGACAAGAAAGAGACCATGGAAATTCATTTCGCTTGTCTCTGTTGTGGGCTTGTGCCTGCTTCTTTCCTATTACCCCGTAATTACGGGGTGGCTTCTTCATTACACGGGCGCTATGGTCAGAGGCGAAATTTCTGGGCTGACCAATGATGAAATAACCAAAAAGTTCGGACAGCTTCTCGGAAGTCCGTCGCTCCAGATTCCTTGCTATCTTGCGGTACTACTGGTATCGGCTGTCATTTGTTTCAAAGGTTTGGCGCAAGGCGTTGAAAAAGCCGTCAAGCCGCTGATGGTGGCTTTCCTGCTCATTATGATCATCTTGGCTGGCCATTCTCTAACGCTTGGCGGCGCAAAGGAGGGCATGAGTTTTTATTTGTTGCCCGATTTGTCTCGAGTCGAGCAGACAGGGTGGGTCAGTGTCATAAGAAATGCCGTCACGCAGGCGTTTTTTACGCTCAGCTTGGGTATCGGATCGCTTCTTATTTTCGGATCATGCATCGGCAAGGAGCATTCGCTTCTTAAGGATTCCTGCGTTATCGTGGTTCTTGACACCCTTGTTGCCATATTGGCGGGCGTGATTATTTTCCCAGCATGCTTTACTTATGACGTCAGCGTGGGCGCTGGTCCGACTCTTGTCTTTGATTCCATGCTCCGCGTGTTTAACGCGATGCCGGGAGGAAATATCTGGGGCAGCCTGTTTTTCCTCTTTATGCTGATTGCTGCGATGACGACGCTTATCGCGGTGCTTGAAGGCGTTGTCGTGTCGTTTAGGGAATTATTTGACTGGAGCAGAAGAAAATCGTCTCTAGCCGCCTTCGTGATTTTGGCATTAACGAACGTGCCTGCGTGTCTTGGATACAACATATGGTCCGAATTCCACCCTCTGGGCGGAGAATCCACAATTCTCGATTTTTACGATTTCATCGTGTCCAACAATATGCTTCCTGGAGGCGCGCTGCTCATGCTCTTGTACTGCACGCTTAAACGCGGTTGGGGATGGGATAATTTTATTGCAGAAGCAAATGCTGGAAATGGCATCAAGTTTCCTGGAGGCAACATATCGAAATTTTACATGAAGTATGTGCTCCCTCTCATATTGACATCCATTCTTGTTACGGGATACATGTAACCGTTTAAATTGTCTTGCTGCGTGATCGCGGCGTTTGAAGCGTGTGAAAAATTTATGCGCCGCTGTCGGGAGCCTTAAGAGATGAATGCAAATTTTTTTACCAAATTGGCGTTTGCCGCATCCGCAGTCGCCTTGTTCATGGTTGCCAGGCACTATGACAAATTAAGCGAAGAAGGAGAAGAGCCCGCAAAGTATTCGCAACAGGCAGAACTGTCGAAGAACACTACTGGAGAGGATTCTTCGGATGTCTCAGAGAAGCGCATGTCGTCTGCTCATTCGTCAGATTCCTCTGTGCAAGAAAAAGCAAAGGAGTCTCAGACTCCTGTTAAGAAAGCTGATGCTTCGGCGGGCGAAGTCTCGGCAAATTCTTCGGCTCGGGAAAAAACAGACGACAGGAAATCGGACGCAGTTTCTGCGGTATCTTCCGTCAGTTCTGGGTGCAGCGACAAACTTTATATCAGGGGGTTGAGCTTTTCCAAATCCCCTAATCCCGAAGATCACGTGCTTGCCAGAAACAATTTCAAAGCATCTTATGAATCAGGCTGCGGCGAAGCAGCCGTTGAATACGCCAAAATGCTCATTGCGGGCAAAGGTGGCGACAAGGACATTAAGTCAGCAAGCAAAATTTTAAAGAAAGCAGCCGAAAATGGTATTCCAGGAGCATCCGCGGTTCTGTCTTCGATCGAACTGAGCCAAATTACAGAAACTCAGGCGGACAAAGAGCACGCTTTGGAAATTGCCAAGTCGTCAGCCTTGCAGGGCAATATCGGCGCTGCGGGCACTGCCTGCTCTTTGCTTTTGTTCGGCGAAGCGGGAAGGTATCCTGACGGCACGAAAAATCTGAAAGATGCCGCAGAATTTTGCCGCATTGGGGCAGAGGGCGGAGATGCCGAATCAATGAAAAATCTCGGCCATATGTATGCTCTGGGATTTGTCGGAAACGGAGAAAAAGATCCGGCAACAGCCGCATCTTGGTTCTTGAAGGCGTCGCAAAAGGGATCAATGCAGGCATCCATAGCTCTTGCATTGCAGTATTACAACGGCAGCGGCGTTGAAAGAAATGTTCCTGCCGCGGTAAAACTTCTGGAACCTTATGCGAAAAAAGGAGACGCGGAATCGCTGTATTTCTTGGGCAAGATTTATCTAAACGGCGGCTCCGATTTTGAAAATTTCCAGATCGAAGGGATGAAGTTCATTCAGCAATCTGCAGATTCAGGATTCATGCCTGCGATGTATTTCATGGCCTCGGCCTATGAAAACGGCACAGGTGTGGATAAAGATTCTGCCAAAGCGCTCAGTTATTACAAGATCCTTGCAGATAACGGCGATAAAGAAGGGACTTACGCCTATGCCAACATGCTTTACAAAGAAGGCAACAAACAAGAAGCTGACAAATGGATAAAAACAGCTGCAGAAAAGGGACATCCCCGCAGCATGGCTAAGCTTGCGATAATGTATAAGAACGGAGACGCTGGCCTCGAAAAAGACGAAAAGAAGGCTGTCGAAATTATGACTGCAGCCGCCCAAAAAGGTGATGCCATGGCCATGACTTATTATGCGATATGGACTAGCGCAGGCATGGCGGGATTGCAAAAGGATGAAAAGAAGGCCTTCGAGTGGTTCGAAAAAGCCGCCAATGCAGGAAATATCTATTCCATGTATCGCACTGGTTACTCCTACCGCAAGGCAATCGGCATCGAAAAAGATTATGCAAAGGCGATGTTTTGGCTCCAAAAAGCGGCTGCCAACGGCAATGCCAAGGCGATGACGCAGCTGGGCATTATGCATTATGACGGACAGGGCACTCAGCGCAGCGCCGAGCGCTCAAGGGAATGGCTGCTCAAGGCAGATGCTGCAGGAGATCCTGAAGCATCAAAACTTCTGAAGTGGATGAGCGAACAGCAGGCTTCGGAAACTAACGGCATAAACGAAAACCGCTAGGATATTTGAATATGCGGCAAACGTGTCGCTGCGGGCATAATGTGATTACGGCGCCAAGCGCTTTAAGCATAACTGATGAAAATTTGCTTGGGCGGGCGCTATTCTGAGAATGAATGCGGCAGCAGCGGAAGAAAAGTCGGCAGAAAAATGAGCGCTGCCGGCATAATACAAAAGATAACAATGATGCTCCGACAAACGGAAAGCAAGGTTTCGGTCTGAAAATACAAGGAACTACTATGTCAACATTCAGAGTATGCGCAGTTTCATTGGCGGCAAGCATGGCTGTAAGCGGTGTTTCAGCATATGCCAGTGTCTGCGACAACGAGATCTCGGGACAGATCGTTTCCAAGGTAATGCACGAAACGATGACCGGATATGTCATTAAATCGGATAAGCTGAATGACCTGGTGGAACTTAGGACAACGGGAGACGATTCCACAAGACTATCCAAAGGATTCGTGACAAAGGCGTCGATCGAAGGCGCAAAATGCTCAGTTGAAAAAAATGCTGACGGCGTTGAATTTTATGTGCTGGTCAAGGGCTCGGGAAAAGTGAAGAAGCCTGCGGCAGGCGCGCTTTCTGAAAAAGAAATGCAGGCTCTTTACGATTCGGCGATGGAACTTAACGGCAACAATTCAGAAATGGCCTTCAGTAAGATGAAGAAAGCGGCTGATGCCGGTATGGTATTAGCGCAATACAGATTAGGCGCATGGTATTTGTTAGGCAACGGAGTCGCCTCAGATCCTCAGATGGCCCTCAAGTATTATGAAATGGCCGCCGACAAAGGCGATTCAAATGCCATAAATGAACTTGCGATCATGTATGACGAAGCAAAGGGGATTCCTGCCGACCACGAAAAGGCCACGGAATTGTTCCGCAAGTGCGCCAAGCTCGACAATGAATATTGCATGAACAATCTGGCGCTGAGATTGGGCAATTCTCCTGAAGAACAGAAAGAAGCTGCAGAACTATTCAAAAAAACAGCTGAAAGAGGAAATGCAGTCGGCCTTGCCAACTACGGTGCGGCAATGTGTTCGGGAGATGGCGTAGATCAGCCTGACGGAGGCGAATGCATAAGACTTCTCACTGAAGCGATGAACAAGGGATACGCTTGGGCTTATTCGCGTTTGGCTCAGGCATACAAGGACGGCGAGGCCGGCATGCCAGTCGATCCGAAAAAAGCCTTTGAAATCATGAAATCAGGTCTGTCGACGGGCGATGCGAACGTAATAAACAATTACGGATATTATCTTGATCAGGGAATCGGTTGCGATGTTGATTACAAAACAGCGTCGAGGTATTTCCTTCTTGCCGCCGAAAAGGGGTTGCCTATAGCCATGGCAAATGTCGGCGAATATTATGAAAAGGGCCAAGGGTATTTCCAGAAGGACCTTAAGAAAGCGACTGAATGGTATAAAAAAGCATCTTCTGCAGGATATGATGCCTCCGAAGCGCTGAAGAGAATCGGATCCGAGTAAGATCAGTCGCTTGTTCTCAAAAATCAACAGTGCCGCCGTTAGTTTTATGGCGGCATTTTTATGCTGCTTAATTTGGCCAATCTTTCAAAAATATCGTAATATAGATCCGAATTGACAAGACACTGCGCGAGATCTGACATTTGATGGAAAACACCTTTATCATCGGCACTTTCGAACATTTCTTCATGACGAATCCTAAAAGATCCGTCAATGCTGAGTCGTTGGAATTTGTCACGAGGAACGGTCTTTCTAAATATCTTCCCGACGGCATGCTCGGAGAGGAGGGATTTGTCATTCGCGATACGTTCGGTTCGCTGCGATTTATCTTTGCGGAGCATCATTCGGACATCGCGTTCAATGAAATGCCGGTCATCGGCGATTATGTATGTCTTAGATGCCGCAAAGTGTTTAACCGGCGCGGCGATATGAGGCTGTATTTTAAAGCTGGTTCGTTTGAGGTTATCGGGGCAAAAGATGCAGAATCGCCGAAAGAACTTCGCGATCGCTGGATTCAGGAGCATACAGCCTACACATTTAGCGTCTCTGACGTCATGATGATGGAAAAATTAGCAAGAGACTCTACCGATATTCAGATTGAAATCAATGCAAGGCGTAGACCTTGCTGATGAAATATTAACTGTCAAACATCTAAATAAATCGCTAATCCGCCAGAAGTCCGCCATGTCCGATGATCGACATGGCACTTTTATTCTGTATCGTTTTTCTTACGACATTCAAAAGCAATTCTTGGACATTTTCTTAAACCAGCCATTTCAGTGAGCCTTGAACTTCGCATGATGATTATTGGTTTGAGTATTGTCATGGGCTCATGGATAAAACTGCGTAATACGGCCGTTATGGACTTAGGGCTGAATTGATGCGCAGAAGCTGTGGCAAAGCGCGCGCGAACTTTCCGAAAAATGCATAAAAAGTAATTGATACCGTGTCAACAGAGCGTATCATGTGCATATCAAAGTTACGAAATCGCGAATGAAGGAGGTTTTATGAACAGCAGGCTATCAAAGCAGTCATTGCAGCAGGCCAGGTCGCTGCCAGCTCTTGCAGCTTATTATTCGGATCGTTTGGATATAACCGTCTCGATGAAAGGCGAGAGCGCATACACGGATGGCAAAAACATCATCATTCCTGATTTTTTGGAAAGTTCGCAAGGAATGAGTGAAGCGTTCATCGGTTTTCTTGCTCACGAATCCGCGCATGTAAAATATTCAAATTTTTCTGCCCTCAGAACTATCAAAGACAGCATAACCCACGGGTTTGCGAATATTCTGGAAGACATCAGAATCGAAACGCTTTTGTCCAAGAGTTACCCGAGAGCATTTGCATCTTTAGGTCACACGGCGGCCTATCTTAGGGACCGGGGAATGCTGAATTTTGAAACGAGATTGCCGTTATATGCGCTTGCTCTTTCTTATGTGCTTTTGTTTTTAAGGGTGAACCGACTGCACAATTTTGCGCTGGCCGAATTGCTCGAAAAGTACGAAGCCGATTTCAGAAAACGATTTCCGGAAGCTCTGGGCGCGGTAAGAGCCGTCGCGGATAAATTTTTTGATTCGGTACGAAGCACCGAAGATGCAGTAAAACTTGCCGAGGAACTCGTGCAGCTGCTAGCGTTTTTTGCTCCGCCTCCTGAAGACAAAAAATCCATAAACAAGATTTCGAGAATCGTGGAGCAATTGGCGCCCCGCGCAGATTCCTTGCCGCAGCAGGAGGGGCATCGCTTGATGAGCGCAAAGCCGAATAGCGGTGCGTCTCAGAATATTCGTGGGTTGGGGCTGCTTGGCGGCAAACAGCGGGAGTTCAGCGCGATTTCGGCGCTTGGCAGGAACAAATCAAATATTAAGTCAGATGCCCGTGAATGCCCTGAGAATATTATTCATTGCTTTGATGAAGAATTGGATGGAGAAGAAGTTTCTTTGGATGAATGCGTGCTGACAGAGAATGCCGAAAATATTCAAGGTTCCGAAGAATTTTTGAACAGGAATATTGGCAGATCGGCAAGATTCAGGGAGGTGCTTAAGCGATTTACGGAGAATGCATCGGTTGAAAAGGATGGCTTTGCAGGAGCAAAAGGCAGGATTATTCCAAGAAAACTGCACCGTCTGTGTTTCGGCAAGACCGACATATTCGGAGCAAAGCACATTGTTGACGAATCCAACGATACTGCGGTCCACATACTATGCGACATTTCGGGATCAATGGCGCGCCTTTTAAAAAGCAGGAACAAAGATTGGTTTGGCGGAATGCAAAGGCGCGCGCGCTGGATTGATGCGGCTGAAGAAGCAACTTGGTCAATAGCAAGCGCTATGGAAGGCATAGAAGGCGTGCGAAGGGAAGTTTCATTTTTCCCGGGATTTGACCAGCCGGTCATGAAAGTTTTGAGCGCGGACGAAAAAGCTATTAAGTGCGCTGGAAAATTTATGCAGTCGGCGCACGGAAATACTCCCACCGACCAGGCTTTGATCTTTGCTGCAAAAGAACTTCTAAAAAGCGAATGCGGAAGACGTGTCGCGATCGTTGTGACCGACGGTTGTCCTGAGAACGAATCGCGAACAATGAAGGTGCTGAACCTCATGAAAAACAAAGGGCTCGAGGTTTTTGCGATAGGCATGGGCGGTGATTTCGTAAGCCGAATATTTGATCGGTATTCGGTGGTGAGGATCGACGATATGCATGGTCTGAGGCGAGAACTGTTTCGAGTGGTCACCGAGCTTTTAGCAAATAAAAATACTGTTCGCAAGTGTTGAGACAGTTTGGTTCGTCAGTCATAAGCCAAAGCGAACAATCCATAAAGAAAGGCGCGGAGGATGATGTCTTCGCGCCTTTTGAACAGAACAATTGCCGCTTAGGCAAGCAGATTGAGAAGCTCTTCTTCTGAAAGTTTCATGGCTTCTGCGGCGACATCGGATGTTCCCGTGAGGAAATCGGCGGCAAGTTCGCGTTTTTGCGCATGCAGTTCCAGAATGCCTTCTTCGAGAGAATTTTTCATGACCAGCCTGAATACGTTGACAGGGCGTGTCTGGCCGATTCGGTATGCGCGATCGGTTGCCTGATCTTCAACGGCAGGATTCCACCATGGGTCGAGATGAACGACGTAGTCGGCTCCCGTTAGATTGAGACCCTGACCGCCTGCGCGAAGCGAAATCAAGAATACATCGCCTTCGCCGCTTTGAAATTCCGCAATTGCCTCTTTTCTCTTTTTTTCTGGCGTCTGGCCGTCAAGATATTTGTAGGACACGTTTTTTTTGTCGAGAAGTTTGCGGATTCTGTCAAGATATCCAACGAACTGGCTGAATACAAGAAGCCTGTGTCCGCCTGAAATTGCTTCGTCCAAAAGATCCAGGAATGCTTCGGTTTTCGAACTCGTTCCTATGCTGAGTTCGGGACTCATCAGGGCGGGATCGCAGCATAGCTGGCGCAGCTTGGTGAGAGCAGCAAGTATCTGAAGCCTTCGCTGTCCGGCTTTGTTGGAAGGAAGTTTATTCTTTTCCAGATCTTCGCACGTTTTGAGGCGCATCGTTTCGTAAAGTTCTTTTTCGCGTTCTGTTGGTTCAACCGTAATAACCTGCTCGGTACGCGGAGGCAGATCCTGAAGCACGTCGCTTTTAAGTCTGCGGAGAATAAACGGACTTATAAGTAGTTTTAGGATTTTGTTCGTGTTTTTATCCGACATTACGTTGCTGAAACGATCATGGAAACTTTGTTTTGAACCGAGCAACCCCATGTTGATTACATTGAATATGCTCCAAAGGTCATCGAGATTATTTTCTATAGGCGTGCCCGTGAGCGCAATTTTCATTTTTGCGTTGATGGCAGCTGCTGTTTTGGCTCTTTTGGTAAGGTCATTTTTGAGTGCCTGCGCCTCGTCAAACACTGCCATTTCCCAGTCTACTTTTGAAAGAGGACCGGCTTCGATGGAAAACAAACCGTAACTTACGATCAAAACTTCGTTTTTGCCGACGCTTTGTATAAATTCTTTGCGGTTATCCGCTTCTTTTAGACGTTTTACCGTAAGCACTGGAGCAAATTTATGAATTTCCATTTCCCAGTTAGGGCAGACTGAGGTCGGCGCGATGACCATGATAGGACCGTCAGGAGCCGCAAGAAGCATTGATGCTATTGTCTGAACCGTTTTTCCCAAACCCATGTCATCGGCAAGGCATGCTCCAACGCCCCATTTTTTAAGTTTTGCCAGCCATTCAAAACCTTCCACCTGGTAGTGGCGAAGATCTGCTTGGAGCGTTTTAGGGATATGCGGCGTGAAATTCATGGCATCTTGGCGTTTTTTGAACAGCGTTTCCAAGGTTTCGCCGACATCGGCGTTTATGCCGTCTATCACATTGTCAAATGCAGCGCTCGCAAGAGGATGGGCTGTAAGCTCTCCGTCTTTGCCGGTTTGAGTAAGCGCTTTGAGTTTTTCCAGACGCTTTTTGAGATCCGTGGTCAGAGCGATGTAATTGTCATCGTTGACTTTGACAAAGCGGCCTTTTGAAGCATCGATGGAATCAAGAAGCGAACGAAGGCTGACATATCTGTTTTCATCGATTTCGATTTCGCCTGAGATAGACAGCCAGTTTTGTTTATTCAATGTGCTTGAAAGTTTGAAAGACTGCGCGCCGACAGTTTTCGATACGGTCATTTTTTTTCCGTCTTGCCATTCGATGCTGCAAAGGTCTGGACGCGCGTTGATCTGCTCCAAGGCTTCAAGAATATTTTCAAGGCTTTCCGATGAATAGGAAAAAGGTCCTTCTTCGTCAAATTCTTTGAGAATGCTGATGCTGTTGATTACCGCTTCAGCATTTTTGACTTCAATTTCCGGATCTCTTACGTAATGAAGCGGGCGGATGCCGTCATGTCCGAGCAACGACATTTCGCCCTGACCAGGAATTCTTACGCGGGTGTCGTCGTTTGGATTCGGTTTTATCCTCAGCCTCAAAAAGTATGAGCCGTAAGCTCTGGAGAACATTGCGGTAATGTGTGCATTTGCTAGGATATCCTCGGCTTTGACATCGAAACACACTTCAATTTCGCTGTTTTTGGCCCAATTGTTCAGATCATTAAAAACTTCTTTAGGAAAATTTTTTCCGTCCTTACCCAGCACAAGATGGATGTCATGATGCATTTTGGAAATTTTTCTGACAATGAGGTCATCGCCTTTCAGTTCGAATCCCCATTCATCTTTCTTGTCCAGAAAGTCGCCATAAGACATTGTCACGTGCCAATCATCATTTTTTTCGGTGACAATCATCTTGCATTTTTCTTCAACGACTCGGACATGTTTCATTTCTTTAAGTTTTTCGGGCGATGGAATCCATGAATCGCCTCCGTTCTCCACAAAATATATATGTTCATGTCCTACGAGGTCTTTCGGGTTAAAGGTTTCTTCATGAGCAGAGAATAGGTAGCTTCCGCGGAATCCGTCCATATTCAATGATCTGACGATATCGCGATCCTTGTCCGTCATCCAGCTTGCGGTCATGTTTGCTTTTTTCGTCAGCTCATAATAGGAATTAAAAAATTTGCTGACTGCCATGCGGCCGTCTGGATCGAATACAATGACCGCTGGCACCAGCTCTCGGGATTCTTTGTATAAAGTCCATATCAGATGTTTTTCTTTGGCTGCGGCTGAGCCTTTGCCTTTAGATAATTGCTTTTTCTCTTGCGAGATAATCTTTTCTATTCCGAGCAGCTGGTTTAATGAATCGAGCTGAACTTTCCAGGCATTGTCATTGTTGCCTACTACAGAAAAATCAAAGAATTTATTGTCTTGCAGCAGGTCTTCGGGAACGCTGCATAACGACGAGAATGTTTTGGCGTAAATTTTGGCGAGTCTTGGCGTGAATTTAATGGCTCTATGCAGGCAAACTTGAAGATAAGCCGACAGTTTGTCGCGTGTTTCTTTGTCGGATATAAGCAAACTTGCTGCTGGGACAATAATGAGCGGTTCGACTGCTCCGACGTTGATTTCGGCTATGTTCAAGAAGGATGCAGGAGTTTTGAACACGTCTCCATACAATGATTTTACTTCGTCGATGCTGCGTCCCAGTCTGATCTGCTCGAGCGCATGCAGTGCAAAGCAAGCGATCTCAATGCAACTTGATTTTTCTTCCTTGCTGTTCAGGAACTTATCGATTTCTTTTCGCATCGTGACAACGTCTTTGGTCAGAATCATCCTGCAAAATTGAAACATCAGCTCGAGCATGAAAGGAAAGGCGTCTCGGTTATTTTTTTTGCCTTTGCGTAATGCGGCAAGACTGAGCATAGAATCTTCAAATTTTCCCGTGAAGAAATCTTCGAGAACCTTGAATATCGGATTTTCTGACTCTTCGTGAGAGCTGAAATAGCTTTCCAGCGGATTATACGGAATGCTTTGGGCATCCATAACATCACGGAGCGTTTTTGTTATCGCATATGGATAGCCCATTGTGATAAACGCGTCAGCAAAGGGCTGGTAGAGATAATATAGCGTTTGCGGCGGCAATGCGGCGGCAAAATCCGGGTCTTCTCCGATATCCTGCAGGCTTGCTAGGTATCTTAGCTGGTGTTTGTACTTAAGTTCGCCGCAGCAATCTTCAAATAAGCCGTCCGCAATGTATTCGCCTTCGGCTTTTACCAAATCGATGCCAAGATAGATTTTGAGCAAAACAATACAGGTGACTATTCGGCTTCCTGTATAAAAAATGTCGTTAAAATCTCTTAATTTTGAATACTCGGTTCTGTTTTTTCGATCAAACCACCTGATAAGCCCATCCAGCAATGTGCGATAGAACTGCTTGTCGGCTGAAACTAATTGTTTCCTGAGATCGTGAAGTCCTTCCTGCCAGGCTGAAACATAATAGGTCGTGGGATCTCTATACCCAAAACCGCCACTTCCGTAACGGCATCGGAAGAATTCCGCGGGTTTATAAAAGCATTTGTCTATGTCCGACTTGGCAAAATCCGAATATGGAATATTGAGAACTTTCAGTTTTGGCGTTGCATCCAGCAAGAATTCCTGAACGGAATCAGGTTCCAAAAGGTGCGTAAAAACGAATATTTTGAGGCAATTGATAAAAGTATGCTGATCTTTAAGTTCCTCAAGATCACTAGTTCCGCAATTGAAGTCTTTCAGATCATATCGTTTCATACACTCACCGGCCCATAGAATAATTGAATGCGGATGCCGGGCATCCAATCCTTAGATATTCAAAGTCAGATTCTGTTTTGGCTTTCAGAAATTTGAGCGCAACAAACGCGGCTCGGTCAAAACAAGCAAAGAAACATTTTATACGAATTTCTGTGCTGGTAGGGAAATTACACAAAAATAAGCGCGGACAGAGGGCCAATTTTGATTTTTGGCGAATCGAGGACTTCTGCGTACGGCATGATGCGGATGTTGTCGACTATTGCGGCATCGCGCGTCTTTTGCGGAACAAGTTCGCAGTAACTGTCTGTCGATTCATTGCAGACGATCATGTTCTGTATATGCATGGATTTGATGTTGGCTGACAGATCGGCGGTATAGATGCCTGAGCCTGCGTTGATGATGGTTACGATTTTTTTGTTGCCGAGGCTTCTTTCGTAAACAAAAACTCGTCCTTCCGCTTTGACTATTCTAAAAGCACCGGCGCGGAGCGCTTCGTTGCGTTTTCTCAGCACGGACATGATTTTGATGATGTTGCGGAATTCCATGGAGGTCTGATTCCAATCCATCGCGCTGCGTGACATTGCCCCGCCTAGTCCTTTGGTTCCGATTTCGTCGCCTGCAAATACGCACGGCACGCCGATCCAGGTAAACATCATCGCAAAAGCCAGCTTCATCATCTGTTTTTTGTTGCTACATCTTGTCGCGATGCGGATGGTATCGTGATTGCCGATTTGGTTGAACATATTGAGAAGCATTTCCTGGGAAATGCCTGAATGGTAATTTTCGACGTCTCGTTTGAGATCTTCGGCGGCGTATTTGATTTTGTTGCCGTCATAATCCTGACCCATGAGGAATGCCATTACCGGTTTGTAAAAACCTTGGATATTCATGGCTCCGTCTTCCTGAGGTCTGTCGGTGCAAAGCCATGCCTTGGCATCATAATAATGATCGCCGAGGATAAAAGATTCTGGGTTAGCTTTTTTGGCCGCGTTGTAAATGCTCGTAAGGTAGTAATGATTTTTAAATGCGGTGCCGCCTTCTCCTATCATGTGGCAAGCGTCAATGCGCCATCCGTCAATTCCGCATTCGTGACTTAGCGGCGCCGTGATGGCAGAATCTTCTCCTTCGTAAATGATGCGTCTCACCGTTTCCGAACCGTAGTCCAATTTAACAGATGCGCCTGCATCAGGTCTGCCGCCCGTTTCTTTGCCGTTTTCAAACGTGAAACAGTCTCTGTACGGGGAATCTTCGTGGCAGCAAGCGCCGCATCCCGTCATATCGCTGCGATCGAATAATTCCGATTGATCGGAAATCTGGTTGGCCGGGATGTCCAGGATAATTTTTAATCCTCTTTTCTTGACCTCCGCGCAAAGTTCGTCAAAATCTTCATTGGTGCCCAAACGCGGATCGAGAGATGAAAAATCAAGTGGATCATACCTGTGTACCGAGATGGCTCGGAATATTGGATTCAGATAAATTGCCGTGAAGCCTAATTTTTCTATGTAATCGAGTTTTCCTATAATTCCGCGAATGTCTCCACCGTAGAACGCGCTTTCAACGCATTCGACTGGAGTTTCCCCGTTTTGCGCAAATTGCGAGGCGAACGCGGAATCAGAAATTTTTGAAGACGCGAAGCGATCAGGAAAGATCTGATAGAACATCTGATCTCTGATCCAAGAAGGAGTCTGGCGATTGAGCGTGAATACGAATCTTTCATCGGTTAGTGGTTCGCTGTGTTCCTGTCCTTTTAACGCAAACCAGATAACATCGTTCTCGAAGATAAATTTGAAGTAGTAATATTGATAATTTCGGCAGCGATCCACCTCATAGATGGCTTCGTAGACTCTCGTATCTCCGCTTTCAATGATGATTGGCATATCGATGGAGCAGGGCTCGTTGTTCGGATGACACCACAATTCAGCCTTAATGGGAAACTCGCCGTATGCTGATACGCGGATTCGGTATGTGCCGTTTTTGTCTTGCTCGATGTACGGTGCGCAAGGGAAATGCTCAATGATTGTTTCCACGGACGGTCTCCTCATAAATGGAGCATTCGCTCCAATCCCAATGTATTGTATGAAACTGTCTGGGTAATATCCGTTAAGCGGTTAGCATTTGGAGGCAAATAGCTTAAGAGAACGCTGTCAAATGGGGCAAGAAAAGTTTTGGCGCAGAAATCTTATGTATCTGCAATATCAGGTTTTCCGCTTTAGAATTTGTTCTGGGTTGGCAAAATGACATAAGCGCAAATGAAATTAACGCTCTGATCTTATGAATTGATAACCAAACCCAGGCCGCAAGACCGAGGTTTGGTTATTGAGCAATAACTGTAAGGACTATTTATCGGCAAACTGAGATACGAGTTCAAGAACCAATCCGTAGCATTTTTCTACGGAATGAATGGCAACATGTTCCTCGGCCGTATGAGCCCCTGTTATGGTCGGGCCGAATGATATGACGTCGACATCTGGGTACTTGCTCTTGAAGATGCCGCATTCAAGACCGGCATGGATTGCCTGAACCAGCGGTTTCTTGAAGTTGAAATCTTCGTATGTTTGCTCGTACATATCGCGGAGCATGCTGCTAGGTGCAGGATCCCATCCAGGGTATTGATTGGAAATTTCGGCGGTCATGCCATGATTTTGGGCGATTGACGAGATAACCGAAGTGATGGGATCGGTTTCCTTTAACGACCTTGCAAGGCAAAGTGCATATACACAGCTGTCTTCTGTTCGCAGAACTCCGATGTTGGAGGAGTTTTCTACCACATCTGGATATAGGTCGCTCTTGCTGAGCACGCCGTTTGGAATTTTGTTGATGACTGCTACGAGATCTTTTGCCGCATCGTTCGGAATGGCTCCTGATTCGAGAACGTCAGATTCAAGTTTGTCGCAAGAGATGTAAACGGCAGGATCGGTTTCCGTCAGCTGTTCCTTTGCATCTTTGTCCGCGTCGTCGATTGCTTTTAAGAATTCCTGTTCCTTTGCTTCGGCAACGGCGATCGTGAACGCGCAGGAAACCGGTATGGCGTTTCTGAAGGTGCCGCCTTCTGCCGACAGAAGATACACATCCTCGCCGCAGCCGATTTTTTCCATGAGTCCTGCTGCAAGACGCACGGCGTTGCCTCTGTTTTTATGAATTTCTATGCCGGAGTGGCCGCCTTTGAGATTTCCGACGGTGACTCTGTATGCTTTGTATCCTTCGGGAACGGCAACGCGATCGAATGATTTTGACAGTTTGACGTCGGCTCCGCCCGCGCATCCAACGATTAGTTCTTCGTCGTTTTCCGAATCGAGGTTGATCATGAATTTGGAATCGATAAGGCCGGGTTTTAATGCGTTCATGCCGCCCATCGATGTCTCTTCAGCAACTGTGAAGAGCGCCTCGAGCGGACCGTGCTTGAGTTCTTTGTCAGTCATGATTGCCAGAGCAATGGATACGCCAACGCCGTTGTCGGCGCCGAGCGTTGTGCCGCAGGCCGTGACGCAAGGGATATCTTTGATGTCTTCAATTCTGAGTTTGATCGGATCTTTTGCAAAATCATGATCATCGGGGCCGACGGCCACCATGTCGATATGTCCCTGGAAAGCGAGCGACGGGGCATTTTCATGGCCTTTTGAAGCTTTTGCCTTGATGATGAGATTTCCTGATTCGTCTTTAATTCCGTCGAGTCCGTGTTTCTTGGCGTAATCGAGCAGCGCATCTCCGACGGCTTGTTCGTTTCCGGAGGCTCTCGGTATGCGCGACATCATGGAGAAAATGTCCCAAGCCGCCGCTGACGGCAATTCTTTTAGTCTGTTCATGTCTGTCCTGTCTCCGCGCCGCTTAGGCGGCATTTGATATTTTATTTTTATCGCTGCTCTGCGTCTTGTTCGACATCGATGCAGTCGGCTGGCAAATTTGGTTTAAAAATTTGCGGTATAGATGAGCCTGTGAAGGAATCATTGCACTCTGAAACATTTTTGACGTTCCATGAATGAAGGTTTGCGCTGAGAGAATTCGTGTTTCTGAATATGGAATCCATGTCAGTTACCAAAGATGTGTCCCAGTCATCCAACGGCTGGTTAAAAGATTTCGCACCGTTGAACATTTCTTTCATAGTTATGGCCGATGACGTGTCCCAGTGATTCATGGGGCGGTTATAGTTTTCTGCGCCCGCAAGAATTTTGGAGAAATCCTTGATGAGCCCTGTATTCCATGCATTGATGCTGCGGTTGAAACTTTTGGCATTCATAAAAACGCCCTGCATTTTTTCAAGATTTACGGTGTTCCAGCCCGAGACTCTGCCGTTAAACAGAGTGGCGCCAGCGAACATCCAGGAAATGTCCTTGAGATTTTTGGTGTTCCAGCGATCGAGATCTTGGGAAAAGTCGACGGCTTCAAAAAACATTTCCGATGCGTCTTCGAGTTTTTCCACGTTCCAGTTGCCGATTGGGCGGTTGAAGGACGAAGCATTTTTGAACATTGCTTTCATGCTTTTGGTATTGGACGTATTCCAGCCGCTCAGGCTTTCGTTAAATGATTTGGCCCCTGAGAATGTTTCAGACATGCTGATGACGTTTTCGGTGTGCCAGGAATTCAGATTTTGATTGAATGCGGTTGCGTTTTTGAACGTGGCATCGAGCGAAACCACCCTTGATACATTCCATTTGCCGATATCTTGGTTGAAACTGGCGGCGCCGTCGAAAGCATGAGCAAGTGTTTTTACTTTTGAAGTATTCCATCTGCTGATGTCGCTGTTGAAATCTTCGAGTCTGAAAAATAAAAAACTCATATCGGTAACGTTCGAAGTGTCCCAGCGTTCAATACCGGAAAAATTTTTCCTTCGCCAGACTAGATGAAGAATGGCAGGGTCGCCTTCGTCTTCTTTCCATTCGCTGAAGATATGGGAAAGATCGTTTACGCGTCTTATATCGATTTGCGCAAGATCGACTGATTCGTCTTTTAGCAAAGTTATGAGTTCGGCTTTGGTAAATGGTCTGTACTTGTACATTAACTGAGATGCAATGCTTTCGTAAAAAAGACCGACAAACGTAAGAACTGCGCATATTGCGTAGCATGCGATTTTTTGCCTTTTCGTGAGGCGCCGATAGACAATTGGATCGTTGTTCATTCTCATTGATGCCAAGATGCTTTTTTTTTCGATTATACAAAATGCGTGGGGAGGTTATTTCGCCGAGTTCCTTCGTTTTGGACCGCATGCAAGGAAAATTGCAATCCATACGACCGCAAATGCCAAGATATCGCATTGATCGGGGTATTGCGAAAGAAATGCCATGGCAACCAAGGCATTGAGAGTCGGTTCCGTATATTGCAGAAATCCTAGTTTGGACAGCGGAATTGATTTTGCGGCTGCCGAAAACAGGCACAGAGGAATTACAGTTATCAGACCGCATCCTAACAAAAGAAGCAAATCGCGGTAGCTTTGGTTCGTCCAGATGTCCAAGCAGTTCGGCACAAAAATGACAATGCAGGCTGCGACCGCCGGCAAGGACAGAATATTTTCCATAAAAACGCCTGCCGCCGCTGGGAGTTTGGTAAATTTTTTGGCGCAGCAGTACATCGCAAATACCGTTCCCATGGATACTGCGATCCAAGGTGCCTGACCTCTGGCTGCTGAGAGAAACATCATGGCGGAAAAAGCCAAAGCAAGAGCTGCCATACCCCTTTTCCCGAGTCGTTCCTTGAAAACGATCGCGCCTATGGCAACGTTTATGATCGGCGTGACGAAATATGCGAGCGACACGTCCAGAACGCGGTCGAGATTGACGGCCAGCTGATATAAAAACCAATTGCCGGCAATAAAAGCTCCGGCAAGGAATGCCAGCACTACAGCGCGCGGGGATCGCAGGGCTTCAGTCGTGGAATGGCCGCAGTTTCTGCCAAATGCGATAGGGATCAGAAGAATGCTTGAAAAAGACATTCTGCCGAATATGACCATCCACAGGGGCATTTCTTTAAGAAAGCAAAAATAGAGCGGGTACAGTCCCCAAATCACGTAGGCTGCAATTGCGCACAGCGTGCCCGCATTTTTAAACGTGAACATCAAGATCGGCGCTTATTCGTTTTTGGACTGAGGAAACATCTTGCGGAGTTTTTTCAGATCTCGGATGACACGCGGACAGTATACAAGCGCTATCAGATACAAGGTGATGCAAAGAGAAATCCATAGTCCGATAAATCCTGCAGGTTCCATTCCCGGAAGCCCCTTGAACGCAAGATACCAGGCAAACGGCACGCCAAATCCCCAATAGGCGGTGATAGACACGACTGTGATGATTGCTGTGTCTTTAAGACCTCGGAGCGCTCCGTTTGCGATGCATTGGCAATAGTCGCCGATTTGATACAAAGCAACAGGCAGAAACGACGCCGATATTATTGCGACAACATTCAGATCGTTGGTGTAGAGCAATGCAACTTCATCGCTTAGAACGTAAAGTCGGAGGCCAAGCGGTCTTAGGAAGACA
>JAZQPH010000053.1:0-3457 GCA_045628385.1 Succinivibrionaceae bacterium
TAAAATCAAGTGACATTATTGTTACTACAGATGTTGGTCAGCATCAGATGTGGGCTGCACAGTATTATCCTGTTGAATATCCTCGTTCGTTCCTTACTTCTGGAAGTCTTGGTACTATGGGATTTGGTTTGCCAGCGGCAATTGGTGCTAGTATGGCAAATCCTGATAAGCAGGTTGTATGTTTCAGTGGTGACGGTTCTATTATGATGAATCTGCAAGAACTGCAGACTGTCGTTCGCAATGGATTTAACATCAAAATCGTAATAATCAACAATAATGGCTACTCTGGGGTAAGACATGGTCAAAAAGCCCATTTCAGAGGCAAGTCCATCGGAACGGATCCGTCAAACGGTCTTGATCTTCCTTCGTATGAAAAGATTTCTTGGGCTTTCGGAATTGCCTATCTGCGCATAGATAAGTTCAGCGATATCGAAAAAGCGGTCAAGACGGTCTTTGCTGAAAATAAACCGTATATTCTCGAGGTTTTCACAGATCCTGAACAGTTTGACCTGCATAACGGGTTGGTTATGTATGGCAAAAGAAAGTTTGGATTTAGGCCTATAGAGGATCAGTCGCCATATATCGAACGTGAATTGTTCTACAAAGAAATGATAGTCGAACCGTTGGAAACAAGCTCTGGAAAGCCTGTTTAATTTGGATAAAAAAAACTTTGTGAACGTGTCTTGTTTGTTGCCGTCTTGCGGCATCAATTTGCCTTCGGATAATTCTTGATGAGAGACTTGGATAACAAAACGGCAATTATCACTGGCACAAACCGCGGTTTGGGTCGCGAACTATTAATTGAATTTGCGCAAAAAGGATGCAATGTTGTTGCGATTTCTCGTCATGACGAAGACGAATATATTTCGTTTTTGAAAAGAATCGCATCGGAAAATGGCGTGTCTGTTTATCCGTTCAAAGCTGATTTTTCGAACATTGAAGAATTGAATGCCGTGTTAAAGGCCGTTCATAAGCAATTCAATACCATCGACGTTCTTGTCAACAATGCCGGGGTGGCGTTTGGCGCATCATTTCATATGACGTCAATAAACAAACTAAAAGAAATTTTTGATGTGAACTACTTTTCTCAAGTAGCGATGATGCAGGCAATATCCAGAAAAATGCTGAAGCAAAAGAGCGGTTCCATAATCAACATAGCATCGGTCGGGGGCATTGAAGCCAATCCAGGATATCTGGCATATGGTTCCAGCAAAGCTGCATTAATTTTTGCTACGGAGTGCCTTTCAAAAGAGATCGGTCCGCATGGAGTGAGGGTCAATGCTATCGCACCCGGACTTATCGATACCCAAATGGGGCATTACAAGAATGATGACGAGTTGCAAAAAGTAATTGACAGAACATCGTTAAGGAAGATGGGAAGCACGCAGGATGTCGTGTCCATGGCGTTGTATCTTGCCTCGGATAAATCTGCGTTTATTACGGGACAGATCATTAAAGTCGACGGAGGTCGATAATGAAAAATATCGATTGCACGGATACCCGCGCCGCAGAATTGGCAGAACTAGCAAAAAAAATGCGCTTGCAGGGGCTTGAAATGGCCAGATCAACGGGCGAGCGCGGAGCGCATCTTGGCGGCGGATTTTCTTGCATGGAGATCCTTGCAGTTTTATATGGCGAGGTGATGGATGTTCATCCTGAAGATCCGTTTAACCCCGAAAGAGACAGATTCTATCCAAGCAAAAATCATTGCACCCTTGCGCATTTTCCGGCCCTTTGCCATAGGGGGTTCATCCATGAAAATGAACTTCTGGATTTTCAGAAGGATGGCGGAAAGATGACTGGTTATCCAAAGAATCTGCAGATAGGTCTGGAGTATTCCGGAGGCAGTCTTGGGCAAGCAATCTCTGTAGCAATCGGCGCGGCCCTCGCTATGCGAAAAAAAAATAACAACCATAAGCTGTTTGTATTGATGGGCGACGGCGAACTTGACGAAGGTTCGATTTGGGAAGCGTTCATGAGCGCGTCTCAATATGCTTTGGATTCAGTGATTGCCATTGTCGACAGAAATCATCTCTCGTATGACGGCAATACGGAAGACGTAATGGCACTTGGGGATTTGGAGAAAAAAATGCAGTCTTTCGGCTGGAATGCAATAAGCTGCGACGGACACAGCACTAAGTCGCTGCTAATGGCTTTTTCTTCGATAAAGTCTGGCGTTCCGAACGTCATCATTGCCGATACAGTCAAAGGACGTGGCGTTTCGTTTATCGAGAATCGCAGAGAATGGCATCATCATGCTCTGACGGATGAGCAATATCGCCAAGCAAAAGAAGAAATAGAATCTTCTGTTGCCAAGATATAGAAGCAATACGGACCATTGATGTCACCAATAATATAGACGAGTGACTAAGACATTTGCTAGACCCGCTGCGGAAATACGGCAATATTGCAAATAAAGACAAGCATTGAAATAGAGAGCGGACAATGAAGGTTACTCCCGGAAATTTAAGAGCATGGGAAAAATTGGGGCAAAGGGGCAGCGTATTTAACTATGCGCTGATAGATTGCGCCAAAACAAGAGAAGATTTCAGAGTGTTGTCGGCAGATATGTCTTTGCTGTCTGGCATGGACAGGTTTATTCGCAGCTATAAAGACAAGTTTCTTCAAGTAGGCATCGCAGAACAGAACATGATGGGAATTGCTGCGGGATTGGCCATGGAGGGGGAAACGGTCATTGCTTCGACTTATTGCAGCTTCATCGCAGTCAGATGCCTCGAGCAGATAAGACAGAATATTTCAAACAACAATGCCGACGTCAAAATAATCGGAACATTTGCAGGCGTTGTTGCCGCCAAATCCGGAATTTCCCATTGGGCGACAGAAGACATTGCATTCATGCGAGCCTTGCCAAATATGACCGTATTGTCACCAGCAGATAGCCTGGAAGCTCTTAAATGCTTTGAAGCAATGATGGACTTTAAGGGACCAACATATCTGCGTCTGTCAGGCGGACTTAATTGCCCGATGGTGTACAAGGACGATTACGATTTTGCGTTCGGAAAAATCTATGAAGTAAAAGAAGGCTGCAACGTTGCGATCATTGCAACAGGATTGATGGTTTCAGAAAGTCTCCGAGCTGCCGATATCCTAAATACCGTTGGAATAAGCGCTGCGGTTTATGACGTTCACACGATAAAGCCTATTGATAATTCATGTCTTGACAAGATTTTTGACAGGTTTGGGCTTATTGCCACTGTGGAAGAACACAGTGTCATAGGAGGATTGGGCGGAGCGGTTGCGGAATATAAGGCTACGAAAGAAAAATCGCCAAGACAAATATTCTTTGGATTTAATGATTCGTTCACCGATGCCGGCTCGCAAAGATTTATCTGGGATATTGTGGGAATTACCGGAGAAAAAATCGCGGAGCGAATTAAAAGAGAGATGGTTAAGGACGAAAAATGATAGAACTCCTTGATTGCACATTGCGCGATGG
>JAZQPH010000054.1:0-14787 GCA_045628385.1 Succinivibrionaceae bacterium
GCGTCATGGTGCCTTGGAGGCGGCGGCGCGTCGTGGTGCCTTGGAGGCGGCGGCGCGGCGTGGTGCCTTGGAGGCGGCGGCGCGTCGTGGTGCCTAAGTCGGGGGCCCAGCGGGCTTTGGAAGGCAATACACCAGTTCAACTCCTTGGCTCACAGAACGACATGGCTACGATCCGACTTGCGTCATGGTGCCTTGGAGGCGGCGGCGCGTCGTGGTGCCTTGGAGGCGGCGGCGCGTCGTGGTGCCTTGGAGGCGGCGGCGCGTCGTGACCAGGTGGTGGCGGAGGCATGCCTTTTTTATGCAATCGCACTGCATCTTTCAGAATATGCCTGACAACGCTGGATGGGCTATCGGCATATGCCTGCGATGCAAATGCATTCGCGGAAAAGACTATTGCTATGGCCCAGGCTAACTTTCTCATGGTTATTTCCTAAATATGTAGGTCATACATGGTTTTCGCATTCTCATTATGTCTAAGAGTGCAGATAAACAACTAGCAATCCGACCAATAATTGAGAGCAATGCACAGTTTCGAAAATTTCGCACCTGCTTGCATATAGACATCGTAAAAATTGAACTAGTTCCGCAAAAGGTCAACGAAATGGATAAATTATGAACAATAGGCCATGATCTTAGGTCTGTGAAAATGTTCTGTTTGGGTCGGCGATATGTGACCAAACGATCAAAAAGTGGTTGCATGCATGTGCATTTTTGATAGAATAGCGCACATCATAGTTTTTGTGCCCGTTGGAAACGATGGGTGTTTGGAGTATCAAATGTACGCTGTTATTTTCGAAGGCGGCAAGCAGCATCGCGTATCTGTTGACGATGTAGTCCGCTTCGAGTTGATCGAGAAGGCCGTTGGCGAAACGGTTGAATTCGACAAAGTTCTGTTGACCGCTGATGGCGACAATGTAAATGTAGGCGCTCCGTATCTTGCTTCCGTTAAGGTTGTTGGCGAGATCGTTAAGCAGGGTCGCGGCGAAAAGGTTCATATCGTTAAGTTCCGTCGTCGTAAGCACTTCCAGAAGCGCACTGGTCACCGTCAGTACTTCACTGAAGTGAAGATCACTGCAATCAACGCATAAGGAGTTAATGACATGGCACACAAGAAACCCGGCGGTAGTTCCCGCAACGGACGCGACTCCCAGAGCAAGCGTCTTGGTGTAAAGGTTTACGGTAGCCAGGCCGTAATTCCAGGCAATATTATTGTTCGTCAGCGCGGCACCCACTTCCACCCAGGTGAGAATGTTGGTATCGGCAGAGATCACACGATTTTTGCTACTGCTGCTGGTCACGTTGAATTCAAGGTTCAGGGTCCAAAGAACCGTACCTACATCAACGTAATCGCTTGCGACGCTGCGGAATAATTTCTATTCGACGCATAACCTGGCTTTATGCTGGGATCAAACCTGGCTTTATGGCCGGGTTTTTTTTTTTAGGGTGCACCTATGAAATTCGTAGATGAGGCTCATATTCAGGTAATTGCCGGCGACGGCGGCAATGGCATTGTCAGTTTCAGACGTGAAAAGTACATTCCGCACGGCGGCCCTAATGGCGGCGACGGCGGTGATGGTGGCGATGTTTACCTTGAAGCTGATTTTAATCTCAACACGCTGATTGATTATCGTTTTGTTAAAAGATACGAGGCAGAACGCGGGGAAAACGGCGGTACCTCAGAATGCACAGGACATCGCGGTGCAGATATCGTATTGCGAGTCCCTGTTGGAACAAGAGCTATTGACGAAAATACGGGAGAATTGCTCGGCGATCTTACAAAGTCAGGTCAGCGACTGATGGTAGCCAAGGGCGGCTTTCATGGCCTTGGCAACACGAGGTTCAAAAGTTCGGTCAACCGAGCTCCGACGCAGCATACAAACGGTACAAAAGGCGAATCAAGATTGCTTCGACTTGAGCTTTTGCTCCTTGCCGATGTCGGTATGTGCGGTTTGCCGAATGCCGGCAAATCTACGTTTATCCGAGCAGTATCCGCGGCGCGTCCAAAAGTTGCTGACTATCCGTTTACTACATTGGTTCCGAGCCTCGGCGTAGTAAAAGTAGGAGAAGGCAGATCTTTTGTTGTTGCCGACATTCCTGGTTTGATTGAAGGAGCATCAGAAGGCGCAGGATTGGGGCATCAATTCTTAAGACATCTTGAACGCTGCCGCGTGCTGATTCACCTTGTAGATCTGTTTCCGATCGACGGCTCGGATCCAGCGCAGAACATCAGGATTATCGAGAACGAACTGAAGAACTATTCCCAGAAGCTTTTCGATAAGCCAAGATGGCTGGCGTTTAACAAGATTGATGTCGATGCCGAGGCCGTAGAAGAGAAAATTGCCCAGATCGTTGAAGAACTCAATTACGAGGGGCCTGTCTATAGGATCGCCGCTGTTTCTGGTACTAATGTCCCAGCTCTTTGCTCGGATCTCATGGAGCTTATCGAATCGACCGATGCTGCTCTTGACGAGCCGCAGACTGTTTCGGACGAAGAATCTTTTGTTTGGGATGCAGACAAAACAGCAAAATTAAGCGATTTCTCGGAGGACGAGGTTGAGTTCTGATCTCGGCGTTTTGCCAAACGTATCGGTAATCGTCGCATGCGACAGGAATCTTGCGATCGGCAAGGAGAACCGGATTCCGTGGCGTCTTAAATCAGACATGCGCTATTTTAAATCCATGACTATGGGGAAACCCATTGTCATGGGCAGACGCACTTTTGAGTCTTTGGGTTGCCGAAAATTGCCTGGCAGAGAAACGATCGTGATTACTTCTGATGCAGCTCTTGGCGAACGTTACGGAATCAGAACTTATTCGACGCTTGATGATGCTCTGGCGGCGCTTTCAGAACAGAACGAAGTCATGATAATCGGCGGCGCGATGCTCTATAAAGAAGCCATTCATAGGGCATCAAAACTGTACCTTACGAAGGTGGACAAGATTGTTGAAGGCGCCGATGCCTGGTTTCCGAACTGCCTTGGCGAGTTCTCGGAGCAGTCTTGCGAAAAGCACGCAGCCGATGACGACAACGAATGCGATTACGAATTTTGCGTATTGAAACGCTAAGCGGCATGTTTCAAACAAATTGCATGGTCTCGGGAGCAATCCCGGGACTTTTTAAATTTTAGGCCGAGCTCTTCTGGCAGGAACGTTGATCCTGACATCTGGTTCGTCAATGTTAATCATCGTAAGCGAGCCGTTCCAGACGCAGCCTGTATCCAATGCGATCATATTGCGAACAGGGCATTTGCCTTGCAATGCCGCCCAATGACCGAAAATAACTTTCTCGTCATCGCGTAGTTTGGTTGGGCAATCATACCAAGGTCTGAGTTGAGTACCTCTTTTGGCATTTTCTTCAGGACTGTCTTTGCTAAGGAACTCGAGAGCCAGATTGGGCTTGATGAAACGCATGCGCGTCAGGGCGTTAATTGAGTAGATGCACCTTTTTACCCATAAAGCCTCGCAATCGGATCCAAGAACGGAATCATTATCGTCATCGTCCGCGTTGTCTGATTGAGCTTTTTGTTCGGCCTTTTGCTGTTTCTTGAGAAGCTTGGACCATCTTGCGGGTTTATCGCTGAACATCCCTTTCATCAAGGTCGTGAAATTGTTGGATGCGATGAAAGATTCAACCTCTTTTGAGCAGGCTAGTGCCTGCGCGACATCCCATTCTGGCGAGAGCCCGGCGTGAGTCAGGAGAATTTTTCTAGAATCGTCGTAATAAGCAAGCGGTCTGCTCCTCAGGTATGAAATCATTTCATCGCCGCGCGCATCGCGGAGAATCAGCCTAAGTTCCGGAGCTTTGGTGTTATCAAGATAAGCCTGTCTGCTGCTGTCGCATGGATATTCGGCGTATTCTGCGTAATTTCGCAGAAGGCTGAGTTCATGATTGCCCAACACGGTGACGATGCTGTTGCGGTTATCAAGGAAGAACCGCAGCGTTTCGAGTGGCTCGGGACCTCTTCCGATGATATCTCCCGTGCACCACAAAGTGTCTTTTGCAGAATCGAAGCGAACAGCCGACAGCAGAGACTTCAGCTCTGAAAAACATCCGTGAATATCGCCTACGCAGAATACCGACACGATCAATTGTCCTTTTGGGCTTCGAAAGCGGCGTCGGCGATTTTGACAAACTCTTCGACGGACAG
The DNA here is from genome assembly GCA_045628385.1 of Succinivibrionaceae bacterium. Lineage (GTDB taxonomy): Bacteria > Pseudomonadota > Gammaproteobacteria > Enterobacterales > Succinivibrionaceae > JAZQPH01. Next base: position 4,149 of record JAZQPH010000054.1, read on the forward strand.
GTTTTCTGCTCTTGCAGTTCTGTCAATTCCCAGGGACTCAAGCTGTTCGCCCGTGAGATATTTTTTCACGCTGTTGGATATTGTTTTGCGTCTTTGTCCGAATGCCGCGGCAGTGATGTCGGAAAGCAATTTTTCATTTTTGCAGATATACGGTTTTACCGCGTGCGGTTTAAGGCGCACGACTGCGGAGTAGACTTTTGGCGCCGGTCTGAAAGCTTCAGGCGGCACGATGAGAAGTTTTTCTGTCGAGCAATAGTATTGAACCATGACGGAAAGTCTGCCGTAATCTTTTGAACCGGGCACGGCGGCAATGCGATCGACAACTTCGCGCTGCAGCATGAAGTGCATGTCTTTGATGATGGTGCCGAAACTCAAAAGATGAAATATCAGCGGCGTTGAGATGTTATACGGAAGATTGCCGTATACGCGCAAAGAAGATGTCTCTTTGGCAAGTTCAGAAAAGTCGAATTTCAGCGCGTCAGTTTCGTGAATATCGAGTTTTTCTCGAATGAAAGGATGATGGCGGAGCCTTTCAGCCAGATCGCGGTCGATTTCGATAACCGAGAGGCGGCTTATGCGGTCGCACATAGGTTCGGTGAGTGCGCAAAGACCTGGACCGATTTCAACTAGATTGTCGCCATCTTTGGGATTGATGGAATCGACAATATCCGATATGACCTGATCGTCGCAGAGAAAGTTTTGTCCGAAACGTTTTTGGGCCGTGTGTCCGAGATAATCTCCTTTGCGTCCCTGTGTCATTGTTTCCTCCGAGCGCGGCCTTCGTTTCTGGCTTCAATGATGCCGAGCGCATAATCAATGGCGGTGTAGAGGCTGCCAGGGTCAGCTTTGCCGGTTCCTGCCAAGTCGAGCGCGGTGCCATGGTCTACGGATGTTCTGATAAACGGCAAGCCGAGAGTCACGTTTACTGCGCGCCCGAAACCCATGTATTTGAGAACAGGAAGACCTTGGTCGTGATACATCGCAAGGATGGCATCGGCGTCATCCATGTATTTTTTCTGGAATACGGTATCGGCAGGCATCGGGCCTATTATGTCCATGCCCTGTTTGCGGCATTCTCTGATGATCGGGATAATGGTTGTCAGCTCCTCGGTGCCGAGATGCCCGCCTTCGCCTGCGTGCGGATTGAGTCCGCAAACGTAAATTCTCGGGCGATCGATGCCGAATTTTTCGCTGAGATCCGTATGCAGGATTGTGATTACTCGGCGAAGATGCTGCGGAGTTATGGCTTTGGGCAGGTCGCGTATAGGCAGATGAGTCGTGGCAAGAGCGACTCTGAGTCCCTCTGTTGCCAACATCATCACGACATCTCTTGCGCCTGCGTCATCTCTGAAAAATTCGGTATGTCCCGTAAACTTGAAACCTGCTTCATTAATGATCCCTTTGTGCACGGGCCCCGTGACTACCGCATCAAATTCGCCTGAGATGCACCCTCTTGATGCGGCCGAAAGCATATTGATGACATACGAACTGTTGTCGGGATTGAGTTTTCCAGGATGGACTTTGCTTGGAGCGATGATTCTCTTAAAGATAATCTCGCCTTTTTGGGATGGTCTGCGCGGTTCTTTCGGATCGTATTCAACGAAGTTAATGGTTTTGCCGAACTTTTCCGCATATGTCTTTAATATAAACGGATCCGCCAAAACTATGTTCTGGCATGGCCAATCGTGATCGGCAAGCGATAAACAGATTTCAGGGCCTATGCCTGCGCTTTCGCCCGAAGATATGACCAATTTTGCTATATCGGGTGCATTCATCTGACCGTCCCCCATTATTTCAATTTCATAAGGGATTCATCAGACAATGTCGGATCGGTAATCTGGACGAATGATGAATTTCTCAGATCATTGAGCCAAAGCATGAGTTCTTCGTTATAGCGCTTTTGATAAAGCATCTGCGCGGCTTTGTCCTTAAGAGCCGAGCTGATGCCTTCAAGCTGTCTGCGATCTTCGAGCTGAACGATGTGCCAGCCGAATGAAGATTTGAAAGGCTTTGATATTTCCATCTTGGAGAGAGTAAGAAGCTCTGCTTTGAAGATTGGATCGTAAGTATCGGGATTTGCCCAATTCAATTCTCCGCCGTCGACGGAACTTGCGGGATCCTCGGAATATTGTTTAGCGGCATCTTCAAAACTGATTTTGCCGTCGAGGATGTCTTTGCGCAAAAGATTGAGTTTGTCCACGACTTTCTTTTCTGAAAATATCTGCGTCGGTTTGATCAGGATATGGCGTGATTTGACTTCTATGTCAGGACCAGCGTCAAAGCCTTTTACTCCGTCAACACGGACAATGATAAATCCAGAACCGTGGCGAACCGGGCTTAAGATATCGCCCTTCTTGGTACTTGGCAGACGTAAGGCAATAAAAGACGGAATGGAACTGAGCGGTTTGTACTCAATTTCTTTTTTGCCATGTGTTTCAGATATTGTCGCGTTGTCGGCGTATTCTTTGGCGATTTTGGAGAAATCAGCGCCGCCTATGAGAAGCTGATAAACTTTTTGCGCCAATTCCTCAGTCTGCGTTTCCTGCTCAGTCGTTGCGTTTTCTGGCACTTTTATAAACATGGACGATATTGCGTATTCGGCTGTGGTGCCGCCCTGATCTTCCATATTTTTTACGATTCGTTCGATCTCATGATTTGAGATGTGAACTCTCTGGCGAACGCTCATGTGCTGAACTTGGCTGATGAGACTTTCTCTTTTCAGCTCTTCTCTTGTTTCGGCAGGTGTCATTCCGTACTTTTGGAAGTATTCGTCATAAATGTCGCGAACCTTTTTGCCTTCCATTTTTGCGCCGGCTTCAAGGTATTCGTCAAGCTGCATGTCCGTGACCGTGAGACCGTTCCTCTTGGCAAGCTGCAAGGTCAGTTCTTCGTTTATAAGCTGTTCAAGAGCCTGGCGTTTGATGAATTCGATAGGTGGCATTTGTTCGGAGCTTACTTCTTTCTGCACTCGCTTTAAAAATTTATCAGTTTGCGCATCAAGTTCGCTTTGTAGTATGACGCTGTTATTCACAACGGCCACGACGCGGTTGTTTGCGACCGAATTGGCATCGGCCGATGCGGCATGAGTGCCCAGGGCAAGACATAAAGCGAGGAATATTCTCTTAGCGGCTTTCATGGCTACTCCATATTGGTAAACGGTCTGTGGTAAGGCAAGCGAGATGTGTTCATGGATTCGTCTAACCCTTTTGAACCGACTGTCGCGAGACCTTTCATCTCAAATTGGAATCCGAATTTGGTATCTTCATGGGCAGATTTGGTTATGTTGTCAGGTTTGTTTGTCTGCTCCAAAAATGCGCTGATGCGCCAGCAGCAACTGTCGTATCTGATTTTGAGGACGCGGTCTATATTTCTTCTTTGTTCGATGTCGTAGTACATGCCAGCGGCTATGCTGATTTCATCGTTTATCGGAAGCGAGAGGTGCGCGCCGACTTGACGCAAATCCACCTTCTTATAGGTAAACATGGTGACGTTGCCGTCTCTGGTATAGCGATAGTTGACCTGCGCGGTCAAAGAACTGTCTGTATATTCGATAGCCGAGTTGAACCTGTTGAGGCTACTGTTTTCGGCATCGTAAATGACCGCGGCCGTCAGGAACCAATTTTCGTTTGGAGAGATATCGGCCATGCCCGTGAGGTAGGAGCGGTGATCATGCTTGTCGGCATACTTTGGATAGAGGCCGACTCTTTCTTTATCAAAATAGAATGACTGACCGACGGTAAATCTTGCAAATTCTCTGCCTACGTCGTTTGACAGGGCAGAGGTGAATCCAAATGTAATCTTATTTTCGTTGCTGAAGCGATCAAGACCCGCATATCTATTTTCTTCAAACAAAGCAAAGTAATCTTCAAATTGATAAGTCGTGTCGTACAGGCCGATATTGTCCTGGTTGCGGTAAGGGATATAGACGTACTTGACTATCGGTATAAAAGACTGCGAAATTTTTTGGCCGAACAATTCGAATTCGCTGTCCATTATCAGCCTTGCCTGCACGCTCGTAATCGGCAGAACTCTCGTAACGCTGTCGTCGAGATGGGTAAAACCCTGAGTATTGGTGTAGTAGCTGTTGAGCGTTCCTTTGGTGTTCTGATAGTAGTGGCTGATTGCCAAGCCAAAATTGCCGTCAAGCTGGAAATACGGTTTTTGGATGAACGGAACTTTCATAGTCGTCTGTGCGTGGAAACGCTTTGCCGAATAGTTGCCCGTCACGTCATAGGTGTTTGCATGCGTAAAATTGGCAAATTCAAGGTAATTATTCAGGCTGAAATAATCAAACGGCATGAAATTTTTGACGCTGATGCGCGGCAGCACGCGAAATGGTGAGGTGCTCGTCTTGATGAGCATCTGATAATCGAGCGCTTCGGCAGAAATCGTCGTGAATTTTATCGGATTGTAATTTGCCCAGATTCTTTGGGCCAGCTTGTCAGTCGAGCCGTCCGTGTTTGAGAAGTCGTTAAGATAATTGAAATCGCCTTGTTTGGCTTTTTGGTATTTGATTCCTGTAACCAATTTGCCGTCGAGGAATTTGGATACATGGTTCAGGCTGAAGAACCATCTTTTGCCTTCGTCGGTATTGTATTTCTCTTTGTAGTAGCGATCGTTTCCGATATATTCGAAAACCATCGTGCCGCTGTGATTTTTGTGCGGCATGTACCTAAATTCCGCCGAATGATGAATTCCGCGGCGCTGGTAATAGGTCGGCGAATACGTGAGATCGTAATTAGGGGCGATGTTCCAATAAAACGGCAGCCTGACGTTCCAAAATTCCGACTTGCTGTAACGAACGACTGGATAAAGAAAGCCCGTTTTTCGCTGATTCTTTATCGGAAAATTGAAATACGGCATGTAGAAAACGGGCACGTTATGAAACCACAGAACCGTGTTCCACGATTCGCCGAAGACCTCGTCCGTATCGACATCAACCGATGATGCCGTGAGATACCAAGTCTCTCCGCTTTCGGGGCAGGTCGTCAGTTTCGCATCTTCAAAATGCATTTCGTTGGTTGCGCGGTTTAAATTGCCTTTTTGCGCCGTGCCTCTTTGACGTCCGCCGTGGACTCTGAATTGTGCATCTTCAATTTCCAAATCTTCCGTATTCAGATTAGAAATGGCAGAAGACGCCCGTTCGATGGTTATATTGCCGTCCTTATAGTAAACATTGCCGAGAGCCTTGGCTTCTCCCGTTGAGCTTGTGTATTCGGTATAGTCGGCTTTGAGAGTTCTGTTTCCCTGAACCATGACAACGTCGCCGGCCAGCGAGTAAAGATCGCTGTCAGGGGACGATACGCTGTCTGATACGGCATCGATTGGGGTCTTTTTTGTATCAAATTTGCGGTTGTCGACAGGAGTGATGTATATGCCGCATCGTTTGTCGAAGCCGCCGTCGTTGTGCTGCTTGTAAATGGCTGCCGATACCTCTGCGGAGCATACGGAGCATACGGTTGCAGCCAGTGTGTATTTAAGCAGAATTTTGCGCATGATGGATCCAAATTAAAAACTTATGCATTTTATCATTTATTTTGACTTTTTAAGGACAAACGGCTCCGTTCGCAATTTACTTTCGCATCGTTGGATAACAATCGTTTTTTACTTTATGATCGCCAAAAGGCCTCCAAAAGGCGATCATCAGAAATGTTTTCAAAGTTTTGCGCTTTGGGCATAAATTGTGAGAGATGAATTAAATGGACAGATATCAAGGCTTGCTGGCGTTTGCCGAAAAGACGCTCGGAACAGCCAATCCTGAAATGGAACTTGTATCGGGAGATGCGTCTTTTCGCAAATATTACCGATGCCAGGGAAAGATTTTTGTAGATGCACCTCCAGCAACAGAAAAGAACGCAGAATTTGTAAGAAACGCTGAACTTCTTAAAAAAGCAGGCATTTGCGCGCCTGAAGTATTGGCCTGCGATCTTGAAAACGGATATTTGTGCGTAAGCGATTTAGGCTCCGTTACGTTTGCCAACGCCGTAACGCCGGAAAATATGGCACAAATGTACATGAATGCCGTTGATGCCGCTTTGGCGGTTTCTGCGATGGATTGCCTTTTTGAACCTTATGACGACGCCTTCATCGACCGCGAACTTTTGATATTTAAAGAGTGGTACCTAGAAAAACATTGCGGAACGGCCCTTTCGGGCGAAAGCCTGGCTTTGTGGGAAGAAACCTGCAAGGTCATGAGAGAAAATAACAGCAAACAGCCGCATGCCGCGATGCATCGGGATTTCCACGGCAGGAATCTTATGATCAAGGACGGCAGAATTGCCGTAATCGATTTTCAGGACATGGTGGCGGGACCCGTCACTTACGATTTGGTATCGTTGCTTCGCGATTGTTACTTCACGCTGCCTGTGGATTTGCACGACGAACTTTTGTCTTATGCGCATGCAAAATTATGCGAGCGCGGAGTCTACGGAGCTGACAAAATTTCCTTGCGCGAATTTCGCAATCAGTACGCAATAACGGGAGCGCAGCGCCATCTCAAGGCTATGGGCATATTCTGCCGTCTGTTTTACCGAGACGGCAAAGATGCATATTTCCAGTATTTGGATCGCACGCTCGGCTATGTGGAAAATGCGGCCGTGGAGTGTCCTGAGCTGGCGCCGCTTAAAAAACTTCTTAAAAGCCTGACGCTTAAGAGAGCATAAAAATGAAAGCTATGATCCTTGCCGCGGGCAGAGGGGAAAGACTGCGCCCGCTGACCGACCGCATACCTAAACCGCTTGTGGAAGTGGGAGGCGTGTCTTTGATTGAAAGGCATATCGTTTCTTTAAAGAAAGCAGGCATAACCGAAATCGTCATAAATACCGCATGGCTTCCCGAAAAATTAGTCGAAGCTTTGGGAAATGGCGAAAGCCTCGGCGTGAATATTTATTGGTCGCATGAAATTCCTGGCGGCCTTGAGACAGCGGGCGGTATCAAAAAAGCTCTGCCACTATTGGGAACTGATCCTTTCATCGTTGTAAACGGCGACACTTTGGTCGACTGCGATTATGCTTCGTTCGCAGTCCATGATTTGGGCGATTCATACGCGCACCTTTGGCTGACCGAGAATCCGCCGCATCATCCCGAGGGCGATTTTTCCATAGAAAACGGACTTGTCGTCAATAAGCCGGGGTTTACCTTCTCAGGCGTTGCGATGTACGCTCCGAAGGCTTTTGAACCAGTTCCAGAAGAAAAAATTCCGCTGCGCCCGTGGCTGTCCAAGTGGATGGAAGAAGGTAAAGTTTCGGGGGAAATGCTGAACGGCGCCTGGTTTGACGCCGGCACTTTGCAAAGAATTGCCGCCATCGAAGATTATCTTGCAGCAAAGGAGAGGAAATAAGGCATGGCTTCTGCAACCTGGACTGATGCTCTCGGCGGGGAAAAATCCAAACCGTATTTTCAGCAAATCATGTCTTATGTGGCCGCAGAGCGCGAAGCGGGCAAGGATGTATATCCACCTCAGCCTTTGGTATTCAATGCGCTGAAGCTTACGCAGCTTTGCGACGTCAAGGCCGTCATCATCGGGCAAGATCCGTATCATGAGCCGGGGCAGGCGCACGGATTGTGCTTTTCTGTGCCCGAGGGGATCGCTTTTCCTCCGTCTCTTCGCAATATCTTTGCCGAACTTTCGGAGGAGTATCCAGGCTATCGGGTGCCAACTTCCGGAAATCTTGAAGCTTGGGCCAAGCAGGGCGTGCTTCTTCTAAACAACACGCTCACTGTCGAACGCGCCAAGGCAAACTCGCACGCGGGAATCGGGTGGGATATTTTTACCAACGCGGTGATCGCGGCGGTCAATGCCAATGTCAGCGGAGTCGTTTATATGCTCTGGGGTTCCTTTGCGCAAAAGAAATGCGCAAGAGTGGATGCCGCGCGCAATCTTATCCTCAAAGCTCCGCATCCGAGCCCGCTTTCGGCTTATAGGGGCTTTTTTGGCTGCGGCCATTTTAAACGCTGCAACGAATACCTCCGATCCATTGGAAAACAGGAGATCGACTGGAGTCTTTAGCAATCTAGCGCAAAGAAAAAGGATCGATTACTTGGAGATTTTGAGAGATGGCTTTGAGCTCTTTGAAGACTGTTTGGAACTATGTCACAAAGAAATTGGGTCAAATTGCAAGCAATGCGTGCGATGGTGGAGTGCAATATCTGATAAGAATTGCCGTCGTCATTTTTATCGTATATCTCGCTGCAAGATATGTCGTGGTGCCGGTTTTGTCTGTCGTTCTGCTGTTCGTGCTGGCACTCGTAATTTTTGCGTTCGTTCTTAAATACAGAAAGTCCAAGAAATAATCGAATCTATGTTTTTCGCTGTCATGTTTTGCAAGATTGACCGGCAAAGTCAGCGTGTATAATCGTAGTTAACGCATTTAGCATATTTGGGAATATTCAATATGGATAAATTGATAGGTTTGCTGTTTATCGTACTTCTGGCATTCTTATTCTTTAAATATGTGTTCATTTGGATTTTGCTCCTGTTCGCCGTAGTCTTCGTCGGCTTTATCGTGGTGAAATTTATCGAAGGATTCATGATCGGATTGTCGGAAGCAAGACGATCAAAGGATATGTTTTTGTGTCCGTTCTTCAGAATCCTGGGTTTTTTGTCGGCTCGCAATCCCGAAAGCGGAATGCAGATAGATGATCTGTATTTTGCCAATACACTGGGAACCGGACTCAAAATCGAAAGAGCGGAAGTCGAGGCTCGCGCCAGAGTCTTTTTTGACGAAGGAAAAAAATTAAGGCAGGAAGACGTCCGCCAGATATTGTCCGAAGGTCCTTTCTGGAAAGGCCAGTCGGAAGCAATTATGTGTTTCAGACTGTGGATGGGAATGCAGCTTATCGATAATTTTTATTCCGAAGACGAATATGTTCTGATGGAATCGATATTGCGATGGATGGGCTTTGACGAGTCCCGCATTCCTGAACTCGTCAGACAGGAATTATTAAGACGCGGCTATGTTTGGGATGAATCGTCAAACGGCTTCAGATCGCCAAAGAGCCGAGCCGAGGATTTTTTCAGAAAATTTTTCCAGGATGCGGCGGGATTCGGCTTCGGAAACTCCCAGCAAGGCAGCGGAAGTTACGGCTCAAACAGCTCGTATTCAGGTTCGCAGTCGGGATCGTCGGGGTCATCAGGCTCATCCTACAGTTCTTCTTCAGCCAGCATAGGCGATTTGGAAACTGCTTATTCCATTCTCGGCATTTCGAGCACGACTTCCGATGCCGACGCCAAAAAAGCTTATCACAGGCTGATGAGACGTTATCACCCTGACAGAGTGAGAAGCTTGTCCGAAGCCGAACAGAAACGCGCAACTGAAATGTCTCAGAAAATCAATGCGGCATGGTCAGTTGTCAAAAAATTCCGCAAGCTTTGAGGAATTTTTAACGGATTATTTGCTCGATAGAAATCGGCATTGCCAATAATCTTGATTGTTTGCGCACGCATCATGAGTGCGCATAAATGTTCACATTTTTGATTAGCGATATTGCAACAAATGCTTAAAAGAAAGTTTCCGCAAAGAAAAATGCCAAGAGGATTTTTTTCTCATAGGCATAGATGGGATAGATCAGATTCTTCCGATATCGAGCTGATGCTGGTCGTCGTAGTGGCGGTGGCAGTAGGGTTTATCATGTTATGCATGAAATATCCTGGTTTTGTATGGACCGCAATCGGGCTCAGCGCTCTGTATGCTATATGGGGCGAGGTCCAAAAGATTATGCAACCAGGAGCTACTCCTAAGGTTAATCTTCTCAACAACAGGTCGGCATTTACATTGGCGTTTCAGCTTGCAGGATATATAACTGAAAAATCGTCGTCCAATAAGCAGCTGAGGGATCTGTATCTTGATCGTACCTGCACTACGATGGATCTGTCTTCTCTTCATTGGAATAATGCCAGAGCAGCCTTTGAGCAAGGGAGACTGATCAGCGATGAATTTATCATGACCACGATTAACTCATCGCTTCAGGCGGGTATGCCTTCAAAAATGATTGATGCCGTATTTTTTGTTGCTATGGGACCGATTTTCTTTGATAAAGTCCTGACCGCCGAAGAATTACGAGCTTATCAAGACTTGTCTACTTGGCTCGGAATCAGTCAAAAGAAATCCAAAAAATTCTTCGACGCTCTTTGCGAAAAATACGGCTTCCGAAAGATGGGCGATGGAACCTATTTCTCGGAAGGAAACTCATTCGACGGATTCTTTGACAAATCAGAATCCGAGTCGGGCGCAGGCGGGGAATCTTCATACGATGAATCCGATTCTCCAAGCAACGGCATAATTGACGAAAGAGCTGCAAGAACGCTTCTTGGCGTGTCGTCGTCCGCTTCGCAGAAAGAAGTCAGAAGAGCGTATAAGAAACTGATGATGGCAAATCATCCGGACAGGGCGGCTTCTCAGGGCTGGGATGATGCCGAAATTGCCAAGCGCACCGCAATCAGCCAGAAAATTCAGGCAGCGTGGGAAACTGTGTGCAAGGCGCAGGGGTGGTGAGTTCACAAAAAAGCCTTTTGTTACGAACATTCATTCAACAGCCCTAACGCATGCACATCCGAAATATCAAACAAGTCTAACAATTTAAGCCGTATGCTAAATACGGCTTTTCAATTTCTGAAACTGCTGACGAATTAAATATTGCC
>JAZQPH010000055.1:0-3835 GCA_045628385.1 Succinivibrionaceae bacterium
TCTATGCATTCTCAGGGCCTGACCGTATATCTCGGCGAAGCCAGAAACGGCGTCCGCGAGCTTGGCGAACGAATCGTGGACTGGATGGCGCATGCGGCGCACGATCGCGGCGAACTTGAGAGATTGCGATGCAGGATCGCCGAATACGGCATCGGGTCGGGATCGATGCGGATAGCCGAAAAAATAATGGGCATGCGATAAAACATGCTGCCTTGCTTCAGATTCAAATAAATTGATTTTTCGGACGATGCTTATAGAATTTGCCGTAAGCGATATTTTCGTTGCGGCCGCCTTTTAAGCGGGCGCATTTTTTAGAGGCGATATCGCACATGAAAAGGAACTGCGGAGGAATAAAGAAATGCTGGATGTTAACGGCACTGCCGCAAAACCCTGCAGAGCCTTGTTCTTTGATTCTGGAGTCGGCGGGCTCTCAATACGCGAGGAATGCGTAAAAGCAATGCCGTGGCTCGAAGCGTCTTATGTTTTCGATCATGGGCTGTTTCCGTACGGAGAACAGCCTGAAGATGTCATCGTGAAGAGAGTTCTGGAGATCGTCTCGAAAACAGTTTCGATCATCGGCGCCGATATCGCCGTGATCGCCTGCAATACGGCAAGCACCGTGGCGCTTCCGGCTCTGCGATCTTGTTTGGATATTCCCGTTGTCGGAGTTGTTCCCGCCATTAAGCCCGCTGCGGCCAAAAGCCGCTCAAAAAAAATCGGGCTTCTCGCAACGCCTGCAACGATCCGCCGAAAATATACCGACGATCTCATAGATAATTTCGCAAAGGGCTGCGAGGTGATCCGCGTCGGCAGTTCAGAATTGGTTCGTCTTGCCGAGGAAAAAATCAAAACTGGGCGCTGCTCGGCAGAAGAAATCCGCAATTGCCTTGCGCCGTTCTTTGAAGACACAGCGACCGGCATGGACGAACTGGTTCTCGGATGCACGCATTTTCCTCTGTTAAAAGCTGAAATCTCCGCCTGCCTTCCGGGAGTCGAGTGCATTGATTCAGGTGCTGCAGTTGCTATGAGGATGGCGGATGTTCTAAAAAATCTCGGCTATGTCGCTTCAGAACAGCTTGGCGAAAAGCCGGCGCCGACAGCCTTTGCCGTAGGCGAGCAATCGAGCATAGACAGTTATTCGCGGTGCTTTTCTTCGCTCGGTTTTTCCGAACTGCGTCTTTTGGCAATGGACTGAAGCCTGGCGAATATTCTGTTCTTGGAAAAGCTCCTGTCATAATTTTGTCTAAGTAGCAAAAGCTAGACAAAATTTTATATATCTTATTGAATTTAAAAGATAATTTTAGTTGGCACGCATTTTGATTAAACCACATCAGAAATGAATGCGCATGTGCGCTTTTGAGGTGGATTATGATCATCGGTGCTAAAAAGACAGCAGAAATTTCTGCAGACACGTTTTCGGGCTTTTATGATGCCGTTCCGTCGGGAATCATCATTATCGATCGCTACGGAAATGTGGACTGGCTCAATCGCGCCGGCGTTTCCATGCTCGGAAGCGATTGCGTCGGCAAGAGCTGGCTTACCATCATCAAAACGAAGTTTCAGATGAAGGCTGATGACGGCCATGAAATTTCTCTCAAAAGCGGACGCAAAGTTCAGGTCAGCACCATGCCGTTTCCTCAGACAAACGGCCAGCTTGTGCAGCTTACAGATCTTACGGAAACAAGGCAGATGCAGGACAAAATCCGCCAGATGGAAAAACTCTCCAATCTCGGAAGAATGGCCGCAACCTTGGTTCATCAGATAAGAACTCCGCTATCGGCAGCCATGCTCTATGCAGCCAATCTCGGCAATGCGAGAATCAATGCCGCCGACAGAAATTCCATCCAGATAAAGCTCATGGATCGCCTGCGCGACCTCGAGCGTCAGGTTTCCGACGTTCTGCTGTTTGCACGTTCTGGAGACAATATCGTCGAGCATGTTGAAGTATGTGATTTGGTCGATGACATCGCCCGCGCGGCAGAAGGCATGTTTGATGAAGCAGGCGCCGATCTCATCGTTGAAACTGACGATCCTCCTTTGACGATGATCGCCAATCCGTCGGCGATCAAGGGGGCTGTGACAAACCTTATGCACAACGCTCTTCAGGCAAACGCCACTACGGTCAAAATGAAACTCGTCGGCAAGGATGAACTCATTCAGCTCAAAATTATCGACAACGGAGACGGCATGGACGAAAAAACTGTCGCAGCAGCGTTTGATCCTTTCTTTACCACGAAGAGCGCTGGAACAGGTCTCGGTCTTGCCATCGTCAAGGCAGTCGTTACGGCTCATCACGGTACTGTCAGGATTGCGTCGGCCAAGGGTCAGGGCACATGTTTTACGATTACCTTCCCTCGCTGTGCGGAAGGTTCGCAAAAACGAGCTGTCAATGAATAAAAAACGGGCGGTGATCTCGCGATCGCCGTTAGAATTGCAAATGAGCGTCGCGGGGCGCTTCGTGCGCCCTTGCGCATTTACATAAAAATTAACGGAACACGAATAATCGGAGTCAAAGATGAGCACTGCAACCGTTCTTGTCGTCGATGACGATGCCGGTCTCAGAACCGCTATCGTCGACACGCTCAAGCTGGCAGGATACAACTGTGCCGAAGCGTCGGACGGAACATCTGCCATGGCAACCCTGGCAAGACGCAAAGTCGATATGGTTGTCTCGGACGTGCAGATGGCGGGGATGGACGGGCATACATTGCTTAAAAACATCGCAGCCGCATATCCTGAATTGCCGGTTCTGCTCATGACCGCATACGCCAATATCGACGGCGCGGTAAAAGCAATGAGAGACGGCGCGGTTGATTATCTTTCTAAGCCTTTTTCCCCTGAAGTTCTGCTTAACCAAGTAAGCCGATATGTTCCTGCCGAAACCGTCCAAAGCAAAGATCCCGTGTACGGCGATGCTTCGACCGCGGCATTGTTCTCTCTTGCTGCCAAAGTTGCAAAGTCGGATGCGACCGTCATGGTAACGGGACCGTCGGGAAGCGGCAAAGAAGTCTTGTCCAGATTTATCCATGATCATTCTCCGCGATCGGAAGGTCCTTTTGTCGCCATCAATTGCGCGGCAATTCCCGAAAGCATGCTTGAAGCGACTCTTTTCGGTTATGAAAAGGGTGCTTTTACGGGGGCTGTGCAGTCATGTCCCGGCAAATTCGAGCAGGCGCAGGACGGAACAATCCTTCTTGACGAAATAACGGAAATGGATCTTTCGCTGCAGGCAAAGCTTCTCAGAGTTTTGCAAGAGCGCGAGGTTGAGCGTCTTGGCAGCCGCAAGAGCATCAAACTCAACGTGCGCGTTATCGCGACAAGCAACCGCAACCTCCAAGAAACCGTGGCAGAGCATAAATTCCGCGAAGATCTTTATTACAGACTTAATGTTTTTCCGCTGTCATGGAGACCTCTCAGAGAACGCCCTGGCGATATATTGCCGCTTGCAAAGCATCTTCTGGCACTTCATGCGACGGAAAACAGTTCTCCTATTCCGGAACTTCTTGATGATGCGGCGGAAGCTTTGTTGGCATATTCGTTCCCAGGCAACGTGAGAGAACTCGATAACATCATGCAAAGAGCATTAATACTTGCCAATGAAGGAAAAATTAGCGCAAACGAATTGATGCTCGAAGGCATGGGCGGCGATATCGCAGAAGTCATGGCGCAAACTCTTAATCCTGTAATTTCCGGCATAGTTAATGCTTCTAATACGTCAAGCAAGGCAAAAGGCCGAGAATCTGACGCAGAAGCAGACGAAGTCGGGAGCTTTGCTGAGGATAAGATTGATTCCCCCGCACAAGAAAAAAGGATCGTCTCAGAGGAAGTCGGAGGC
>JAZQPH010000056.1:0-2143 GCA_045628385.1 Succinivibrionaceae bacterium
ATCTTATGACTTATGAACATACACAATATCTTGTATTGTTGATAAGTGTATACACAATAAATTCGTTTTAATCTTCTATATATCATTTGAACATTTACATAATTTGTAAATGAATGTTACAGTCATCGTTGACAGCGTTCAGAAAATTTGATACCCTATACGCAAAAACGGCGAAAGACCGTTTAGTTAACGAACCACTAAGGACTATAATAATGGACAATAGACTGGCAGAAAACATAAAGCGCTACAGGTTGATGCGCGGACTGGATCAGAGCCAGCTCGCGTCATTACTTGCTGTTAGTCGGGTTACGTACAGCAAGATAGAAACTGGTAGGTCCAAACCTACGGATGATATGTTCTATCGCATCGCCAAGGTCTTTGGCATCAGTCCCGTGCTGCTGCTTGAGAACTCGCAGCCACGGTCAAATCCGCGTTTCAGACACAAGAAAATTCGGACGCAACAGGAAAATGCATTTTGCGTTCAAGCGATTCTGGATGCTGAGCGCAAGTTCGCGGACTATGAGTTCATTGAGGAGGTTGCGAAAGAGAATTGCCCGCCGAGTGCAGGGTTTATGGGTTTGTGTCGAACGGTTCGAAACGTTGCTGAGGCTCGGCAGTTTGGCAGCGAGGTTCGAAAATTCTTTTTCAGTCAGGGGTTCACTAGCGTTCGCCGTTTGGGGGAGGCGCTTGAAGCAAATGGGGTCAAGTATTTGGCTTTCCCGTTTCCGACTGCGGCAGAGTTTGGGTTTACCTTGCAGTTGCCGTCTGGGCATTTTGCCATTGCGGTGAATACGAATATTAGTATTCCTGGTGAACGTCAGCTTTTTACGTTGTGCCATGAGGTCGGTCATATGCTGCTGCATTCGTTTGATGAGCCGACGGATGAGATTTCCGCGGTTGAAGCAAAGCATATAGAAAATGAGGCTGATGCGTTTGCAAGTGGATTGCTGCTGCCAGATGATGAGTTCGAGGTGGCGTGGAGAAGTTCGGACGGTGTGCCGTGGTTCAACCGTGTTTTGTCCGTTAAGAAGATTTTCATGGTTAGCTATAAGACCGTCTTGAAACGTTTGGAGGAGAGGAGTGGCACGAATCCGCCGCCTCCGTATCGTGTGTGGTTTCATCAAAATTATCGTCGGCAATTTGGACGCTCGTTGCCCGCACGCGAGGAGGCTTGCCCGTCTGACATTCGCATTGAGTCTTCGCGATTCATTCGCTTGGCCCGGAAGATCTTTTTTGACGGAGAAATTACGATGTCTCGACTTGCCGAGGTTCTAGGCAAGAGCATTCTTGAAACGCGCGATCTCGTCAGTAGCTGGACGAAGGAAGGTGCGATGTAACGATGGATGAGACATCCGATCAGTTGTCGAACAAGCTGTTGTTGGCGGATGCCAACATCTTAATCGACCTTTTTCTGGCTGATGCGCTTGGACTGATCGGAGAGCTTTCTCGTTATGGCATTGCGCAGATCTTTATACCGCGCATGATTTATGACGAGGTTTCGACCCAGATATCCGAGGGCTGCATAGCGGAACTTGGAATCACGGTTCTCCCGGTAACGGCGGAATTGTCGCAACGTGTCTTGGATTATCCGGATCGACGTTTGTCGATGCCGGATCGTTCCTTGCTGTTGATGGCGGAAGAGGAGTCGTTTGGCGTATGGACAAACGATCGCCGTCTGCGCGAGAACTGCCGGAAGCATGGCATTGAAGTCTGGTGGGAGTTCCAATTGCTGAAGGAGTTGGTTGGTGTAGGTGGTCTTGATCGGGATGCGCTGCTCGCAGTAGCCAAGCGCATCGAGGAACTCAATCCGTTCATGAAAGGACTGGAGGAAAAACTGCAGGGAGAAATGTGACAGATTGTAAAAAGGACGGAAGTCGAGGCAACGACAACCGCCCAGGTTTCAACCAAAAAAGGCCGGTGTTGAAGCCGACCAATCCTGGGAAAAACGTCTGTGGAATAGTTTACCACATTTTTCCGGATGGTCAAGTACCCATGGCCTAGGATTCTTTATGCCCAGAAATGGGCAGAAAGGAGACGAAAAAATGAAGCAGTTGCTTTTTCCGGGCTTCGTCGGTAAACAGACCGAAGAGGATCCGCAGGGCTATATCTTCGTTCGCTTCGTCAGACGTAGGGATGGTAGGAT
>JAZQPH010000057.1:0-1794 GCA_045628385.1 Succinivibrionaceae bacterium
AATGCGTTGGTCAGAGCCAATTACAGCGATTGGCAAAACGATATTCATGCGACAACTGAATATCTAGAATTATTCTTCGAAAATCTTCTGATTGATGCCTGTCATGAATTGAAAAATAGATATATGCATATCGATTTTTCACGATGAAAGTGCAATTCAAAGTGCCAATAAGAGAGTTTCAAAGTGCCAAATTGACACTTTGAAACTCTCACTAGAAGAACTAGCGATTATAAATGTGCTGAAAAATCATCCTGAGGCTACCCAAAAGGTACTAGCCGAGGAGACCGGGATATCCGACAGAACAATTAAACGCAGAACTATCGAAATGCAGGATAAAGGAATCATCTGCAGGGAGAACGGCAAGCGCAATGGAAAGTGGAAGATTCTGAAGGCAGTTTAGAGAATCAATCTTCTATAGTGAAACCCGCTTTAGGGACAATTTTAACGTCGATCCTAAGTTGAATTTTCATTACACTTAGTAAAAAAAATTTTTATTGACCTTATACGTTGGAAGTATAAGGTCTCTAATCACCTTTGCAGAAGGTGATTATTGAAATTTTACCTGTAGACGATTTTGTGTATCTGACGTAATGGAGATCGCCTTGTATTTCTTCAATCGCGTACCGGCAATTTTTGTTGAACAGAGATACGTCAGCCCAATGATAATGATGTTCCTTTTTTATCGCATCGACAGCTTTTTCAAGATATGCTGCCACTTCGGTGCCGTATTCAAAACTAGGTTTGAATTTCGTCAGCCAATTGTTATCGCATTCCAGTAGCACGCCGTTTTTGCCGATGCGTTTGCCATGAATGCGCCAACTTTCGAGATAGATGTTTTCATCTATTATGGCGAACGTTTCTGCCATCGGCGGGCATTTTTCACAGATATCCTTGCACCTTGGCTGCGTTTCCGAAGAATCCCATGCCGTTTGAATACATGCTGTCGCCGGAAGCTCCCATAATTTGAAACACAGCTCTTTTACGAGATTCATGCGGTCGGGAAGCTCTTTTTTGCCCTGCTCCGTTTCTTCATAAAAGTCGTCTTCAGTAATGAGCAGCGTAAATGACAATTCGTCATCAAGCTTGTTCCAATGCCCGCGAACTTCCGAAAATTCGCCGAAACTGAACTTAATCTGATAGTAACCTCCGTCGTCAAGATCTTTGCTGCATCCTGATATATATTCCTGGTTAGTCTTGATCAGTTCATCAAGAGTGTATCCCTCGCTGTCCCAATGACCGCCAGCAAAAGCAGCACCTCATTCGATAAAACAGCTATAAAATTTTTCAACTAAGCTTTCGCATGGCAAGGCAACGTCAAACTCTATTGCAACTTTGAAAGAATTTGGCATTTATGCGTCATCTCTAAATATCTTAAACTGATACGGACGTCAGAATTTATTTACGTCAGAAACTCTTTTATTAATTATTGGAGTTTTTCTATTAAGCACTGATGATCTTTTGTTTTGGAACTGTAATTTATCCCGACAATAATGATATTTCCGCGGTATTGCGCAGTATAGCGTTTGAAGTATTCCTGCGTCTTTATCTGGGCAATCGCCTCTTCGGCGGAAGAATCATATTTAAACTCTATCAGAATAAGCGGCGCGGTTCCTTCGATTGTCGGCTCGTACACCAAATCGAGTCTTCCTTTCCCCGCCTGTTCTTCGCGGCGGCAGCCGTAATCGTCCAGAGTCGACCACAAAAGCCCCGTCATCACGCAGTATGTAAGCGACTCTTCGTCGTTGTAGTCATAAAGAGAAACGGCGGGCGAGTTGTGAATCTCCTGGATGAGGC
>JAZQPH010000058.1:0-2005 GCA_045628385.1 Succinivibrionaceae bacterium
GCTACGATCCGACTTGCGATCATCGTTGCGGAAGTTTTTCTCCCGTTGAGGCTGAAGCCTTCGCTCGTTATGTTTTTGGGCCTTGAAAGCCAAAGTCCGAGCCCCATTATGAAAGCAATAGATGCCAGCATGGCAGCTATCGTCGCGCCTGAAAGTTCCATCGCACCCTTCTTGGTAATTCGTGATCTGTATCACGCGGAAATAATCAGATTTTTATGCCTAAGCCGCAATCTGTCAAGTGTTTGAATACATTCATTTTTTCAAATGTTCAGTCCGGTGCGGACGTGCTCTGTCTGCGCGCATAATGCTGTTTTTTCGTGCAAAAAAATGGGATCCGTTAATACGGATCCCATTGTTCTGCGGCGAAAAATCGCCGGGAGGTTGTTTGCTCTTCGAAGTTTCGGCGTCAGTTCTCCTCAAGCAGCTTTTTCAGCTTCTTTTTGAGGGTATCTTCGGTTTCTGCTATCGAAGGATCTTTTTTCACGCAGCGCACGGGGCAGACTTTTACGCAGGTAGGCTCGCTGTAATAACCCCGGCATTCGGTGCATCTTTCGGGATTAATCGAATAGATGCCGCCTTCTTCCGTGATTGCGGCATTTGGGCATTCGGGCAGGCACATATCGCAGCCAGTGCATTTTTTTTTATCGATTAAATAAGCCATTTTTAGGTTTCGCCCGTTTTTATGCGTTCGGCATTGCCGCGAAAAAATTTTTAGAGACCGGTCTTCGGGCCTGTTTTCATCAAAATTCCGCGTTCGGCTGAAGCAGATGCGTCAAATCCTTCGGGGCGGGGTATTAGCATCACATGCCCGTCTCCCGGCGCTATTGCGGCATTTTCTCGATTCTTGTCTAGCATGCCTTTAAGCACGAAATGCGTTTCGCTGGACGGGGTGAGAAGGATCATGCGGTCATTTTCTTCAAAGTGGTTTTTGACAGCCACTTCAAGATAGCCATCCGCAGTTCCGATGACTTCCCCAGCGAGCGTCGCGCTGTCGGATACGGAAATGCCTCTTTCAAGATTCTGCATGTCCCCTGCGCGGTGGCGCACCAAAAAGCCTTCCGTGTAGCCGCGGTTTGCCAAATCGTCGAGTTCGCGGTCGATTGACGGATCAAATGCTTTTCCCGCTGCCGCATCGTCGATGGCGCGTCTGTAGGCGCGGGCGGTGCGGGCGACATAATAAAAGGATTTGGTCCGACCCTCGATTTTGAGCGAGTCGACGCCGATTTTGGCAAGTTCGCCGACAAGCGACGCGGCTCTCAAATCTTTGGAATTGAAGATGTAGGTGCCGTGTTCGTCCTCAAAAGCCGTCATCGGCTCATCGGGATGCTGCGGCTCTTCGACGGTGAAAGCGGGAACGATTGCGCCGCAGTCGTCTTCTTTGGCGCCTCTTATTTTGTATGCCCATCGGCAGGCGTTGGTGCATGCGCCCTGGTTCGGATCGCGTTTATTGATGTAACCCGACAAAAGGCATCTTCCCGAATAGGCCATGCATAAAGCGCCGTGCACGAATACCTCAAGCTCGATGTCGGGGCATTTGTCGCGGATTTCCCGGATTTCCTCAAGCGACAGCTCTCGCGAAAGTATCACGCGGCTTACGCCGATTCTTTCATAGAATTTTACCGTCGCCCAGTTGACGGCGTTTGCCTGCACCGAAAGATGGATCGGGATTTCAGGGTGGGCTTCGCGCACGAGATCGATAAGCCCGGGATCAGACATGATGAACGAATCGGGCTTAAGCGCGGCAACGGGATCGATGTCGCGCATGAAGGTGGCGATTTTGGCGTTGTGCGCCTGGATATTTGCGACTACGTATACTTTTTTTCCGAGGGCATGCGCTTCGTTAATTCCGACTGAAAGATTTTCAAGATCAAAATCGTTGTTGCGCACGCGCAAGGAATAACGCGGTTGACCTGCGTATGCGGCATCCGCACCGTAGGCAAATGCGTAACGGAGATTTTAAAGAGTTCCAGCAGGGCTTAGCAATTCCGGCTTTTTCAAACTTTAC
>JAZQPH010000059.1:0-8516 GCA_045628385.1 Succinivibrionaceae bacterium
ACCGCTTGGCCTCCGACTTGGTTACGATCCGATGCAGATGGCAGAATTTTTCCGAAAACTCAGCAATCCTGCCATGAACAAGATTCCTCAAGGACTTCTTGACCATCCAGTTGCCGAATCACGTGTCGCAGCCACAATGAATGCAGCCGAAGCTCTGGGAAAACCCAAAGTCACTGATTTTCGCGATTTTTGCCTGGCCAAGGCCAGAATTGCGGCAAGATTTGAAGGAAGAACCCCGCAGCAGGCCCGAGAGTTTTTCGGAGGATATCTTGCGGGTCACAAGGGAGTTTGGAGTGAATCATGCCTAAAATACGGATTGGCTCTTGCATATCTAGACTCAAAAAATGCCGCAAAAGCGCTAGATATTCTCAATTCTCTTCCCGAAAATATTAAAAACAGTTTGTTCTGGTCAGATGCGGTCAGCGATGCCTGGTTGCTGTCCGGTAACGGACAGAAGGCGATTACATATCTGACCGAAAAAATGAAACTTTACCCAGACAGCGAGACTATCGTCGTCAATTTAGCCAATGTGTATCAAAGCCTTGGAAGAAATAAGGAAGCGATAAAAATCCTGGAACCATACAGCCGCAGTCACCGCGACTCGCTTTCGGCATTGATGATGCTGGCGGATTGCTATGCCAAACAGGGCATGGGATATGAACGATATAAGACCATGGCCGAATTCAGCTCGCTAAAGGGAGATTGGGACAATGCTGCAAAATATATATACAAAGCTGCAACGTTTGCCACGACCAGGTTGCAGAAGGCGACTCTTGACGCGATGATTATCGAAAACGAGCACTGGCGAACGGCCGAAAAAAGATTTGAAGACTAATGTGAAAAAGAAAATCATCCTAAATCCAGAACCAAATATTTATCATTGTCTTTATACCAATCACTCATCTTGCGTATTCTTTGAAGAAAAGACCAAAATTAAACCCGTCTGCTATGCAAACGGGTTTGATTTATTTCTGTTATTTTAGAACGCTAGGCATCGTGTATGTAAACTGACTCACAAACACATTCTTGCGCCTAAATCATAGTTTCTCGCCTGAGGTATCCTTGATAGAGTTAGGATCTATCGGGATGGCGTCAATCTCGCCGGTACTCTCCTCAGAACCAGCATTTTCTTCTTGCTCTTTTTTATTCACTTCTTCACGGAATGCCGCACATTTTGAAGATTCAGCATTGGCAGGATCAGAACACTGTTCCTCCAATTCAGCGATGCGTTTTTCTTCTTTTAACATCGTCTGAGTCTTATCGAATACGAAATTATAAATTTTGTCGCCGCCAACCGGATGCACGCCCTTAATCGCAAGAAGCGCCTTCGACGCTTCGGCGTAATCACCTTCAAACGTAATTTCATAGACGTTTTGATCTGCCTGAGTCTGATAAAGACCGAAGGATTTAATGGATTTGGACTTCAGCATGCCTCTTTCAAGAGCATATACGTCTGAAAAATCCATCTTTCCTGAAATAACGACAAGCGCCACGCCAGGCGACATCAATGTCCCCTCCATGGCAACGCGTCCCGCATCAGGAGTCTCAGCGCCAGAAATGCCGGAAACTTTTTCCATGTGGCCTTCGGCAAATTTGCCCACTATGCCTGAAGCCAGAGCTTCTCCCAATTCAGAACCAGTGCCTGCGAATTCTCCCGAATCTATCGCACCAGCATTTTTGTCGGAAGAATAAAGTCCCCACTGAAGCGAATAGCCGCCGTTGCCGGATTCAGACGCGCTTCCGACAACGAAGTAAGGAGTGCCGTAACGTTCGGTTGCAACTCTTATAGAGTCTATATCACCTGCCACAACGTTCTCATAGGTCACGACCGAAGAATCATCCACGTCCATGATCGGGAAAAACGCATTTTGTCCATAATATTTTTCTCTTGTCTTGAAAGACTCGACAAATGCGTTACCGAACGAATCAGAAATAATTTGCGTGCCTTCGGAGGAATCTGGCCACACGATCCACATCATAACGTCGGGACGCTCTGACACATATACGCTGATCTGTCTGTCCTGAAGGAGTTTTAAAGTCTTTTCCTTATCAAAGGTGACCGTTAGTGAGCCGTCATTTGGTTCAATCGACTTTACGTACGATTCAAGAGTAATGGCATCTACTGTCGGAGCCTTGGACTGACCGGCAGTCAATTTTCCGATGACAGATTCAAATGCTATTTTTACGGTAAGTTTTTTGTCGTATGAATCGGGATTACCGGGAACGGAAGCCCTCAGAAGATCTGAAGATACGTCGGACGATAAACCATATTCCGCAGCCTGAGACGAAACTGCCAAAACAGCAAGCACCGATGCAGCCAGCTTAGACAAAAATTTCATGATGATTCCTTTAACGCGGCGTTTACGCAAACTTCTGCAATTTTACCATAGCGCGGCTATGGAGACTTTATCGACGTTGTTCCCTCAGTCAGAACAAAATCGGCCAAATTGCACCAATTTGATTACCATTCTTGAATTGCGGCGCATAACACAACATAAATATGGGCAAACTGGCGCATATTGACCAATATCTTTCGGGATATGCCTCACAAATACGCTATAATCTGCGCAGTAAAACCTCATTAACCCTATGGAGTTCCCAGGTGGCAGATCAGAAGTTAAGTTACAAAGACGCAGGCGTTGATATCGACGCAGGCGAGGCATTAGTCGAAAACATCAAGGCTGACGTCAAAAAGACAACCCGCAAGGAAGTCATGGGCGGTCTTGGCGGCTACGGCGCGCCCTGCCGCATTCCAGAAGGCTACAAGAAGCCTGTTCTCGTTTCCGGCACTGACGGCGTAGGCACAAAGCTTCGCGTTGCCATTGACATGAACAGACATGAAACAGTGGGCATCGATCTCGTGGCAATGTGTGTCAACGATCTCATCGTTCAGGGCGCGGAACCACTGTTCTTCCTCGATTATTATGCGACCGGCAAGCTTGATGTAGACAGCGCGACCAAAGTAATCGCTGGCATCTGCAGAGGCTGCGAAATGTCGGGATGCGCGCTTATCGGCGGCGAAACCGCAGAAATGCCTGGTATGTATGCTAAAGGCGATTACGACATGGCAGGTTTTGCAGTCGGCGTCGTTGACGAAGACAAAATTATTGACGGAGCGACCCGCATTAAAGAAGGCGACGCTCTCATCGGCATCTCCTCATCAGGTCCTCATTCAAACGGTTTCTCTTTGATCCGCAAGATTGTCGAAACCGGCAAGGCAGATCTCAACCAGCCGTTTGACGAAGGAAGATCGCTCGGCGAGGCTCTGCTTGCCCCTACCCGCATTTACGTTAAGCCTCTTCTCAAACTTATCAAGGCTATGGATGTTCACGCAATGGCTCACATCACGGGAGGCGGATTCTGGGATAACATTCCGCGCGTTCTTCCTGAAAATGCACGCGCTGCAATCGACAGTTCTACCTGGCAGTGGCCTGAAATTTTCAACTGGCTGCAGAAGACTGGCAATGTCGAACGCCGCGAAATGTACCGTACGTTCAACTGCGGCATAGGCATGATTGTAGCAGTCGATCCGAAGGATGCAGAGGCAGCAGTCGCCCTCCTCAACGCAGAAGGCGAAAGCGCGCGCATCATCGGCAAGATCGAAAAATGCAATGCCGGCGAACCACAGGTGACTATCTCCGAATTCGAAGCTTAAACGCAATATTTACTTCGAATATAGATAAATTCTATAAACCTGAAGGCAGCAAGATATAAGTGTGCTGCCTTTTTTTATAATATTTCTGTTCGGATGACTAAATTTCTGACTTCTGCGCAGGTGCGCCAATTCCGAATCTAAACAGAAGGACATGCAATGAGCGGGAAAACCTACATCGCCAACTGCCCAGGATGCGGAAAGGAACATTGCGCCAATTTCGGCGCAAGTTCATTATGCACTCCTGGCAATCTGTTGGTTGCAAGCTTCCGAACGGGCGGAAAACCGCTGATAAAACAGCTCATCAGATCTCAAAAGATGGCGGGACTTGCCCTAAAAATCGCCTCTGACGGAGCTTGGCTGGAACCTGGATTCGGCTATTGCGCGTACACATGCAGAAATTGCAGGCGCATTTTGACAAGATTCAGACTGAGACTCGCAAAAGATGACGGCACTGTCTGGGAACCAGAATACAAATGCGGCAAATGCCGTGGCAAGCTGACGGCTGTAACCGAGCAGGAATTGGCAAGCGAGCAAATTTTGTGCGCATGCGGCGCCGAATTTTCCGGAAAAAACATCATTTCCGGCGATGTCGAAGAATGGGACTGACAAAATATTCGCACCAAAACAATACAATTTAGACATATTCACCCATTACTCAAAACTGCTTATGCAAAATCGTGATGCCGATCTGTATCAACTTCAAGAAATCACAACATAAAAATTCTACTGTTCGTCCCATAGCGATATATTTATCTGGGTTTGCTGTAACTGGGCAAACTGAGATTGAAGAAAATTGCTAGATTTTGTATGACCGCAGCACACAATAACATTACACGCAAGGAACGGTTGCATTCGTTCTCGGCTCCTTACGTCTGGAAAGTACTCATTGCAGATGACGAGGAAGACGTTCACCGCATAACCAAACTTGCTATGATGGGCGTAAGCTATAAAGGCAAACCCATTGAATTTTTGTCTGCCTACAGCGCACAAGAAGCAAAAGAAATTCTCAGTGCGAACAACGACATTGCCGTTGCATTGCTCGATGTAGTTATGGAGACAGAGGACGCTGGACTTCAGCTTGCAAATTACATCCGAAACGATCTGCACGATCACTTGATCCGAATTGTTCTCAGAACCGGTCAGCCTGGACAAGCGCCTGAAGACGAGATCCTTGACGAGTACGACATCGACGATTATCGCGATAAAACAGATATGTCGTCACTCAAGCTGCGTACTCTCATAAGAACAAACCTGCACTCTTACCAAAGCGAAGTTATGCTTTGGATTAACAGTTTTAAAATTGTTCAGATTAACGATATGTCCCATGCGCTTGTTAACCAGCGCGAGCTCAAATCTGCCGTAAGAATGGTCGTATCGCACTTCAGCCAACTTCTGACTGCAGGAAAACATCGATCCTGCGAATATCGTGTGTATAGATTCTTTGTGAGTCCTGTCGGAACCATGATCGTGACGGATTTCTTTTCTGAAGAAAAAATCGAAAGAAATGAAAACAACTCACACGTTTTCGACACCATTGAAAAAGAAATAGGCGATGTGTACGGCGAGCACGCAACAGTTCTCTGCTTGGCGGATTTTGACGGACTGGTTATTGATGTCACAATTCCGGATGGCATAAAGGTAAGTCCAGACAAACAGATCGTAAATCTTTTCCAGGAAACTTTATCCAATCACTACCGCAATATCAGAATTTCTGACCGCATCAGCCGCGACCAGCGCGAGGTCATGTACCATATCTGCGAAATTGTCGAAACCAGGTCTAAAGAGTCTGGCATGCACGTCAAGCGAGTCTCTGCCTATTGCGGTCTGCTTGCAAAACTTTATGGTTTGCCGCCTGAGGAAATCGAGCTAATCGAAAAAGCCTCGCCGCTTCATGACCTTGGCAAGATCGCGATTCCTGACAAGATCCTTCACAAACCTGGCAAACTTGATCCAGAAGAATGGCAGGTCATGAAAACACACTCTCAGGTAGGATATGATTTGTTGCGCGATTCTGAAATCGAGCTGTTCCAGACAGCTGCGCAAATAGCCATAAGCCACCACGAAAAATGGAATGGCACTGGTTACCCTCAGGGAATCTCAGGTGAAGCCATTCCTCTTTACGGCCGCATCTGTGCAATTGCAGACGTATTTGACGCTTTGGCTTCAGATCGCTGCTACAAGAAAAAATGGCCGCTTGAAAAAGTATTTGCCCTATTCCAGGAAGAAAGAGGACATCATTTCGACCCTGACTTGACCGATCTGTTCATCGCTCATTTTGATGAATTCGTAAGCATCAAGGAACATCTTGACGAAACGGAAACGGAAGTTGATTCGAGCGCGTCAAGAGAAATGCAGCTGCTCCAAAGTTACTACCAAAAGCAGCAAGCGTCAGCGACAATTTAATCTGTAAAGAAAAAAAACCCGGTTGCGCCGGGTTTTCTTTTTCACTCAGCATACATAAAATTGAGATTGAGACGGATTTCTCAAGTCTGGCATCCGATTTCATAGCCAAATATCCATGCCTAATTCTCGGATGATTTAATTAACAGTATAAAACGCATGCTACATGCGCTCGGAGAATATTTTATGAAGAAAATTTTTGTAGCCGCCTTGCTTGCTGCCGCTGTTGCAGCACCGTCCGCTTTTGCCCAGACTTACTCGGTATATTGCGTAAACGGAAAAACCAAAATCGACACGCGCAATCTTGATCAGATGAAAAGCGCCCACGGCAGCAGAACCTACAGACTCACAGAAGAAAATTACCTCACAGACGCTCAAAAATTTGAAAAGCAGATGAACGGGGTCTGCCCTAAAAAATAATTTTCTATACTCTTGGAATATTGGTTATAAAAAGAAAACTGGCAAGCCGCGCTTGTCAGTTTTTTTCTGGGCGAAGTTAGTCGCAAAAAGCTGCACGGCTACTCTTCAAAATAGTATTCAGTCCAGTTCGGATGGCATTTTTTCGACAGAGAGGCTAGTTTTTTCTCATGTTCGGCAAGTTCTTCTGCTGTGGCACGTATGACGACAAGACCTGCGGCATCTGAAATCTTCGATATGCCGTCCTGCTCATCCCCCGAAGAAGAAACAGCCGCCATGGCATTTTGAAAATCCAATTTGTTCTGTCCGCCAGTAAGCGACAGATACATCATTCCGAGCAGTTTGGCATCGAGAAGCGCTCCGTGCAGAGTACGCTCTGACGTGTCGACATTCAGAATTTTGCACAAAAAATCAAGATTGTATCGGGTGTGTCCGGGAAGCAGAGTTCTGGCTGTTCTTATAGAGTCTTCGACCTCGCATAACTGTTCTACCGTCAGAAAATTTTCAGAACCTTCCTGTTTTATGTCCGCAAAGCGAAATTCTTGATCGAGGAACCCCACGTCGAATTTTGCATTGTGAATGATTAGCTTTGAACCTTTGACAAAATCGATGAACTCCTGAGCAAGTTCAGCAAATTTAGGCTTGTCCTTGAGCATCTCATCCGAAATGCCGTGTACCTTGAAAGCCCCCTCATCGACAGGCCGTTCTGGATTCATGAATACCTGATATGACTTACCGGTAAATTTTCGGTCGATTACCTCGATTGCGCCGATTTCAATGATGCGATGGCCGATACAGGCATCGCCCGCTCCTTCATTTTTGCCGGTTGTTTCGGTATCGAGAAATATCCATCTGCCGCGATCGTAGTCAGCAGTCATATCCGTATCCTTATTTTTTTCTTATAGTGTGAATGCATGCGTCAATTGGCATATTCAGTTTTGTCATTTTCCCCGACAATCCGTCGTAGCGCAACGAGCAAGGCCGAGAATATGACGCGATATGCGACAAAATTTTTATAGCTTCCAGAGCCGCCTGAGCGCCTACGGCTCCGACGGCAGCTCCCATCGTGCCGACATCAGAAGGAAGCGGAGGCTCTGCCCCACCGTAAAGACAATATGGGCACATCCCCATGCCAGAAGGAATAATGTCGACACACCCTCCGAAGCGCACTGCCGTTGCGCGGATCAGCAGGACTCCGAATTGAGAACAGCATGATTGAATGAGCGCGTTTGTCGAAGCTTTGTCCGTACAATCAAGAGCAATATTGCAACCTCTTAAAATTTCCTGAGCTGTATCTAGCGAAAAATCTTACAGAACGGGCTCCATTTCAAGTGGAGAATCCAAACGTTTCAGAGTCTCGGCGGCAGCAACGGCCTTATTTTTTCCGAAATCATCCTCGCGAAAGAGTATCTGACGCTGCAGATTAGAATCCGATACCTCGTCTCCGTCAATTATACGGATGCATCCCACGCCCGCGCAGGCTAGGTATGATAGCGCTGGACAGCCCACGCCTCCTGCGCCGATAACGGCAATTTTGGCGCCGGCAAGAAGTTGCTGCCCAGTTTCGCCAAACTCCTTGATCGCAATCTGCCTTTTATGCCTTGAATCCGCCATTCGACCCTCCATTTGCAAGCGATAAGCCGCCTCTATTTGATATATAATGCCACATGGAATTTTACACGAGGCAAGACATGCTTACCAAAACCCAAATCCAATACCTTAAACAGCAAGCGATGGATAAAAAAGTCATCGTCACCGTCGGCCAAAAAGGCCTCACAGAATCGGTAATCAACGAATTAACCGGCAGCCTGGAACACCATGAACTCATGAAGGTTAAGGTTACGGGTCTTGAACGCGACGAAAGAGAAGCGGCAGCCGAAAGCATCGCCAAGGCCGTCGGCGCAGAAGTAGTGCAGATTGTCGGCAACAACGTAACTATTTTCAGAAAGAGAAAAGAAAACTCCAACTATAAGCTGCCTAGATAATTTGATCTATTATGGCCACACAGCAAGAAAGTCGGATCGTAGCCATGTCGTTCTGTGGG
>JAZQPH010000060.1:0-2336 GCA_045628385.1 Succinivibrionaceae bacterium
GCAGAGGTGATTTTTAATGCAAAAATTATATCGTTTATCGGTAATCATTTCGTCAAAATACACCCAAAATATCAGAGCGATTTACGTCACATTTTCGTGGTAAATCGTTTTTTTTTGACTTGTCGCATTTGCAGATCGACAGATTGCCCAAAATCGCACAAATTTTTTTGACCGCATTTTTGTCATTTTCTCCAATCGTGGATCTCCATGGATCTGTATCAATGCTCTGCGCTCATTTTGGCGTGCGACTGAAGTTCGCATCCTGTTTCGAATAAGAGCAAAAACAGGCGTTTGATACAATGAACATAAGATAAAACATTGGTATCAAGAGCGATTTGATGATGACCGGTACGGATATAAAACGGCAGTTCGAAGAGATTTCAGCGAAGGTTAAGAAGTCTTCGCTGCCCGAATCGGCATCGCCTCTTATCGACGTGCTTCTGTCGCTGTTCAACGTGTCTTTAGAATCAAACTTCAGCCAGCAGCAGGCGATGGCAAATCAGATTAACGATTTGCGCAGGTCAATCGATAATCAAATTCAGACCATCGATAATCAGACTCAGACCATCGCAGAACAAACCCTGACCATACAGACTTTGATCCAGAAACTGGATAAAGCCCGGCAGGAGAAAACCGAATACGAAGAGCTGGTAAAGTCGCTCAAAACAATGCTGAGATCCAAAGACGTGGACTTGGACGCGCTGAAGCGACTTCTGTTTCAGCGAGGGCGCGAGCAGAAAAGAGAATCCTCGGCAAAGAACCCGGGCAAGAAAGCCGAAGCCGCAGAACCGGACCCCGACGGCGAGAAAAAGAAAAGGAGCCGCCCGAGCCACAGGGAAAAGACGCGGAACTGCGATGCCGAGGCGGACGAGTTTCTCTCTTTTGACGGCCGCGTCATTGCCGCATCGACCAGAGAGGAAGCGGCAAAAGAACTTCCCGAATTTATCGAATCCGGCGGACAAACATACAAATTCGACAGATGGAAAACAGACGGCGTAAAAATCCGCCGGCTCACGACGTGCGTGAAGGTGAAGACGCATGTTCCGGTGTACGTGCCCGCCGGCGGAGCGCCGGCAATAACCGGAATCAACCCCGAAAAAGATTTTCTGCCGAAAACGCTCATCGGCTTCGGGCTTATGGCCGTGCTTGCCGAAGAACGTTTTCAGAAACGCATTCCTATGAACAGAATCGCGAAAGCGCTGAGCCTCGGCATGTTTCCGATATCCAGACAGCAGCTCGCGAGATATTTCATCGATGCGGCCGAATGGCTGCGCCCCGCATACGAATATCTGAAAGAAAAGGTCCTGAGCGGCCGCGTCATCCATCTCGACGAGACATTCGTCCGCTGCCGGGAAGAAGAGAAAAACCGTCAGTACATGCTCGTGTTCGCCTCCGAAAACGGCTGTTTTTACCATTACACGAACAGCAGAAGCCAGACGGTTCCTTTCGGATTGCTTCAGGAGCACTTCGGCGGCGGCAGATGGACCGGCGGAGGAGGCGGCGAAGTCGTCATATCGACCGACGGCTGGTACGATGCCGAATGGCTTAAAGATCACGAAGGCGGCAGCATGGCCACGCTCGTGGGATGCATGGTGCATCTTCGCAGATATTTCTGGGACGTCTGCGCCGCTCAAGAGAAACACATTGACAGGGACAGCGAAGATTACCATCTTTCAAGAAAAATTCTGAATCTGCTGCAGGACATTTTTCACCTGGACAACGGATGCGAAACACCCGAAGAACGGACGAAAATGAGGAAATCGGGGGAAATCAGAAAAAAATTCGAGGACATCGAACGGTTTGTCGGAGCGGCATACAAAAACATTGAGGCCTTCCCGGACCCGTTGGTCTTCTATACCGCAAAATACGTCAAAGCAATCACGTATGCCCGCAACCAATGGAAAAAATTTGCCAGAATCATGGAGGACGGCAGCATTCCGCTCACAAACTCGGAAGCCGAGAGGTGCATCCGGGACTGGGCCGTGCTGAGAAATTCGACAGGCAGCGGGTTTGCGTCAATCGAAGGAGCCAAATCGGCCGCGATATTCTCATCCTTTCACGAAACATGCAAAAAATTTGGGGTGCGGCTGAGCGAATATCTGGAATGTCTGTTCAGACACATCGGCATGTTCAAAGATATGCTGGATGATAAAAAAATTTCTTCAGAGGAGAAAAACTCGATCCTCGAGGCGTGCATGCCATGGAATTTTTCGAAAGCTTTAAAATACGGGATTTAAGACCTTATACATGGCGAAATTGATGATGATAATACAAATATTTCATCTAGTGATAAAGAATTTACCAAAAGCTTTTATGGAGATTAATATATGTTTCTC
>JAZQPH010000061.1:0-2973 GCA_045628385.1 Succinivibrionaceae bacterium
AACTATGTCAGCCACCACGGTCGATTATACACAATATTTGAACTCGATCAAATCTGATATTGCAGTTCAAGTATATCGACCTTGTTTTTATAAACTTAATGCTCACATCAAGTTTGGTTGCATATTAGTGCGAAATTTATCAATCGAGTTACAATTCGAAGGATAATTGAGATAAAATTGTGACGTGGATCACAATCTATGGAGTTTTTCAGACAATCAAGGGAACTTTTCGAAAATTTAAATGTCAGATTAAAACCAACGTTGTATCTTCTTTTTTATCAGCGAGCAGCAAAAAATTTTTTAAATTCGGTTGCTGGTTGGTCAATTTGAACAAAACTTAGTCGCAACAGATTCTTTTTTAAACGCTAATGTTTAACTTTTCGCCCGTCGGAAATTGTAGGCACTTGTTCTTATTCTTTCTGTGATCGCAATCTAATTGCCTGGCCTAGGATGTTCACGCTTTAATAGGTACTTCAGTAATAGGTACTTCAGTGCGATGACGCTGTTCATAGGTGTCTTACAACATATAGATAGGGTTAGAATAGTGTCGTTCAGCTCTCTTAATAATAATAGAAGGTTCTTTTATGGTTGATGCATCAATCGCTGATGTAGTCCCTCTCGGAAAAAAATCTGCATACCCTAAAACGTATGACAGCAATCTTCTCGTAGCCGTTCCAAGATCTCTTAACAGAGACAAATTGCACTTAGGCACAAAGCTTCCATTTTGCGGTTATGATCTATGGACCGCTTACGAAATATCTTGGCTCAATAAAAACGGTCTGCCTCAGGTTGCTGTTGCCAGAATAAGTTATCCGTGCACGACGCGGTCTATTATTGAATCAAAATCATTCAAGTTATATTTAAACAGCATGAACTACCATAGGTTCACGTCTGAATCTGATTTCACTCATACGGTCAGGAAAGATCTGGCAGAGGCTTTACTGTGCGACGTTTCGGATATTTCAGTCAGTTTGGCTAAAGTCGGCCAATCTGACCAGTATGAACCTGCGTCAATTGTGCATGTAGTTGATACTGCGTTTTCCTGCATTGACGACAGAGACGAGCTTTCTGACTTTGTCTATGACTATGCTCCAGAATTGCTTCAAGATTCGACTGATAAGAATATTGTGTCTGAAAACATTTGTTCGCACCTTTTAAAGTCAAACTGTCTAATTACAGGTCAGCCTGATTGGGGGTCGGTCATGATTAGTTATCAAGGACCACGAATAAATAAAGAAGCACTGCTTCGGTACATTGTTTCATTCAGAAATCACAATGAATTTCACGAGATGTGTGTCGAGCGAATGTTTTGCGACATTATGAAATACTGCAAGCCTTCGGAACTTACGGTCTATGCACGTTACACCAGAAGAGGCGGTCTTGACATCAATCCTTTGAGATCGACAAACCCTGAATGCGTTATCCCATTTGAAGGAAGATTAGTTAGGCAATAACTGAGTAAACCAATTAGAAAAAAAAGAACGGCCTGCCGTTCTTTTTTAAATCAGTGTGCTTGAATCCTAGCAAGATGTATCGATTGACGGCATAGACTTAACCAGATCGTCGATTGCTTTAATCTGAGACAGGAATCCTTCCAGTTTGCCAAGAGGCAATGCGCTCGGACCATCGCAGCGGGCGTGTTCTGGATCTGGATGTGCTTCAAGGAAAATGCCTCCGATGCCTACCGCAACGCCGGCCCTGGCCAAATCGACAACTTGATCGCGTCTTCCTCCGGATGCGGCAGACGAAGGATCTCGGCATTGAAGAGAATGCGTCACATCAAATACGATAGGAGCGCCGCCTGATACCTTTTTCATGACGCCGAAACCAAGAAGATCAACAACTAGATTATCGTAACCGAAGCAAGAACCTCGCTCGCACAAAAGCAGATTGTCATTGCCGCTTTCCCGGAATTTATCAACGATGTTTGCAATTTGGGAAGGGCTAATGAACTGAGGTTTCTTGATGTTAATTGGTTTTCCAGATCTGGCCAATGCTGCTACCAAATCAGTCTGGCGGGCGAGAAATGCCGGTAGTTGAAGGACATCGGCGACTTCCGATACTGCGTTCACCTGTTCTTGTTCATGTATATCGGTGATCACGCTTACGCCAAATGTTCTTTTAATTTTTTCGAGTAGCCTCATCCCTTCATCGAGACCTGGACCTCGGTATGATTTTATTGAAGATCTGTTTGCCTTGTCCCAGCTTGCCTTGAAAACATAAGGCATGCTGAGTTTGTCGGTAACGCGCTTAAATTCTTCGCACGTACGGAGTGCCAAGTCTTCTGATTCCAGAACGTTCATTCCGCCGAACACCGTTATCGGGAGTTCGTTGCCGACAGAAATTGAATTGATGGCTACGTTTTTTGACGTCATATTGCTATTTTCCCTGAAGTTATCCTTTCATTTCCTCCGAGATCGCGCACTGTATGCACGCACGCATAATCTTCGGACATTAATATTTCTCGTACAGCCGAACCTTGATTCCATCCGTGCTCGATTATAAGAGCCCCTCCTGCTAAAAGATGCTTTTTGGATTCTCTTGCGATGATACGGATGTCGTCAAGTCCGTCAGTGCCGGACACCAGCGCTGTTTTCGGTTCAAATCTGACGTCGCCGAGTTCAAGGTGTCTGTCACCTTCCGCTATATATGGCGGATTTGCAACGATGAGAGAGAAATTTCCCTGAACGTTGCTGAGCCAGTCGCTTTCGAAAAAACTGACGGATAATTGATTGGCCTCTGCATTTGTTTTGGCAAGTTCTACGGCATCGTGACTGATGTCTGTTCCCCAAACATCGGCCTCGCCGATTTCGGATTTGATGGCAAGCGCGACGGCTCCTGTTCCTGTTCCCAGATCGAGCACCCGCGGAGCGCAATTCTTATGATCCGTGGCTGAAAGATAACGGATGGCTTCTTCTACCAATGTTTCGGTGTCGGGACGGGGGATGAGCGTGGCAGGAGAGCATTTGAGTC
>JAZQPH010000062.1:0-1591 GCA_045628385.1 Succinivibrionaceae bacterium
CCATTGGACAATACGTTCTTTGACTATAGAACTTTTACAATGAGCGTTGCCAGCGCGCTCGGCATCTCTCAAAGAGTTCTTTTCATCAGCAAGTGTTCGAATAAAGAAGTCTTTAGCAAAATTTCAGGACTCGTGACAGTCAACAGTACGATGGGGCTCGCCGCTGTTCATGGAAGGAATTCCCACAATAACTCTCGGCGAAGCTTTCTACGCTTCAGAAGGACTGGCAATACGAACAATGCACTCGGGCAAACCAGATATTTCCCTGCTCGATAAGTTCTGGCTACACCCTACTCCGCCAATCAAAGAGAAAGTCAAAATATTTGAAAAAATACTTCACGAGCATGCGATCATTCCTGGCAACTTCTATACAAAAGAAGGCATCAGACAATGCCTCCCGACGTTGCTTTATCGAATGGGATTAGGCGGCATCAGTTATTGCGAGATACTCAGCCGCGGCATTTCAAAAATCCCCTGCATAGGAGAGTTTCTTTGGGATAACGACACTGAATGCGTCGTCGGTTGGGGGCACAAACATACTGCCCATAAAGCCATGGAACTTGCCAAAAAGAAAAATATTCCATACGTTGCTCTCGAAGACGGTTTCATCAAATCGCTAGGCAATTCTGCACAGCCGCTGTCACTCAGTATTGATCGAAATGGCATCTATTATTCTGCCGCATCATATTCTGATCTTTTCAGAATCCTTAAACACAAAGAATCAGAGCTGTCGAATGAAGATCTAAAGAACGCGGAACATATCATCGATCTCATGCTTCGATACGGTCTCGGAAAAGCCAATGCTCTCGGCGAGGACAGACGAATTCAAGAACAAAATCTCAGCAAACTGAATTTATGTTCCGTTCCTAGAGAGCAAAGAGTACTCATTATTGATCAGACTTTCGGCGATGCGTCTGTTGCCGCAGGACATGCCGATAAATCAACATTCAAAATGATGTTGGACAATGCCATAAATCAATTTGGAGCCCAAAATGTCTGGGTCAAAATTCATCCAAATGTCTCATTGGGTAAAAAGCGCGGGTACCTATCTTCCATGAAACTTGAAAAGTTAGGCGTCCATGTCATAAAAGAATCAATAAACCCAATAAGGCTTGCCCAATCATTCAAGAACGTATGGGTCGCAACATCTGGATTCGGATTTGAAGCCCTGATCGCTGGATGCGAAGTAACATGCTACGGAGTTCCGTTCTACTCAGGCTGGGGGCTGACAATAGACAGAATAAAAGAAGTCAAACGCGCGAGGATTCGCAATGCAAGGCCAGCCACAATAGCAGAACTCGTTGCAGCCGCAATCATAAAATATTCAGTCTGGGTTCACCCAGTTAATTGCAAAAAATGCAATGCCGTCGAAGCCATCGAAACAGTTTGCAAAATTATTCAAGAAAGCACTAACCACCCGCCGAAAAAGAATCGCAAGTCATAGCATCTACGGTTTAATTTTGACACGGATACAGTAAAGAAAATGCACACCCCATGAGCACCATTCAACAAGTCGAAAAGGCGCACCTTTGGTCATCCAAATAGCCAGTAAAGGCTATGTGCGATCTGTTTCAACAGCATCACATATGAT
>JAZQPH010000063.1:0-15020 GCA_045628385.1 Succinivibrionaceae bacterium
GCTTCGCAGCATGCAAAAGCGCATGCCAATGCGGAATAATTTTTCATTTTGGGCATCTAAATATCAATATTTGAACTGAATCACATTTTAGTGATATCAGAGGCAATATCAATGATTTAAAAGCATTATTTGCATCAAGAAGGTTTCAGTCGGTTGTTATGCAACCAGCAATGCAGGCATTAAACATTTAAATTGCCGTCAAACGCTTTAGAAAGATGCCCCGACATCATCCGTGGTTTTGGTAAAACCCCAAAATGAATGAACCGAAAAAACTATCCGACTACTTTTTAGATCCTAAATTCGGGCGAATTATATGGTATCGATATTTAAGCCTTATGACGTTAGTTCGTTTATACTCAAAGGGGATTCATATTGTCACAGAACATATTGCCTATATCGTTATGTCGGCGATGTTCATAAAGCAGACGATCTCCTTATTGCACTGCCATACTTTTTAAAATAGACTAAACATTAAGCATCAGATTGTCTTTGAAATATATAGCCAACAGGACAACCTATTTATGTAAACATAAAAACAATTTGCGGATTAGATCATGAAAGGAATATCGGTAGGAAGAGAATCGTTTTCAAAATTTATCGAAAATAACAACTACTATGTCGATAAGACCCCGCTTATCAAACAAGTCTTCGAAAATGATCAAAGCGATGTGCTGCTGATTACCCGCCCCCGCCGTTTCGGCAAAACGCTGACCGTGAGCACTTTCCATGAATTTCTGAGAATAAATCCGACTAATCCCGACAGACCGGAAGATACTTCATACCAAGAGCGTCTGTTCAAAGACACCAAAATTTTCGAAGACCAAGAATTTTGCCGGGAATATATGGGCAAATTCCCGGTTATCTCCGTCACATTCAAATATGTCGAGGAAAGAGATTTCGAAAGCGCCTATGAACGGCTGGGCAGCACAATTTTTGACCTTGCAAAAAGCTATGAGTATCTGCTTGCAAACAAGAACGGCAGATTGAAGGAATACCAATTAAGCGAATTGCAGAAGCTTCTGAACAAAGATTTTTTGTGCGATTTGAAAAACAAAATATCTGTGACAGATTCGCTAGCGATGCTGACAGAACTGCTGAGCGTTTATCACGGCGTCAAGCCGATACTCCTCATCGACGAATACGACGTGCCCATCGCCAAAGCCGCGGCTTTTGGATACTACGACAAGATGGTTCCCCTCGTCAGCGGTCTCTTGGGAAAAGTTTTGAAAACCAATCCATATTTGGGCAAAGCCGTGCTGACGGGATGCCTGCGCGCCGCAAAGGAAAGCATCTTCACGGGCCTCAACAATCTGAAAGTATGCTCCGTCCTGGACAAAGGAAATCAGGAGTTTTCAAAAGGCATCGGCTTTACCAAGGAAGAAACCCAGGAGGTTCTTGAGTATTACGGTCTTGGCAAATATTGCGGTTTGGTCACATCCCACTATGATGGCTACCGTTTCGGCAGAGAGCATATGTACTGCCCATGGGACGTCATGAATTTCTGCGACACAAATCGTCTGAACGTCGGCGGAATCGAAGAAGACATTGAAGCGGGCAATTATTGGCTGAACACCAGCGGCAACGCCGTCATCGAAGAGTACATGAGCTATATCAGACCCGAGCACGTCGAACAGATGCAGACTTTGGTGAACGGCAAATCGATATTTACGGCAGTAAAACCTTCTCTTTGCTACGGCGATTTGAAAAATCACGACATCGAGGATTTCTGGACTCTGCTTCTTTACACGGGATATCTGACTTTCAATCCCGATTACAAATCGGTCAACAGACACGAATACGAGCTACGAATCCCCAACGAAGAAATAATGGAATGCTTCGAAGAAAAAGTCCAAAAATTCTTTAAAGGCAATCTCGTCATGAGGAACAGCACCGCCGATTTGGTCAAAGGCTTGTTTTACGGAGATTCAGAAGCTGTAGAAACAAATCTCAACCTTCTGCTAAAAAAATACGTATCCGTAAGAGATTTCGCGACCAAAGCGCCGAAGGAAAACTATTACCACGGCTTTATGAACGGAGTGCTCGTTCATGATGCGACAATAATAAAAGAGCATCATTCTAATATGGAGTCGGGCAATGGCTATGTCGACATTGCCATCAAATCTAAAATCAACAACGCAGCCGCCGTTATTGAACTCAAGCAAACTTCAGACGAAAATGATTCAAAAAGACTGAAAGCAGAAGATGCCATAAAACAGATAAAAGCGAAAAATTATTCCGAAATATTTTTGTCAAACGCAGATATCGACAATATTTACATATACGGAATTTGCTTCTGCCAAAAATCATGTTCCGTCGTATGTGAGAAACTTAAATAATGCTCAATGGGAGCATAAAAAGAATCGATCTCAATAATTTGATGCGTTTGCGCGAATCCTCAAAATATTCATGATCGATCCATTCTGATAAGGAGAATTGCGATTTGCTAGTTCTCAAAAGTTAGGGTTATATATTTTAAACATTTTGCTCAGGCAAAATTAAAATGTGCTAATCTTTCTTAAAATCAGCACGTTCCGATCACTGCATAGAATGTAATGCTCAATTTAGAAAACCCTAGGTTCGCTCAACCGAGCCGGCATTCTTTGCAGGAAGTTCTACTCACTCTTGACAGGCTCATCGTCAGCAACCGATCCCGCTGAATCTGGAATATCGTCCTTGCCGGATGCGATGCTGCCTTCGGCAGGAGTTTTTTCTGAGTTCTTCTCGGCAGCCTCGACAAAGCCTTCGCCTTCAAGAATTTCCATTATGTCTTGGAAATCAGCTCCGCCGTAGCATCCCGCCATTACCGATACTTCCTTTCCTTTGACAAAATAAACGGTGCTCTGAATTTCTTTGTCCTTCTGCATCTGTCGGCATTTAAGAACGTATGGTCCCTCAGGCGATTTTTCCAATTTGTCGCAAGATCCTTTGTATGCCTTCATTTCGGCCGCAATCCCCGAAGCCGCCTCTTCTGCCGCCGCAGCGTTGCTCAGATCAACATTAGCAACCGTTATGACGCTGACAACCTTGCCATCGCTTCCCATATAAAA
This sequence comes from Succinivibrionaceae bacterium, assembly GCA_045628385.1. Lineage (GTDB taxonomy): Bacteria > Pseudomonadota > Gammaproteobacteria > Enterobacterales > Succinivibrionaceae > JAZQPH01. The sequence continues at coordinate 3,048 of JAZQPH010000063.1, forward strand.
ATTCAGACTTTCGGATTTGCCTGGATCTGCGATTTTTTTCCAATCGGCAAAATCAGCAAAAGCATAGGAAGACGACGCAATCGCGACCGCGGCAGCTGCCGCTCTCAGCAAAAATTTCATTTCGCAAAATCTCAAACAAGCCTAAACGCGCCCCGCAAAATCGCTTCTGCGATGCGGATACCATTCATCTCTATTATATTACTTGCGGCGGACAGTCCGAACAAAAGGCAGAACGCGCATCGTATGCGGCAATCGGCAGCTCTCTAGGGTTTCTGGTAAAATGAGAAGAAGATCCGTAACTGTAACTCACAAGAATTCAACATCGGGCCAACATGAAACACACTATTGCTAGAATCGCCGCCGCCGCGCTTAGCTGCGCGCTTGCCGCATCTCTGTCGGGTTGCCTTGGGCTTAATTTCTTCGGTTCGTCAGCGCAGGAAAAATCTAAACCGACCGACGAACAGCTGTGCAAAAGCAAAAAAGACGTATACATCGGACGCACGTTCGTCGACTCTCTCGAAGCATGCCGCAGACTCAGCGAAAAAGGCGACATAAAAGCAGAGTACGTTCTTGGAATGCTGTATGCCGACGAATCGGTGCTCACGTCATTTCTCGACAAGGACTCCCGAGTTGCCGAAGGCATATCGCACATAAGAAATGCCGCCGACAGCGGACTTCCAGAAGCCCAGTATGCACTCGGCGAATACTATTCAGAAAACGGCAGCGACGATCTTGCACTCAAATATCTTTCCATGGCTGCGGAAAACGGAAACAAAGAAGTTCTGACTTCGCTTGCCATGGTTTACGAGCAGCAGGGAAAATGCAAAGAAGCGTCCGAATACTACATGCGCGAAGCGGCAGCTACCGGAAACGCCTCCAAGAGCTGGCTCTACCTGTTCCTTCTTAACCAAAGCGGATGCGGCAATCTCAAAGCCGATCCTCTTGCCGCCTGCGGCTATCTTAATGCCACTCTGAACTGAACCGCGGCAAAGACAGCGCTCCTGCAGACCATCGAGTGGGAAAAAAATGCAGGATAATCCAAAGCCAAGGATTCCGTGACGAAGACTGTCAAAAAATACGCAGCGTACACTAAAGCCAAAAAACGCGCCTGCGAGAAAAAGGCAGCGCATCTTGCGGCGGCGATAGCCGCAAAGTACGGACAGTCTTCGGCACCTGCATCTGAGGAAACTTCTGCCAAAGACGGCAAGGAATCCGACGAGTCAGATAAATAGTCATTGACGGCGGCTTCTCGGGCAGCTGCGGCAAAACAAAAAAATAATTTGACGGGAGCGCGCCCCGCCCCATGAGACAGACAAAATGAGCGACAGCAAGAAAAAACCTACAGCAGGAAAAGGACTTCTGGGAGACGTCGGGAAAAAAGCTCCGATCAAGCGTGACAATTACAAAAAACATCCCAATGACAACGGTCTAAGAGACCTTCCTACGTCGGCGCATGCATTGCGTCCGACGTATGAGCCGACCTATGCCGCAAAAGAACCTCAGAAACCTGTAAAGGAAGAAGCCGCTGCTGATGAAGCCAAAACAGCCGATTCTTCGGAAACTGTCTCGTGGACAGGTTCTGGCGAGAACAAGAATTCCGGAAATTTCACGGCAATCAAAAACAAGAAAAAAATCGAACCCACCGACGAGCCTCTTGCACAGGATCCCGTAAGCTGGACTGGCGCGGAAGAGACGTCTTCCGGCGAGTTCAAACCTGCCAAAAAAGCAGCAAAAAAAGCAGACGACGCGGCGCTTGCCTCGGAAAAAGTATCTTGGAAATCAGACAGTTCAGCATCCCAGTTTGATTTTGCTTCTTCAAAAGCCGAACCTGAAACTTCGATCTGCGACGAAGCCGTTGCCATATCCCATGAAGAAAACGATCAGGCCTCTTCGGAGATCGCCGAAGAAAAAATAACGGGCGAGCATAAATCATCTTCGGATTTTGCGCCAGCATCGTCGGCGAACAGACGGGAAAGTTTGTTTAAGACCAAAAAAGACGAAAATCCGCTTGCCGACGCCGTAAGGGAAGCTCAGCGCAAACGTTCGATCGAAGAATCCATGGCTCCTAAGAAAAAGACCTGGATCGTCCCAGTCGCCATTGCGGCTGTTGCGGCAATCGGCGCTGCAGGAGCCTGGGGATGGACCGCGTACAAGGCCAAAGCGGATCTTGCCGCTTGCCTTTCGGGCGACGAAACAAAATTTTCCTCAGATGCGGCTCTTTTTGCCGCTTGCCAGCGGGCAGGCGATCGCGGTCATGTCGCTTCGGCAAAAAAAGTAGCGGACTACTATCTGGCCGATTCGAACAATTCCGAAGCATACCCATGGGTGGTACGCTGCGCGGCGGGAGGCAATGCCGACTGCGCCTTCAGGCTTGGCATGTATTTTTCCGAAGGCATCAAAGGCACTCTGAAACCAAAAGCCGACAAAGCACTGGCATGGATGAATTCGGCATCCGATGCGGGACACTCCCAAGCCATGTACGAACTGTCGAGGGCCTACGCCAAAGGAAGCGACAAGCTCGGCGTGAAAAAGGATCTGGACAAGTCAAAATCGTATCTTGAAAAGTCCGCATCTCTAGGAAATGCCGACGCTTTGTTCAGAATGGCTCTAAACCTGCAGTCAGGCGGCGAGGGACAGATATTCGACGGCACAGAATCGGTTGAATATTTGAAAAAGGCCGCAGAAGCGGGAAGCGCCGAAGCCATGTACGACTTGGCAGTTCACTACCTGCTCGCCGACAATAACCGCGACAAATTCATCGAACTGATGGAAAAATCGCTCGCCTCGGGAAATCCCGGCGCGGGCATAACATTGGCCATCACGACTCTCGGCGAAGCAAACAGAATCAACGAAAAAGAATCTGCCGAAAATGCGGCCAAAGCAAGAAAATTAAGAGCCGAGGTGATCCGCTATGCGGACGAGGTTCTTTCCATGAAGCCTAACGACAGATTCTCGAAAAACAACTTAAAAAATATATACGAAGAATATGCCTATGTCAGCGCGGCTCTGGCGATTAAAGCAGAGGCTCAGCTGCCTGACAACCGTTCCGAGGCCAAAAAAAATATCGCCGCGGCGATGCTCGAAACGCCGCTGAGCGCCTATGCCTGCATGACCGCCCAGCTGGCTGTTTACACAGGAAGCATCGAGGACAGCGATCTGCCCCGTGAAGTCCTGTGGCGTCCTGAAGACGAAGCATCAAAGGAACTGTCCAAAAAATTTGCCCAAAACCCTCCTAACCAACTCGCGTCGGTTACCGCTTTGAGATCATGCGCAAATTCTCTTGACCCTAAACTTCACGACAATACTGTCAGCACCGTCAATGCAAAGATTTTAAGCGCTTTTGAAAGCTCTGGAGCTCTGGAAATTTCCAAAAACGGCACGCCTGAATATCCGAACATTCTTGCCGAACACTGCCAGAGAGCGCGTCACTCGTATTTAATCAAGCAAGATGCCACCAATGCCGACCACCTCCTTACATGCTATAGCTCAAGCGAAGGAGATCACCTGCAGGAAGCGCTGGATATCGTTTTCGACTCTCTTGGCGGAAACGATCCAGGATTTGCTATGCGCACGATCGCAATCTTTTCGGGACTTGCTGGATTCCCGAATACGGTTTACGGACACGATGTCAAGGACGATGCATATTCGCGCAATATAGCGGGCGGATTCATTGCCGCGCTGGCATATCGGGGCAGACATGACACGCTGGCGATTATTGCCAAGAACATGGACGAAGATTACGAAGGCGGAAATCCGCACGCTCTGATGGCGATCAACAACTATCTGAGGCTTCTTGATGAAATCATCGTGGACGAAAACGGAAACTTCCCTCTCGGCATAAGCGTCAATCTTTTCCATATCTACAATGCGCTTCGCTACAAATACCAGCTCAGCGAAAAGACAGCGCCGCGCATCAAGGAAAATCTGATAACCGAAGGAAGGCTGTTCAGAAGCGCCTGGGCTTACGAAACTCTGGCCCGCGATGCATTGTTCAGCGGAAAAAATGCCATTTACAAAACCAAGGATCCCGCACAGGCTATCATTTGGGCCCGCGAACTTTTGGCAATCGATCCTGACCACTGTTTTGCCAACTTCGTTCTGGCGTCGGCTCACGGCTTCGCCCTGCCCAAAAGCGAAAGGAACTATCAGGTGGGAATCAGCGCCGCAAGACACATGATTTCGGCAAATTGCCCGCTCGGACATGATATCGCCGCGCAGAATTTCTACGCGGAGCCGGGCGTTCCCGCCGAAGAACTTGAAAAAATTCCGCTTGAGGAAAAATGCATTTCGATAAAAATTGCCGAATCCAGAATCGATCCGAAAGCGCGCCTGTCCGCGGACGATAAACAGATCATGGCTAAACTCATTGCCGCCGGCAAAAAATGCACCAAAATGCTGAAGGCTGAAGACAATGCCAAACTTAATTCTGAAGCAGAGGCATTCCTCATCAAAGAACAGGAAGAAGAGAAACTCAGAAAGCAGCAAAAATAACCGGCTGATCAGAACGATTGCTATATCAAAACGCCGCATCCCGAATTTATTGGTGACGGAGACGGCGTTTTGTTTTTCGATTTGGGATCAGAACTCGGGAGCAAAGCCCGCGTGAATATATAATCAAACGGATTGCGGGGCCTACGGAGACTGATTGTGGCAAATTATGCTAATTTTTTTATGCGGACATCATGGTCCGTTATTGCATGCTGCTCGTCCTGCGCATTCGCCTGCGAGCCGCAATACTACGGCGACATCAGCGTAAAAACCCCGATTCCCAACGTACCTTGCGAAATTTCCATAGAAGAACAAAATAAAATCGGCGAAACCAGAACTGCGATGAAAATGATCGCATGCGGTTCTGGCGATATCTCAGGATGCGCCGCGCTTTCAGGTGCGTCATCGGAGCCAGAAACGGGCTCGTGCGGCGCCGCAAACGGAAGCCGCAAACTGACAAAGGAAGAAGCCGCGTCGGCCATGCTCTTCATAAAGTCAAAAAATGCCCGAACCAAGAAACTCTCGGCAAAATTCTATGAAAATCCCTCCCGCTATACTTGGACCGTCGTTTTTTACGACGGCGAAGGCAAACCTTTATATCTTGTAAGAAACCTCAGAGCGCGCCATGACTGCGCCTCTCTGACTTTGGAAGAATTTTTCCCTGGCAAACTATCGCGGCATTTCGCCTATGCGGGACTAGCGGGCGACGGCTATGCGCCGGTCGGCATGACAGAAATAACGAATGCCGAAAATTGGTCAATCGATATCGGATCGCTCATCGTGTTTGCATCAGACGGCGCGATCATCACACCCGATGCCGAATTCGGTCACTGGACGGCAAGCAGCGCGCGTTTTAGAACTACAGACCTGTGTTCTGACAGAAACCGCTCGGCATGGTACACCTGTTCATTGCCGGAAGCAGAACGCCCGATCGCCCTCCTTGATTCGGAAGACGGCAGAATTGCCGTATCCGACGATCGCAGCGGCACGTTCCGATATCTGGGAGAAGGCGGCGTCGCCACCGACGAAAAAGCCCCTATCTGCTACGACGGAGGCAACTGATGTACAGTTTTGACGGAAGAACGCTGACGCTCAGCTCACGCGCCGATTTAAAGCTCCTTAAAAAGGCTTTTAAAGAAAACCGCAAACTCGACAAACTCATTATCGATTATGATTTTGACTCGCATCCGCTTGAAATAGACTACCTGCCGCTTCATCGCGATGAAGAAGGATCGGGCATAGGCGTCACAGGTTTCTGCGGACCGTTTGCGGACATCAGGCTCACCGATATCAGATTCGACATCGAAATCGGCCCGAAATGCCGCTCCCTTCGCGGACTGTTTGCTGGACAGAACAGACTTCGCAGGATCAAATCAATATGCAAGACGGGGCACATCGAAAATTTCGCCCTGATGTTCGCCGATTGCGAAAGCCTCCGCGAAGTGCCTCCTGGACTGGACCTCGGAAAAGCCAAAAGCATCGTCAGCATGTTCGTTGGGTGCACGTCGCTGCATGAAGCAAATCTTCCGCACGCGCCTCATGTCGAAAATGCCAGCTACGCCTTCGACTGCTGCGAAGAAATCAGAAAAATCACTGGTCTGTCGCTCCCGAGTCTTGCCCATGCCACCGATATGTTTGCTGACTGCCAATGTCTGCATGATGTGTCCGATCTTCTAGCGCCTGCAGTAACCGATGCTTCCGGCATGTTCTACGGATGCGAAACGCTCGCTTCCGTGCCTGAGAGAGCTATTCCGCCAACTGCCGACTTAAGACAGATTTTCCAAGGATGCAGGTCTCTTGAACGTCTGCCCGTTTTCGCAAAAGAAGCGGTTGCCATACACGGCTCCATGCTTGCGAGCGCATTTTCCGGCTGCCATTCTTTGCCTGCTGAGCAAAAATCCGTCATCAAGTCGCACTGTCCTTCTGCCTTTATCGAAATCAAAGGCGGCGAAGGCTATGACAAAGAACTTAACAAATTCATGGCAGCTGCCGAACGCAGGAGCCGAGGCAAATATCTCGGAAGATTCGGAAAAACCATCGTCATTTCGATACTGGCGGCAGGATGCGCCATGCCGATATGCCTGCATACCGGGCTTATTAGTTTGGGCGGCATAGCACCGAACACTCATGGTGCCCTAGTATCCGAGCAAGCAAGCGGACAAACGCAAAATTCAAACGACATTGTGTCAGGGCAGCAGATTGAAAACAACGAAGATTCCGGACCCGAGATCATGACTTCCAGATGCAAGACCACAACGGGCGATTTCGAAACAACGCTCGATCTGATGCTTTCAAGCCGCCTGACCTCAGGAAAATTCGAACCGAGCCTTATGAGCACGGGAGACAAGTACATTTTTGTCCTCAGCGAAAAAGACGGCAGAACATTCGTATCCGAGCCGTTTGCCAAAGAGCTAACAGGAACCGACACGCTCAAAATTGCCATGCGCGGAGGCGAGAGCGCCAATCAGGCAATCGCCAAAGCGCAGCCTCTGCCTGCCGAAGAAAAAGCGGCGGCAGAAGCGCTGACTAGAAGGCTTGCTCCGTACGCTGAACGCAACCAAGACACTGTTTTCGAATTCGACGGCTCGAATTACACCATTTCAGGCGCGGAATTTACGCTTGTAAAGCCAAGTCCCGAGCACGAAATTGTCCATCCGCAAGCTCTTCGCATCGTCGTCAGAGACAACGTTTCCGGCAAATTCATGATCCCGTTTCCGCAGCACGGAAGATTTTTTTATCTGGACGAAGACGGAAATGCATCTCCGACATTCGCGCAGAACTATTGTTTCGAAAGCCCGCTGTGGCTGGCAAGAGGTCTGAAACTCGGTCTTTCCGTAAAAGAAGCGACTCTGGCAAAAGTTCGGCTCAGAGGACCTGAACAATAAGATCGGTTTGCACGCGCACGCCTGACTGCAAAATATTATGATATTTGTCAGCAGATCCGCGATTGTAAATTCACGGTTCAGCAAAGAAAATTTTGGGATCGAAACGATCAAAGTTGACCGCGTCAATCGCAATGATGACATACAATTGGGTGTCAGTCCTGCAAGCAAAAATATCTCAAAACAGCAGATTTACAGCGTGCCAACAAAATAAAGTTTTGACCTCCCTTCTATGGCACTAACTTCTTAATCTGCCAATATTCAAAAAAGACGCAAGCCTTGGCCAAAACGGTCTTTTATGTCTTGACGATCACCCTTGCCGCTCGGCTATATACATATAATTATGAGTTAAAATGTCGCGCTAAAATGCGTAATGCACTTCGGCATGTGGAGCATCTAACTATGAACGGATATTCAAGATTGGGCGTAAATCTGCTTTTGGCAGTGCTTATCGCATTCATTCTGGCCGACATTGCGTATTTTGCCTCGGGATATCTTCGTCAGTCCGCTTTCCACGTCGCAGGCGCCGTATTTGTCGCCGCGCTGGCTTCCGCCGTTTTGGCCGTAGAAATTTTTTCCATCTCCCGCGACTCCAGCCATGTCAAACGTCATATAAGACGCACCAAACTTGAACGTCTGGCGCAGAGACTTGTTCTCTCGCGAATGGAAGAAGAAGAGTCTTATGCGCGCGCTGAACACATGATGGACAATCTTGAAAAACTAAAAGATGACTCCATCGAGCATATCAGCGGCAGCATTACCGCCAAAATATCCGAACAGGGGAATGCTTCTCCGCAAGTTGACGCAAAGTCATCAGAAAAAGAAGGCACTGACGCGGCAGAAAATGAAAAGAATCTCAGCACAACCGCGTCGCATAAAAATGTCGGCAAAACCCAAGATGACCCTAAAAAAGATCTTGAGATGCCTTCCAGTCAGGAATCCGACAACAAGCATGCAGACTCGGTTCAGAATGACTCCCTGCCTTCAGGCAATTTAGGCAACGATGCGTGCTGCAAGCTGCGTATAGACAACCTGACGCCAAGCGCAAGCACGGAAAGCGTCAAGGCATTTGTTCAAAAATTCGGTGAAGTATCCGATATCAAAATCATCCGTCAAGGAAGCAAAAAGAAAAGACGCGTATCGGCAGTCGTCGATATGAAAGGGATCGGCGCCCAAGACGCAGTCGCAAAAATGAACGGCCAGACTTTTGCGGGCAAAATCTTGTCCGTGACAGCCGAATCGGTCTAAATTTACCGAGATTATTTGCAATTATCTGTCTCTCGGCATCATCAATCGTCTTGACAGCAACCGACGCCGGCAATATTCGCAATCAGCGTCCCTGCGGTTTGAGCACATTGAAAACCGTACTGCCAGACTAACATATGCTGCATGTTTATCCGCCTGCTCTGGTCAACTTGCAATAACTATGATTTTCATGCCTTCTCCCCGATTGGAAACACCAATCTCCAAAACGGCATAATCTTCATAATGCATTTTTGCAGCGGCTTGCCCCAATATTAAAAATATCTTTTTGGGGATTTATTACCGATGTCCTTGCCCCATGAAAAATCCCTGCAAACGGCAGTTTGCAGGGACTCATGGGCATTTAACTAAATGAACCGTTATTTTATTCCTGAGTCAGATCGCAAAGCTTAAAAGCGATTCTTTCGTCTTCAGACGGTCTCTTCTTAAAAGTAAGCCATCCAGCAATGCCAATAATAATCGCCAAAGCCAAAGCTGGACCTACCCCGAATCCGTTGCCGGTAAACCAAGAACCCAGCTGATACACGCAGAACGCAAGCCCGTAGCTCAAGCCAATCTGATATGCAAGCGCCGCGCCGAAGAATTTCCAGCTACCGATTTCTTGCTTGATTACGCCCAAGGACGCAAAGCACGGAATCGTAAACAAATTGAAAAGCACGAATGCGATGGCAACGAGATAATTGCTGCCGAAGAATTCCCCGAACAGATTTTTGTTAAGGAATTCGGATTCGGCATCTTCTTCCTCAGCATCTTCGGCCGTCGCCGCAATTTCGGCGGCAGCTGCCGCATCAGCATTAGCGGAAGCCAAGACTTCGGATGCACCCGAATTTTCGGCCGCTTCGGTCTCTTCCTCTTCTTCGAAGCCGAGGAACATGCTCATGGTGCTGACGATATTTTCTTTGGCGACGATGCCCGAAATAACTGCGACGGTGGCGCGGTAATCATCAAATCCAAGCGGACGGAACACAACCGACGCTGGCTTGGCCATGGCAGCCATAAGACTGTCGTCAGTGCTGTCCACCTGTCGGAAACCATCTTCTGACGAATAACCGAACGTCGAAAGCATCCAGATAACCGTAACTGAGGCAAAAATGATTGTTCCCGCTTTGATGATGAAAGCTTTTGAACGTCTGTACGCAGTCGAAAGAACCACGCGCCAGCTTGGAATGTGGTACAGAGGAAGCTCAAGCATCATCGTAGACGGGCTTCTTCTGAATGCCGTAAGTTTGGACAGAATGGCTACCGACAATATGGCAAGAGCCACGGCTGCCAAATAGACGCAAGGTGCAAAGAACGGATAATCCGAGAACACGGCGCTCGCAAAAATTACGATAACCGGAAGTTTTGCGCCGCACGGAATGAGCGTTGCCGTAAAAAGAACGCTCTTTCTCTCGCTTTCCGAACCAAGGTTGCGGGCGGTCATAAGCCCCGGCACGCCGCATCCTGAAGAAATCAGATACGGAATGAAAGCCCTGCCGCTCATCCCAAAGAGATTGAATATTCTGTCAAGAATGAATGCCGCTCTTGTCATGTAACCGCATTCTTCGAGCACGGACAAAAGAAGAAACAGAATAACCATCTGCGGAACGAAGCCGAGAACCGCGCCGACGCCGCCTATCACGCCGTCGCCTACGAACGAACAAAGCCATCCGGGGGCATTCATGCTCTCCATAAGTTCCGTGGACCACGGCACGAGCATTTCGCCGAATAAAGTGTCATTGGTCCAGTCAGTTACGATGCCGCCAAGCCAAGTCACCGAAACATAATAAACGCCGAACATGATCGCGATAAAAAGCGGAAATGCGAGGAATTTATTAAGAAAAATCTTATCGAGCCGAGATGACAAATTCTCAGATCTGTCTGTTTCTCGCTTAAAACAAGACTCAAGAATGCCCGCAATGGCCTTGTAGCGATCCGAGGCAAGAGCCTCGTGTTCGTTACCAAAACCATCTGACGCTTCGCGTCTTGCCGCGTCGGCTTCTGCCGCAAACGAAAAATCAGCTTCCAACTCTTCGGGAAGCGAATCGCGCATGACGGCGCTCTTGGCCAAAAACAGCGATCTCGAATCAAACCTGTCTTCAATTTTTGCCGCCAGTTTTTTGAATATGCCGGCCATTCTGTCAGATCCTATGTATTTAGGATCGCTGCCGCGCCAATCCGCTGAATCGATAAAAGCGCGGATATCCGAAATTCCTTCGCCTCTGACGGCGCTTACTGGAATGACTGGGCATCCAAGCTCGTCAGAAAGTTTTTTCGTATCAATGAAGATTTTTTCTTTCTGGGCCGCATCCCACATATTAAGAAGAACTATCATCGGCACGCCGAGCTGACGGAGCTCAAGAGTAAGATACAGGCTTCGTTCTAGGGAGGTTGCGTCGATGATGTTTATTGCAAGATCACAATCCCCAGATAGCAGTTCCGCTGACGCGACGCCTTCTTCCGCAGTCGCCGACGTGAGCGAATATATGCCTGGCAAATCGACGATCTGAACGGACGCGGAATAATCACCCACGTGTCTTGTCACGGTAACGCCAGGATAATTGCCAGTACGGACGCTCGACCCGGTTATTCTGTTAAACAGAGTGCTCTTGCCGCAATTCGGATTGCCGACGAGTTTGACTATTTTCTTATCAGGATTCAGTTCCTGGCTCGGAGTTGATCCGCATTTGCAACAAACCGGCTTGCTGTTTGCGTTTGACATTATTTTATGTCCTCTACTTGAATATGCTTAGCCTCGCGCGAACCGATAATTACTTCGTAACCGCGTACTCTTACTTCGATAGGAGATCCCAAAGGAGCCCTGTTTACCACAAGCAGTTCAGTTCCGGGAACGAATCCCATTTCGCTGAGCCTTCTGCCGACAACGCCGCCGACCGTGATTGACTTCATCACGGTTTTCTTTCCAGCTTTAACATCGTTAAGAACCATACCACCCTCATGTCTATGGGTTATTTGATTAGCAATTGCTAACATTATATTTAAAACGTGATGTTTTGCAACTTTTTGTTATCTATATCTAACCCTGATTGTCGTATGCACATTTTGAAATAACTATTTGTCGCGAATAATAATTTTTAAAAACAAACGTCTCGACGACTAATATTTAGTCGATTCTGATAAGCAACATATGATTATGAACTATACGCAAGGCAACATTGTGGATTCAAATATGCATCCTGCATTGAAGAATACGGCGGCAATCGCCCCAAGCGAGGAGCTGCTTACCCACTGACCAATAGTGAAAATAGGAGATTTCAATCAAGAGAATTTGCTGCGGCATGCGAGTTTCACGAGTTTCCGCGAGCAACAAAATGTATCAGATTTATCGCTCGGCGCTTCC
>JAZQPH010000064.1:0-3435 GCA_045628385.1 Succinivibrionaceae bacterium
TTAGGGTACGCTCGTTCGAGCTGCCGAAAATCCTGGCGAAAATATTCATGAATGCCATTGTATGGTCTGCCTTGAAGTAATTTAGTCTGTCTATTTTACATTATTGCGCCGAATACATGCCGGATGCGCGGCTCAAATGCGATCGATGAACAATCAAATTCGCTATTTGGGCTGCTGTTGCGGACGCGGCCGCCGAAAACCCGATGCCAAGAGCGCCTCCCGGCCGAAAAAGAAAAAACGCCGGCAAGCCGGCGCTTTTAGCATACTGTCGAATCATCCGCTCTTTTAGGATCTTGCCGCTGCAGGCTTTAAGAACGTAAACGCCTTGGCGCATGATTTTGCTTTGTCTTCGAAAGACACAAACTCGCGGCACTCTTCATGCGCAAGAACCGATCTCAAAAGCATGTTATTGAGATTGTGTCCCGTCTTGTATGCGGAGAACTTGCCGATGATCGTGAAATTTGACATATACAGATCGCCGATCGCATCGAGGAGCTTGTGGCGCACAAACTCGTCGGCATAACGGAGACCGTCAGGATTCACGACGCGGTATTCGTCGAGCACAACGGCATTGTCTAGCGAGCCGCCCAGCGCCAGATTGTGCGCATGCATATATTCGACGTCGCGCAAAAAACAGAACGTTCTGGCCTTGGAAACTTTTTCCATAAAGCCGTCGCCCGTAAAATCAAAATCGACATGCTGCAGATCTTTTGTCATCGCAGGATGATCAAAATCGATCGTAAGCGACATCGAAAGCCCTGAATCGGCCGGTTCGAGCAACGCCCATTTATCGCCGTCTTCCACCCTTATCGGACGGGTGATTTTGATAAATTTCTTCGGAGCTTTGAGTTCCTTGACGCCGACTTCCGAGAAAAGATACAAAAACGGATATGCGCTGCCGTCCATGACGGGTATTTCCGGAGCATCGACATCGATGTAAAGATTGTCGATGCCAAGAGCGCACAGCGCGGCCGAAAGATGCTCAACCGTCGAGATGCGCACGCCGTCAGCGTTTACGAGCGCGGTGCACAGCTGCGTGTCGCGGACCGCGTCCGCCGATGCGCGGAAAACTACCTGCGGATCGAGATCGACTCGCGTGTAAACCAACCCCGTGTCGGCCGGAGCCGGACGGAAAGACACCGTGACCTTGCGGCCGGAATGAAGACCGATGCCGGTTGCGGTCATTGGTTTTCCGATGGTGCGCTGTCTTAACATAGGTATTACCCCGCTGTTATTATTTTTCTTCTCATGATGAAAGCACGATTTTTGTTAATTGTATCACGCTTTCATCAATGCGGAAGCAACGGATCAATCCGCCTGCTTTCTTAAAAAAGTCTGCTTCTCGAGATCGTCGCCACCATCTGCCTGCATGAAGAACGGAGAATCGTCAACCGTGAAGATCTCGTCCGCTCCGATGTCGATGAGCGGCGCTGAAGAATCAAGACCGATGCTGATTGCAGGCGCTTCTTCTTTCCTCTCGTCAACTTTTCCGCCGACGCCAGTTGCGATGATCGTTACGCAAATTTCCGTGGAGCGAGCCTCAGGATCGACCTCTTCGTCGCTCGTGTAGAAAGTCGCGCCGGAGATGATTTCCGCATCCGGAGCCGCATAATCATGCACCGTGGTGTTGATGAATTCGAGTTCGTCCATGCCGAAGTCGTCGCCGCAGGCGCGCACGTTGACGAACAAAGACTTCGCGCCTTTGAGATCGATGTCGTCGAGAAGCGGGCACACGATGGCTTTCTGGACCGCTTCCTGCGCGCGTTCAGGACCGCTCGCCATGCCGATGCCGATAATGGCGTTGCCGCCGTTTTCCATGCATCTGCGCAGATCGTTGAAGTCAAGGTTGATGTGGCCGTCTTCAAGAAGCGACGAGGAAATTCCGCGGACCGCGTTGAGCAGGACGTCATTGGCCTGGCTGAAAGCGTTGAGCACGGTTACCTTGTTGCCGAGAACCTTAAGCAGCTTGTCGTTAGGGATAACGATGAGAGTATCGGCAAACGAGGCCAGCGCCTTGATGCCTTCTTCGGCATTTCTTGCGCGTTTGGTTCCTTCATAGGAGAAAGGCTTGGTGACCACGGCAATGGACAAAATGCCGAGTTCTTTTGCGGCAGCCGCCACAACTGGCGCGCCGCCCGTGCCCGTGCCACCGCCTTCGCCGACCGCAATGAACACGATATGATTGCCGGTAATGGCATCCTTGATTTTGTCGGGATCTTCCTCTGCGGCAGCTCTGCCTCGCGAAGGATCCGCGCCGCAGCCGAGGCCGCCCGTCATCTTGGCGCCGATCTGCACTTTGGTGTCGGCCATTGACTTGCGCAATGCCTGAACGTCGGTGTTCACGCAGATTGTCTTGACGCCGTCAAGATGCGCCTTGACCATGTGAGAAACGGCATTGCCGCCGCCGCCGCCCACGCCGACGACAACCATCTTCGGCTTAAAACCAGACTCTTCGAGGCCGTCGGATTCCAGCGAATCCACCTCGACTCCCATAATGCTCATTGCATGTCTCCTGCAGCGCGCAGCGCCAATAAATTATAAAAATCCAAAATTAACTTTATAACATATTGCTGCCGTTAGTAAATATTTACCGCGGCAAATTAATACATTTCTTTGATTTTGAGCCAGCATCTTCTTGCAAGACGCCAGAACGAACGGCCGTTTTCTTCCTGTTCCATGGGACTTTTGTCGGCCGCATATTTCAATATGCCAACGGCGGTGGCAAATTCCGGCTTATTGACTTTATCGCACAGCCCCCGGCTGAATGACGGCTTTCCGAGGCGAACCTCGCTGTTGAACACGCTTCTTGCTTCCGTAAGCAATCCGCGCATTTTTGAGCCGCCGCCCGTAAGAACAATGCCCGCTCCGAGAGTGCAGTCGGCCTTTTGCTGCTGCAGTTCGATGAGGGCCGCCTTGATTTTTTTCTGAGCCTGTTCAAACAGTTCATGGAATCTTGGCTTCAGAACCTGGGCCACCGTCAGCAGATTGATATTCCTTTTCTGTCCGCTCACGGTAAGTATGCTTGCCGAAAGAGGCGATTTGCCCAAATCCTCGAGATCAAGGGAACAATGATCCCTTTTCAGTTTTTCTGCCGCCGCTTCTGGGATCATGGAGCCTTGGGACACGTCTCTTGTCGCGTTGCCGCTTGCATAAGGAATCGTTCCCGAATACCTGAGCGCTCCGCCCGTATAGACGCAGATGTCCATAACGTCCTTGCCGATATCGATGACGCAAGCGCCGAGTTCTTTTTCTTCCTGCGAAAGCACGGAATATGCCGACGCAATGCCGCTGAACACCAGTCCGTAAACATTGACGCCGTTCGCCTTGGCCACGCAATTTTCAATATTTTTTGCGGCAGCTTCGTTGCAGGAAACAAGATGCGAGAATGCCTCAAGACGCAGGCCCGCGATGCCGATGGGATTTTTTATGCCCTTT
>JAZQPH010000065.1:0-5964 GCA_045628385.1 Succinivibrionaceae bacterium
GCGACGCAGGCATCGTTTCTTCGAACATCGGCTACATCAACGCGCACGGCACTTCGACTCATGCAGGCGACCTTGCTGAATTGCGCGCGGTCAGAAAAGTCTTCGGCGATGAAGCAACCAAGGTGATGGTTAACTCCACCAAGTCAATGACTGGTCACCTTCTCGGAGCCGCAGGCGCAATTGAAGCGATTTTCTCGGTCATGACTGTCTATACGGGAACTGTTCCACCGACGATTAATATCGACAATGTTGAGCCTGAATGCGCTGACATGGACCTTTGCCAGAACGGCGCAAGAAAGATTCAAGTTGAATATGCGCTTTCCAACTCTTTTGGTTTCGGCGGTACCAACGCTTCCGTAATCTTTAAGAAGATTTAATATCAAGGTTTGATTGCCTTTTGTTAATCCCGACCTCGCGTCGGGATTTTTCTTTTTGTATACTCTCGATAATCTTTGTATGCCCTGGGTGCTATATGGTCTTTAAAATTCTCGGTTTGCTGTTCGCCGCGGCTCTTGCGGTATGCGGTTTCGGGGCTTGGTATGTATCAAATTCCTTGGATAAAATTTCGGCATCTCCCGTAAAAGAGGAATTGCTCAGCGCTTTTACCGTTGGCAAAGCCGAAAGACCAGCCGATATACTTACACGCATAATCCTCGATGATTCCTGGGACAATAGGCTGTATAGGCTGTGGTTTCGTTTCAATCCAAAATATGCTGCCGTGAAAGCGGGAACTTTCGATTTGAAAGGCAAGACGGTCCAAGAAGTTTTTGAAAGCCTAATTGCGGCTAAGCCGATTATTTTGAATTTCACCATCATCGAAGGCACAAGATTTGAAGGGATTCCCGAAAGGCTCGCTAAAGCCCGTCTTGTGTCAGCGACGCTAGGAGATGAAGAAACGCTCAAGAAATTCTTCTCTGGTCTCAAATACAATCAAGCAAATCCTGAAGGCCAATTTTTACCTGATACCTTTGCCTATTCCGTCGGCGAATCGGATGCCGACATTTTGATGCGATCCCATAAATCTTTGATCGATTTTTTGGAAGAGGAATGGGCTATAAGGGATCCAGAGGTTCCGTACAAAACTCCATATGAAGCGCTGATAATGGCCTCCATAATCGAAAAGGAAACTTCTCTTCCTTCGGAATATCCTTTGGTTTCTGCGGTATTTGCCAACAGACTCGCTATAGGCATGAAATTGCAGACGGATCCGACAGTCATCTACGGTGTCGGCAAGCGTTATCAGGGCACGATAACGAGGGAGTTTTTGGATGACGTCAACGAATACAATACCTATGTGATAGACGGACTTCCGCCGACGCCGATCGCCATGGCATCCAAGCAGGCAATTCACTACGCTTTGCATCCGAGCAAGGACAAATATCTGTATTTTGTCGCAACGGGAGTCGGCGGTCACACTTTTACTACCAATCTAAAAGATCACAACAAAGCGGTGGCTGAGTACAGAAAACATCAAAAGGCGGCGGCAAAAGCCCGAAAAGAGAAAGCTGAAGCAGAAGCTAAAGCGACGGCGCTGGCGGCCAAAGAACAAGCAAAGTCCGAAGCTGATGTACAAGCAGTAGCAGATTCGGTCAAGGCTGAAGAAACAGCGTCTAAAAAAGCTTCGGAGGCGGCAAGTAATCCCGATGGCTCCGATTTGGGCAAGCAAGCGCCTAAGGACGAGGCTCATGGCGGCAAATCGGACGAAGATGCGGCGAATCTGCAGGAGACAAAATAAATGCGCGGAAAATTCATAACTGTCGAGGGCATCGAAGGCGCGGGCAAAAGCACCTGCGTCGCCGTGATCGAAGAAGTGCTCAAAGCTCGCGGCATAACTGAGATTGTGCATACAAGGGAACCTGGCGGCACGAAAATCGCCGAGCGCCTTCGCGAGATTCTGCTCACCCCGGGAGAAGAAAAGGTATTTGACGAAACGGAACTCCTTTTGATGTATGCTGCAAGAAGGCAGCTTGTGGGCACGATCATCGAACCTGCTCTTATGTCGGGGAAATGGGTTATCGGCGACAGACACGATCTGTCGACTCTTGCCTATCAAGGCGGCGGACGCGGCATGGATGCCGAAATGATCGCGGGGCTTCGAAAAATAGCGCTCGGAAGTTTCTTGCCCGACCTTACGATTCTCATGGATATCGAGCCCGAGCTTGGATTGTCCCGAGTAGACAAGAGAGGGCAGGGAAGAGACAGATTCGAACAAGAGAAAGTCGAATTTTTCAAAAGAGTGCGGCAGGCATATCTGGATGCAGCCCATGCCGAGCCGAAAAGAATCATCGTTATCGATGCCTCTCGTCCTCTTGAAGATGTCAAAGACGCGATACGAAGAGCCGCGGAGGAATTTCTGTGTTCCCTTGGCTAAAAGACGATTGGCTTAAGCTTCGGAAAATGTATACGGCCGGCACGGGACCGCAGGCACTCCTTATCGCTGGTCCCGACGGCATAGGCAAAAAGGAGCTGGCTCGCGAACTTGCGCAGCTTCTGCTTTGCCAAAACATCAATCTAAACGGATATTGCGGTTCCTGTCAGTCGTGCTTGCTGGCAGAATCCGGAAATCATCCCGACATGCTGGTTGTGCAATCCGCGGGAAAAAAAATACCCATAGCCGATGCAAGAATGATAAAGGAAACGGTAGCGCTGTCTCCGAGGCTCGGATTCGGCAGAGCCATCATAATAGAAGATGCGGATATGATGACCGTGGAGGCGTCGAACGCCATCTTAAAAATTCTTGAAGAACCGCCCAAGGGCAACGTTTTTATTCTGACATCCGACAATCCAGACGCCATGCTGCCGACTGTCGCGGGAAGATGCGTTAGGCTAACGGTCAAATCGCCTTCTTATGCGGATGCTTGGGGTTGGATGTCCTCAGAACTCGGGAAGCAATCTTCGGAGATGCATGAAGGCATTTATTCCATGTGCGGCAGATCGCCGATTGCCGCGGTCGGATATGTCAAAAACGGAATGCATCCGCTCGTATGCACGCTCGCAAGAGAAATACTGTTTTTTATCGACGACAGGCGCAGAACATCCTTCGTTCAGGATGCCGCAAAAATTATTGCGTCAAAACTCAAAGAATTGCGCGCCGAGAAACTGGAAGCGCAGGCTGAGGCAAGCGATTCCAAGAAACCAGCCAAGCAAAGCAGCAGGGTGTCTATCGAAGATGTGCATGATTATCTGTATTGCATCATAGCCGATGCGATGCGTTATCTTAATACGGGAATTGCCGAGCATAATTCCGTGCTTCGAGCCGACAAAGCGGCAAAGCAGCTCGCCAAAGTCGGAGCAAAGAGGCTAGATGCCGCGATCGAGGGATTAAAGGCAATGCGTCTTAGGGAACGAGCCATGCCTTCGGCCTCTTTTTTGACGGAACTTGCGGTTTGGCTCAATGCTCTTGCCGGAGCGTAATGTCTGAGTATCGGTTCATCTGTTCTGACGCAATATAAGCGTTTCGGGGTTATTCATGTATTTAGTTGATTCGCACTGCCATCTCGGAGATTTGGATTTCGGGGATATGACGCAGGATTTTGATGAGGTATTGGAAAACGCGGCCAAAGAGGGGGTGACGCATATGCTGTGCGTAAATACCGATTTGCCTTCTTTTCCCGCAATGTACGAAAAGATCAAAGATCTTCCGAATGTCTGGGCGACCGTCGGCACGCATCCTGAAAATTTAGGTGCTCCTTGGACTGAGGATCTGCTAAAGAAGTTCGCCGCAAAACCTAAAGTAATCGCGATCGGAGAAATCGGTCTTGATTACCATTACTGCATGGATGTTCGCGACCAGCAGATCGATGCTTTCAGGCGCCAAATACGCGTGGCAAAAGAGGTAAAAAAGCCGATCGTGATTCACGCAAGAGAGGCAGGAGATGAATTATTCGATGTAGTGGAATCAGAGAACGCCGCAGAAGTCGGAGGAATTTTTCATTGTTATGCCGACACCTTGGAACGGACAAAGCGCGCTCTCGATTTAGGTTTTTATGTTTCCGTTTCGGGAATCGTCACTTTTAAAAAAGCTCTGAACATCAAAGATTTGGCTAAATTTATTCCTCTTGACCGCCTGCTCGTGGAAACGGATTCTCCATATCTTGCGCCAGTGCCGTTCAGAGGAAAGCCTAATCAGCCTGCGTATGTTTCGTACGTTGCTAGAGAAATTGCTGCCATACGAGGGATATCATATGAAGACGTATGTTCAGCGACCTCGGCAAATTTCGAACGTTTGTTCGGCGTATCACTTGCGGATGGGTCATATACTGAATAAATTGTGAGCTATTTCACGTAAATTTAGCGATCGGGATCAATTTTTACAGCTCAAAAAACGTTCATAAGTTTGAAGTGGATATAATTTTCCGTGTCAGAAGAACTTGAGGTGTATTCCGAACGAAGCGGAGGCGCGGCATATCTGAGACCAGTGATGTTTCGTCGGACTGATACTTCAGGTGAATGTAGTTTATGGGCTGTACTCATTCTGAGAATGAGCAATCATTCAAGGATGTCAGCCACAGACAGAATTCAAAAAGCGTTCCGCACAATTATAAAAATCGGAGCGCGGGATAAATAGCAGAAGGAAACGCTCACCGGACATTTTGACAAATGTCCGGTGTTTTTTTTTTTGGGGAATGAACAAGGCTCAGCGTATAATTTCATCGATACTAACCTGGATTGATCGTTCTGGAGAATATGATTGTGATTGATATTTTCTGGTTTATTGTGGATTTCATAGCCGAAAAGCTGATTGAAAACTTGAAAATCGTTATTATTCTTGTGGTCTTGATATTGCTGGTTTGTTTGGCCACCTGAGAATTATGTCAGCGTAAGCTAGGCAGATCTCAACATAAGGCATGCGCAATAAGAACATCATGCTTCGGGACAGATGGTATCGGCTTAAATTTGAGCAAACGGCAAGCAGAGTCCGACAATATCTGAATTTGGCTGCAGGCGCTGACAAATATTTGAATATTCATGTCTTTGCCTGAAAAAGTAAGAGATATTTCAAGCCATGATGATTAGAAAATATCTTCCCGATCTGCGGATGATTGCGGCCGTCGCCAAGACCTTATTTTCAAAGATTTTTTCTTCCAAATCCGTGGAAAAGATTGCCAGGTCCTCCGGGGCCATGGTCAGAGACAGAAAATTTCAGATTAACAAGTATGTTCTTGCGGCATAAAGGTTCTCGGCGATTCTCCGAATATCGGCAATCTGACTTTGAATTCGGTGTACGGCGTCTGTGACAGGCTTGCCGACGAATCCATGGGAGAAAAACTTTCCAAGAAATGCGTGCACAAGCATCCGGACAGCGACAAAATGACCGATTGCATGAAAGAACGTTCGGTCGGGTCGCATCCGCAACCGCAACCGCGGGACTGACGCAAAAGAAATACGACAAGATAGTTCCGGGGAACGTAAGGAAGCTCCTGAAGAATCTGAACGTCAAAGACATCGTGTTGATTGACGGAACCGAAATCGACGCAAGACCTTCGCCGGCAAAAGACGAAAAATTTCAGGGGAACGGCAAAGGCTGTCCTCATCTTGACGGCGAACCGCCAAGACTGGGAATCAAGCTTCACGCGGCGTATTCCGTCGCCAAGCAGAATTTCATCTACATAGACGTCACCGAGGCCTGCGAAAGCGAGCGCGCCCGCGTGCTGACTGAAAAACTTTCGGATTGCCTGATTATCGCGGATAGAGGCTAAGTCAGCTTCGAACTGGAAAAGAAAATCGCCGAATCGGGCAACCGGTTCATAATAAAGGGAAAGAGCAACTCGGCTGGCAATATAAAAGCCGCTTTTGACTCAAATTCGAATGCGTTGCCGGAGCTGACGGGCACAAATCTGAAAGACGTCGAAATCGCAGAAAGAATGGATTTTGACATCGTATCCGAACGCCGCATGTCAGTCTCCGGCTGGGAAGACAAAAAGCATAACGAGACTTATGCAGAGATGCACGAATGCCGCATCG
>JAZQPH010000066.1:0-2442 GCA_045628385.1 Succinivibrionaceae bacterium
GACTTGCACAGATTCTGCGTTATGAGTTTCTCGTCATAGTCCGTAGAATAGCGAATGTAATCAAATACGCGTTTTGCCTCATCGCCGCACGATTCGTTAAGAAATAATCCACATTTTTCCGTGAATACCTTTCTTTTTACAAAAGGCATCCTGTCTTCGGTCATAAGTTCATAAGGACGATACATGCTCAGATTTTCAGACGGATATCTATTTGGATCAATGAGCGAAGAATACTTAAAGCCGGCTTTTTCAAGAGCATATGTCAGCCCCATCTCGTAACATCCCACGGCATCATAGAATGATTCGATTTTCGGCATTTGAGCGAAGAATCTGCCGAACGCATCAGACGATATCACCTTGTTGGAAAGTACGACAAAGTAAGTCTGCACATGTGCATTTGCCTTTCCTCTGACCGGCTGTTTGTCAGAAATTGTGTCCTTGACCTCGGGATGAACTGTAATGCCCCAAAAATCAAATTCAGCTGATTCCCTGCGCAAGGACATCTCGCCAAAAACTTCGGACAAGGGATAGACGGGACCAAAGAAAGAGTTGTTTGAAATGACTAGTTCATCGTATTCGGAGAGATTGCCGACCGATGACAATACTTCGCGGACAGCCGCGCCGTCATACCCCACGTTGGGCCGCAAGACAATTTCTTCGCAAACACCCGCCAGTTTGCGGCGGCTGTCTTCCTGTAGTTCGCCATTAACTGCAACGATCACGCATTTGGCATTTTGGCGAAGTTCTTCGAGATAACGGATTACATAATCGTCAACAATTCCTTGAGAATCGTAAAAACTATATATTGCCAGTCTATTAGGACGAAACATAATCCAAACTCATAATTAATTGAATATACTAAGAAGCATGCAAAAGTCGATCATTAAACAAGACTCTTAATAGATACATGTATCTCACAGATATTAAATTGAAACAAAATTGTTATTTTGGAAATAACCGTAAAAAAATAAATTAAAGCTTAGAAAAATCTGTATCATAAATATTTATAATTTTTATTAATTCATCTTCTTCTTTTTTAATATCAACAGATTTACATACCTCAAAAATTTTATTTTTAATACTCTCCAGGATATCTTGAGAAAAGAATTTGCTATGCATGAATATAAATATATTATCTAAGCATTCATTAAAATTAATAGAAAAATCCTCTTTTTCTTCTTTTAATCTTTTTAAACCCACAAAAAATCGAAACTCCTCTTCATATTTGAAGTTTCGATTTTTGCATGTCAATAAATTACAAAATGAATAATCAAATTCAGATTTGTCAAGTTCTTGTGAAGAATTTGAGGTTATATTGTCAATAGTTGTAGGTGAGTAATATTGCATATAACCTTCAATTAATTTGAAATTTTGATATTGTTCCTTTGATTTATCTTTTAAAGTTTTTAGTAGACATTTTTGGAATCGTGATCTATTAAACTTAAAACAAACTCCTATTGAATCATTTCTTATAAATTCTTTTATGGCTTCTAAACTATTTATATTAGTGCCATTTATATCTTTAATTGGTTCAGCGGCTTTTGAATCATTTTTTTGAGTAATTTTGGAATACACTTCTTGCGCAGAGTATATTTGCGTGAAAGCCTCACTTATCTTAGCAGTAGTAAAACAACACGTATAATAATCCATGCCATGATCAAAAAAACAATTCGCATCTTTTAACTGATGCTCTTTTGCAAGAGAATACAATATCCCTTCTCTTTTATCTGGAAAACATGTAGGAATTGAAAAACGAATTGCTTGACTTTTTAGGATCTTAAGTGCAGTAGTAATTGAACAATACTTGTATAAATCCCTAGGAACTTTACGGTAATTAACAGAATTACCTGCGACTTCCTCCTTTTTTCCTAAAACAAAACAATCTTCGCATGATTTATATGGATATAACGAAATATTGTTCATTTCTAACTCCTAACCTAAATCTTAATAAGGTTATTATCATAAACAATCAGTAAATTATGAAAACTTTGTTACAATTTAAAATTTTCATACTAGGTTAGATCTACTGTTGATCAGTAGAAGCTCTTATACGGTGCCATCTAAATCCCGCAAATCTGATCCATTTCTTTTGACGGTATCGCCCTGCTCTGACCGACAAGCTTGGCAGGAACGCCAGTAACAGTTGAATGCGCGGGCACGTCGCGAAGCACCACACTGCCTGCTCCTATTTTTGCGCATTCTCCGACAACGATGTTTCCCAATACTCTGGCCCCTGCCCCTATCATGACACCGGAACGGATCTTAGGGTGCCTGTCGCCGTCTTCCTTTCCCGTTCCGCCGAGCGTCACGCCCTGAAGAATCGAAACATCGTCTCCGACCACAGCAGTTTCACCTATGACGATACCAGTCGCATGATCGAACATGAGGCCCCTGCCCATGGTCGCCGCAGGATTGATGTCCACACCGAAGACGATGGAGATC
>JAZQPH010000067.1:0-2459 GCA_045628385.1 Succinivibrionaceae bacterium
TAAATCATTTCCAACCAATTATCTTTAGTATTGTGGATGGAATGTATGTTACACATGAACTTAGAAATGTAGTATTCCTAAATCAATATATTGTATATTTGGCGATTGGCTTAATTACATTATTCATATCTTTACATGAAAGCGGAAAAACAAGACGTCTGTATTTTTCCGTGTTTTTATTTTCATTTTGTCCAATTGTTTCAGGATTATTTCAACTCTTGTACCCGCAAGATCCATATTACAGCATAGGTTATTTTATCGGGTGTGTAGTTATTTATCTGACGGTCGTTTACAACGAAACTGAAAATTACAAGATCAATTCTTTCGCGCGTCCGCTTGCGAATATTTATTATTCACTTCACCTTATAGATTTGAAAAAAGATGAAATTTCAAGATTAGTTTCTTCAGATATTTTAGATGCTATTTTCAACAATAGACATACCGGTTACACTCAAATAATAGGGGACATAATTAACGCTACAGTTGAACCTATATTCAAAGAAAGTATGTTCGCTTTTACTGATATTAATACTTTACATGAAAGGATAAAAAACGATCAAATCATATCCTGCGAATTTTTAGGCGTTAATTATGGTTGGATGAGGATGAGCTTAATCTCCGTCGAAAGAGATTTTGACAGCAATATTGTCAAATTCTATGTGGGTACTCGTGTTATAGATAATGAAAAAAAATATGAACAGAAATTGCTTCTGAGATCTAATACGGATAAATTGACAGGACTTTTAAACCGTAGAGCTTATGAAGAAGATATAGCAAATTACTCCGACTCTTCAATAGCCCAGAAGGAATATATTTATTTGTATATGGATGTTAATGGTTTAAAGGTTGTAAATGATACTCTCGGTCATGAGGCAGGCGATGAACTGATACTAGGTTGCGTCAATTGTTTTCAAAATTATTTATCCAATATCGGAAAGATTTATCGCACGGGCGGAGATGAGTTTATAGGAATCATCAAAGTCGATCTCGATAATTTTGAAAACCGACTACGTTCTTTTCAGAAAGCAGTTTCGGAATGGAAGGGAAGACTTGTCGATTCACTCTCTGTTTCTTGCGGCTGGGTCAGAAGTTCAGAATTTCCCCAGGAGAACTTTCAAGGCATTGCGCGAATCGCTGATGAGAGAATGTATAAGGCCAAGACCGCGCATTATCGTGAATTGGGAGTGGATCGTCGAGGCAACACTACGGCAAATTCCGCTCTTGTGGACTTGTATACGAAAATTCTAAAAGTAAATATCACAAGAGACATTTATTATATTGTCAAAGTTGATGTTTCTGAAAAAGAGCAGAATAAAGGTTTTTCTGAAACTATTTCAGGATGGTTATCTGGCTTTGCTAAGTCTGGAATGGTTCATTCAGATGATGTTTCCGAATTTTTGCGTCAAACTGAAATTAACTACCTGCGTCGGTATTTTTCTGAAGGAAAGTGTCGTCTAAGTATCTGCTACAGGAGACAATTCCCTGATGGAATAAGCAATGCTGTTATGGATATTATCCGCGCTGACGATTATTCAGATGAAAGTCAGAGTCTGTTCTTGTATGTGCGAATACTTAATTAATCGCATCGTATTAGGTCAAATGTAAACAAGAACAGGCATGATGAACGTAGAACGATCTAAAAATTGACCTCCGAGACGATCAGAAGTTGACCACTCTGCTGTCAGTGCTATTGTAGTTAGTCTTAAAATCTGTTAGCAATTGTGTCTGAACTTATGCCCCAAAAAGTTCAGACATTTCGTTTCCCAAAAACAACCAGCTGCCCACGTGAAAATCAACTCGTCCTGGAAACGAGTCTGGAATAGACTTTGGCGCGCGATGAGAGAACGACAGGAAACATGACTCCTTAGAAACATGCGTCCGTAGTATCGCGCTTGGGTAGCGCCCAGATACGATGAACCGATATCGGCGCTACCAGATTTTTTTGAAATTTTCCTGAGCAAGAACTTTCGGATCGCGTCTGTATTCAAGCAGTTTTGCATATTTTAGATAACTGTTCACGCCCGAGCTGAGGGCAACCGTAACCCCGTCTATTCCGTCAAGGAATCCGAGCCTGAAAATATACTTGCGTATGAATGCGTTTGCGCCATGGAACACAGGGCTGAAGGCATTGGCTTTCTTTCCCTTTTCATACATGATTTTGGCACCGCGGCTTGAAAAATTTCTTCCTGGTTTGGCAAACAGTTCACCAAGATTACGGAAGGAGTAGTGCACGATGTCTGCTTTTATCGTGCGGAAGTTTTGCGTTTCGACGAACGAATGTTGCTTCACTTCTTTAAATTTGGTTTTGCGGCGATCGAAAAGGCGCACGCATACGTCAGGATACCATCCGCCGTGCTTTATCCATCTGCTTCCGATATAGTTGCGGCGCGGAAATCCGAAAGCATCTTCTGGGCAAGAGCCAAGATCGAGTTTTTTGATGGCGTCGATCATTTCGTCTG
>JAZQPH010000068.1:0-8243 GCA_045628385.1 Succinivibrionaceae bacterium
GCAGGAGCTGATTTGTCGGCAAGAGAACTTATTTTGGGATATGTCGCGGGCATGAACAAAAACGGGGTATCCGTGATGCTGACAAGCCACCGGTTTGAAGAGATTTCCAGACTGTGCCATGATGTCGTGGTGCTCTCGGGCGGCAAAGTCGCGGCTAGAGGAGCGGTTGGCGATTTGGTGTCAAGATTGCCCATGCGCAGATTTGCCATCGGCGCAAAAGCGGGATTTGATAAAAGCAAACTGGACGGTCTCAGCGTTTCAGACGTTGCGGATGAAGGTTTCGTCTGCTGTCTTCCAGGAGGTTCAGGAGGCATCGCCGAGCTAGTTGCGATGCTGTCAGAAAAAGGCATTGAAATAACTTCTATTGCTCCCGAATCCAATCCGCTGGAACAATATTTTTGTTCGATAGCCCGCTCATCGGAGGAAGACTGATGAACGCCAATCGATGGCTGATATCGTATGCCGCCGTATCGCGCAGGGAAGTGACTCGATTTTCCAAAGTATGGCTTCGGACATTGCTGCCGCCCATGGTAAACGCAGCTTTATATTTTTTGATTTTCGGAAATTTGATTGGCAGAAAATTGGGCTATGTCGGCGGTCTCTGCTATGCGGAATTTATGATGCCGGGTTTGGTGCTGATGTCTGCCATCATTGCAGCCTATACCAATGTAGCATCGTCCCTCTACACGGCCAAATTTCAGCGTTATTCGGAAGAAATTCTGACAGCACCCGTGCCTGATTCGGCATTTATTATGGGGTATGTGACTGGCGGCGCCGTGCGCGGATGTCTTGTGGGAATTTTAGTATATTCGGTTTCTCTGTGCCTAGTAGATTCTCCGCTGATTGTGTCGGTATCTCATCCGTTTGGCGCCGTCGCTGCGGTATTTTGCGCTTCGGTTCTGTTTTCTCTTGCGGGATTCATCAATGCGGCATATGCCAAAAATTTTGACGACATCGCCGTGATACCGACTTTGCTGCTGACCCCGCTTATATATTTGGGCGGAGTCTTTTACAGTTTGGAGATGCTGCCGCCGTTTTGGCAGAAAGTGTCTCTGGCAAACCCGATTCTGTACATCATCGACGTTTCGCGCGAAGCATTTTTTGATCGGTCAGAGACTCCCGTTTCTGTCTCGTGCGCGGTGATGGCCATTTTTGCCGCGGCGCTTTTTACGTGGGCAATGAGGATTGTTAAAAAGGGATCAGGACTGAGGAATTAAATGCTGATAGCCGCTATTGTCGCTTTGCAGTGTGCGCTGCTGGTTCTGGGATTTTATTGCGTGAGATGGGTGCCCAAGTGGTGCTGCATAGTCGTCATAAGGAATGGCGCAACCCTGCGGCTCACGGACGGTCTTAATTTTCTCATTCCGTTCATTGACAAGGTCGTCTGCTCCGTTTGTTTCAAAGAAGAGAATGTACTCCTGTGTTCGTTTAACGACGAAGACGGCGAACAATTTTATCTTTACGGCGGTTTCGAAGCCATTGACAAAGACGCCGTGGGACCTGAGTTCAAAGAAACGATTTCGGACGACTTGCCGAAAGAATCCGCCGAAGGAATTAAAAAAGCGCTAAAGACGCTCGGAGCGGATCTCGCATCAGGTCCGAAGGAAAGAGCCGAGGTTGCCCGAAAAGCCCAAGAGTTTGCGCAAGAGGTTATGAAATCCAAAAACGTGCGGCTGTCGGGATTCAGAATCGTCACCGAAAAAGATTCCGACAAGCGCGATCCGTTTTGATTGCGCATATTCCGAAACTTTTCGAATTTTCTTGAAATTTTGCGAAATTGTCCCAATATGTAATACAAGCGACCAGAATTTATTCGATCGCATGGGAAGCATCCGAACATCGGAAATAGCAAATTAAGGAGTTTACAGGTGTTTGAATTTTTGGTCGTTGCGGCAGCTGCCGTGATAGTGCTTGTTTTTAAGTGCGTATGCATTGTTCCTCAGGGCGAGCAGTGGGTTATCGAGCGTCTTGGACGATATAAAGATACTTTGCATGCCGGCATGAATATCGTGGTGCCGTTTGTCGATCGCGTAAGAGAGCGCGTGGACATCAAAGAGCGCGTGATGGATATTCCAAAGCAGACTGTCATCACATCTGATAACGTCAACGCCGAAATCGACGGCATGTGTTTCATTCAGGTGTATGACGCAAGAAAAGCCGTGTATGAGGTATCAAATTACTTTGAGTCCATAAAACAGCTTGCCATGACACAGCTGCGTTCGGTTTTGGGTTCGATGGAACTTGATCAGATGCTGTCCCAGCGCGAAAAAATTAATCAGGATCTGCTGGTTGTCATCGACAGAGCCACCGAAGCTTGGGGCGTCAAGGTGACCCGCATCGACATCAAGGATATCGACGTTTCCGAAGAAATTATGGAAACCATGACCGCACAGATGAAAGCGGAACGCACAAAGCGCGCAACGGTTCTTGAAGCTGAAGGCGCAAGCCGCGCGCAGGTTCTGAAGGCCGAAGCCGACAAACGCGCCCAGATTCTTGAAGCGGAAGCCGCAAAGGAATCTCAGATCCTTGAAGCTGAAGCATCCAAGAGAGCTCGCGTCCTGCAGGCAGAAGGCGAAAAAGAATCCGCATTCTTGGCAGCTGAAGCGCGCGAAAGAGAAGCGCTTGCCGAAGCAAATGCTACGAAGCTCGTTTCTGAGGCTATTTCGAATGGAAACACCAACGCCATCAACTATTTCGTTGCTCAGAAATACACCGACGCGCTGAAGGCGATCGGCGAATCGGAGAATTCAAAGGTGGTAATGATGCCTCTTGAAGCGTCAAGCGTCATAGGTTCAGTCGCAGGCATCGGAAAACTCCTTGGCGAGACCAAGAGCGAGAATTAACGAGGACCAGCATGGAAATTTATTGGGTTTGGTTTATTCTGGCTGCAATCCTGGCTACCGCCGAAATGATTGGTACGGATTTTTTCCTCTTGTTTTTGGCGGCGTCGGCTGTGCTTACGGGTTTGGCCGATTTTGCTTTCCAATTGCCGTTCAGATATGATGTAGCCATATTCTGCGTGCTTGCTCTTTGCAGCGTCAGCATTTGGTTTTGGCGGCACAGAGGCGTCAGAAACGATACGAGCGATTATGTGCCAAACTCTGGTCTCGGCATTCAGCCTGGCATGACTGCTAAAGTTCTGAACCTTGAATCTGACGGCGCCATCCGAATATCTTTCAAGGACAGTTCGATTCTCGCGTGTGCGGAGGATGCGCGTCAGGAATTTGCCAAAGGCGACTTTGTGGTGATTTCCGGTATCGCTCCAAACGGGCGCCCTGTAATTAAGAAGGGCTGAAGCTGACTTTTGTCGCTTCACAAGCCGCAGATTCGAAGGCTCTGCGGCTTTTTTTATTCGTGCGTTGCACGGATTTTTGCTCATGGAATATGCAATATGATCAAGACAGTTGCATGAGCAATGGCATTACGGGATGTAAATATATGAAAGAAATAGATGTAAATATCGCATACAGACTGTTGGCTACGGGAGCGGTAATTATTGTCAGCGCTGAGCATGGCGGAACCAGAGGCTGCATGACCTGCGCATGGAACATGCCTCTTGATTACAATCCATCAAAGATTGCGCTCGTCATGAGCAAGGAAAGCGACACCAGAAAACTTCTGGAAAAATCTAAGCAATTTGTCATCGGCATACCTGGAAAATCCATGAAGGATAAGGTTCTCAAGATTGGCTCATGCCACAGCGCTTCCACGGATAAATTTGCTGATTTCGGACTGGGAAATTCTTCAGCCAAGTCGGTGAACGCCCCTGTTCCAGAGGGATGCCTTGCATATCTTGAATGCACTTTGATTGATGAACCGTCGATTGCCGACAAATATGACCTTTTGCTTGCGGAAGTAAAATCTGCCTATGCGCAGGACGGAGTATTTGAAGACGGTCTTCTATGCTCGGGCGAAGATACCTCCGTGCTCCATCATGTTTCGGGAGGAAAGTTCATGCTGGACGGCAAGGTGATCGGAGAATAACGACTTGAGGTCGTCATTCGTTGGTCGAGCAGCCGTCCATGGGTTATAATTATGAAAGCGAGGGGATTCTGCACCGAGTCCCTATTTTTCCATAACGTTTTAGAACGGAAACAAAAATGAGCATGAATGATCTGCCAGCAGGCAAGGAACTTCCAGAGGATATCTATGTCGTCGTCGAAATCCCTCAGGACGCCGATCCAATCAAGTATGAAGTAGACCACGATACGGGAATGGTCTTCGTTGATCGCTTCATGCCAACACCGATGTTCTATCCTTGCAACTATGGTTTTATCAACCAGACTCTTTCTTTGGACGGCGATCCTCTCGACGTCCTCGTAAAGACCCCATATCCGGTCGTTCCAGGTTCTGTCATCCGCTGCCGTCCTGTCGGCATCCTTCACATGTCTGATGAAGCTGGCAAGGATGCTAAACTCATCGCAGTTCCGCACGGAAAACTTTATCCTGCATACGATGATATTCAGGATATTGACGATCTTCCTGCACTCTTCAAGAATCGCATTCAGCACTTCTTCGAGCACTACAAAGATCTCGAAAAGGGCAAGTGGGTTAAGGTTGACGGATGGGGCAACAAGGAAGAAGCCATCAAGGAAATTCTTGAATCAGCAGCTAGATATCAGGAAAGCCTCAAGAAGTAACATGCTCTGCCGCCTGGCGGCTTGGATGTGAATTTGGGCCGGGGTTGCGAACGCGATCCTGGCCTTTTAAGTTAAAAGGGCATGGAAAGAATGCTAATGAAAAAAAATATAGCCGCGGCTTGCATGGCGTGCGCGTTAATGTTTGCTGGATGCACGTCGACTTTTGAAGACAACCCTTTGCCTATAGGCGCGACACTTACTAACGATCAGTGGAAAGCGCAGCGCGCAGAACTTCTTGAGCTGGAAAATTTTACGGTAAAAGGCAAAGTCGAATTGAATCTCGTTCAGCGGTCGCGTTACGTAAATGACGGCGGCACCAAAGGAAGCGCCAGATATTCATATTCGCAGTTCGGCGTTGAAAAATTCTCATTCACCGTTACGCATCCTATGGCAGGCCAGCTGCTTGCAGTCAAGAAAAAAGCCGGCGGCATGGAGATGACCGACTCAGACGGCAATGTTTACAAATTTGAATCCGAACGGGAATTTGTCGATGCGGTAAAACTTCCTGTCAGCCGTTTGCCTTGGTGGATGATGGGCGTTACGCTCGGCGACGAAAAAAATATTATCAGAGAACAGGACGGCAGGCTGGTCTCGTTCTCCAACAGCGACTGGACAATTCATTACCATGAATATGAGCAGTTGGCGGACGGCAAGGTGCTTCCGAAGAGACTTACCGCAAGCAGCAACAATTTCGGAACGATCAGAATAACCGTCGGCGAATGGAATCTGAAGCAATGATTGAAATTAAAGCTGTTTTGCCGGCTCCCGCCAAACTCAATCTGTTTTTGCATATAACTGGCAAGCGCGCCGACGGATATCACAATCTTCAGACCGTTTTTGCATTTCTTGATATCTGCGATTATGTAATGCTGGAAACCGACAGAACTGGTGAAATAACCCTGGAGAAGGAAATTCCTGGCGTTCCCAAGGAGCAAAATCTGCTGTACAGGGCCGCTGCCGCATTGGCGCCTTATCGCAAAGATAAATCTTGCGGCGTGCGGCTCGGAGTAGAAAAGAATTTGCCGATGGGCGGCGGCATCGGCGGAGGATCATCAGATGCGGCTACGGTTCTTGCCGCTCTGAACGTCATGTGGGGAATAAATCTCGGTGAAGATGAATTGGCAGATCTCGCCGTTAAAATAGGCGCGGACGTGCCTGTGTTTGTGCGCATGAAATCGGCATTTGCCGAGGGTGTCGGAGAAATTCTTTCGCCTTTGCCCGTCAAAGAACAGCCATGTATTCTTGTGATGCCAGACGCGCACGCTCCGACAAAGGAACTGTTTGCCAATCCTTTGTTAAGAAGGGATTATCCGAAGATTGCTTCAGATGAATGGTTTATGGGGTATGGGGAAAATTGTTTCGAGCGCGTCGTAACTTCTCTTTATCCTGTGGTCGGAGAGGCGATAAAACTGCTGTCACGGCATTCGCCTGCAAGAATGACAGGCAGCGGGTCATGCGTGTTTGCGCTTTTTGACGCGGAAGAACAAATGCGCGAAGCCTGTGACTTCATGAAATCGAATGGATTTGAATGCCATCCTGGCAGAATGCTCGCTGAATCGCCGCTTCGCCGGGCTTTGGCAAAAATATCGGAACGCATCGAATAATGCGCGCTCCGGAGTATAATTTCGGAAGATTTTCCGAGAGTCCCGGCGGGACTCTTTATCTTGATTTTATGGGATCTTTTACCATGCCTAACATGAAACTTTTCGCGGGAAATGCCGTGCCTGAGCTGGCACAGAAGATTGCTTCAAAACTGGGAATGCGTCTGTCCGATGCGACGGTCGGCAGGTTCAGCGACGGCGAAATTCAGGTGCAGATTAACGAAAACATCAGAGGATGCGATGTTTTTGTCATCCAGTCGACCTGCGCGCCGTCCAACGATAACTTGATGGAACTCGTGGTAATGATCGACGCTATGCGCCGCGCTTCTGCAGGCAGAATTACCGCTGTCGTGCCGTATTTCGGTTATGCCCGTCAGGATCGCCGCGTGCGTTCTGCCCGCGTGCCTATTACTGCAAAAGTTGTCGCGGACATGCTTTCCAATGTGGGCGTGGATCGCGTGGTCACCGTGGATTTGCACGCAGAACAGATTCAGGGTTTCTTTGACGTGCCAATCGATAATCTGTTCGGCAGCATGGCTCTTATAGAAGATCTCCGCCAGCAGTCGCTGAATAATCCAGTAATTGTCTCCCCGGATATCGGCGGCGTGGTGAGAGCCAGAGCGATGGCGAAGCTTCTTGACGACATCGACATCGCCATCATTGATAAGCGCCGTCCTCGTCCTAACGTTTCTCAGGTAATGCACCTTATAGGAGAAGTGGAAAACCGCGACTGCATAATTATCGATGACATGATCGATACGGGCGGCACTCTTTGCAAAGCCGCTGATGCCCTTAAGGACAGAGGCGCGACCAAGGTCATCGCATATGCAACGCATCCGGTTCTGTCCGGCAATGCGTTTGAAAATATCAGCGCTTCCAAGATCGACGAAATCGTTGTAACCGATTCTATTCCGCTTACCGAACGCCTTGCGTCTACGGGCAAGATCAGAACTTTGTCTTTGTCGGTGATGCTTGCAGAGGCAATCCGCAGAGTGAGCAACGAAGAATCGATTTCGGCAATGTTCGACCGTTAAAATTTAATTGCTTAAGAACAAAAGCGGCGCGCCAGAGGTGCGCCGCTTTTGTTTGTTGGCGATGAAGTTTGTATGCATAAGTTAATGAACAAACGTTTGTAAAATATAAAGGTTCTAATAAAATTGTTTGTGAATTGGAGGTGGTGTTGTAAAACGTCAAAAGATAACATCTTGATAATAAATCAAAAATATTTTGGCATAACTTTGGAATATCTGTTTGCAGGTAAGCAGATATGTAAAGGAGAATGCCATGACTACCGCTGCCGTAACTTCTTCCGAGGCCATTGATTTTCTTAGGTCCAAAGGCATTTCCCGTCTGTATCATTTTACTGATGCCGCAAACGTCGATTCCATCATGGAGAACGGACTGTATTCATGGTTTTCATGCGAGCAGCGCTGCATACGCGTTGCAAGATTCGGCGGCAATGACAGATCGAGGGGATTCGACAGAATGTACGGCCTTCAGGATTACGTGCGCACGTCTCTTTGCTGCGATCATCCTATGGCGTTTCGTCTTAAGTGCGAAGGTTCTAGAGTTGTATTGCTTAAAATTTCTCTTGACGTGCTGGGCGAAAACTCAGAATTTGTGTGTTCTGACGTTAATGCCGCGTCAGCTTCGCACAGGCAGGCAAATGGCATAGCTGGATTGTCGCTTATAGATTACGGCGCGGTCAAAAGGACCAGAGTCAGCAAGATCGATCCTGATTTTCACAAGCACCAGGCAGAAATTATGGTGCGCACGCATATTCCGCCGGAATACATTGGCATTGTCGGACGTATGTTTTAATAATCTGTGCAGGAGGAATGCCGAAATGACTGAGATCAGAAAAGAAGCCCATGCCGTTCGCCCATATTTTTGTCCTGCCGACGACAGAGCAGAGCGCGATTTGTTTATTGAAGCCAATTGCGAGTTTCCGTTTTATAGCGGTTTCAGCCTTGAAAGAAAGCGGATGTCGGTCAGAGCCATG
>JAZQPH010000069.1:0-19727 GCA_045628385.1 Succinivibrionaceae bacterium
GCTTTTGGAATTTCCGTTTCGATCGGTTTTGCGATCGCATCTTTTAACTGCGCCTGAGCCTTTGCAGCGTCATTTGCCGATTGCTGCTGAAGTCCGTCGTAGCGCGGCGGCAAAGAAGTATCCGATTGAATCTTGGCTGGGATAGGCGGTTTCTCAATCGAAACTGCTCGTTGGTCTGATTCTCCTGAAGACTTTATTGAATCTTGATTTGCAGTCCGTGTGTTTGTGTTGCCAATCGCCTTTGACAATTCGTCCGTAAGGGATCTAGGAGCAGACAAGGTTGTTTCAGGATTAGACTTAGGAAGGGCATTGCCTATAGCCTTGGTAAGGCTGCTAGTCAATGGATCGCCATCTTCAGAACTATTAGGCGAAGCCGTTCTAATTACATCAACGGCAGGAACTTTTACATAATCACCGGATGTTGCTTTTTGAAGAGTTTGACTATCCTTCGGGACAGTTGATTTAGACACATAATCGCTAACTGAATTTTGCGATGCCGCATCGTTTTGCAAAACACTGCTGTTCCCCGACACTGATTGCTGTTTCGCCGCAACAGAATTTTCTCTGTTGGCAAAAGTCTGCTGCTGTTCCGCTTTGCGGATAAGTTCGATCTGAACTTGCTTTAACTGATTGATCTTGCCGAGAGATTCTGTAATCTTGCCCAGATCCTGACTTTGCTTTATCGTCTCAAGAAGTTTATTCAGTTCTACGTCAATTTCTTCAATCGTAGGACCGCTGCTACTTGACTGCTGTTCAGAGTCTGTCTGATGCGTCAGCTGAGCCTGAAGAGCATTCGTATTTTTGATACTGGAAGGTTTTCCTTGCTGAATTGACTGCGAAGCGCCGTTCAGCATTCTTCCAATAGTCTCCTCGCGAGTCCCGCTTGCGGAAACGAGCGACTTCGCAGAAGGCATTATTCTGCCCTGGCGCTCGGCTTTTTCGATTAGTTCGCTGACAAACTTAAGATCTTCCAATGAAAAATCTTCTGTCTGCACTGCTTTTGCAATTTCTTCTCCCGGAGAAGCCATTATTTTTGAATCTATGGCTATCTGCGCAGCCTTTGCAATAATGTCGCGGATCTTTCCCAACGCGTCCTGAGACATATTGGCAGGAGGCTGAGGCATGTTCGTAAACTTAAAAATATCAAGATACGTACCCTTAGCCGATTCTGAGTTCCCGACATTCTGGGAAGTTGATTTTGGCGCTGCATCCGAAACAGATTTGGTTTCGGGAGTCTGGATATTTTGAGTCTGTTTGGCAGCGTTTGTCTTAGGAACCGCCAAGCCCTTTACGGCAGCCACCAAAGAAGCAGGAACTTTGAGAACTTTGCCATCTGATGTTTCGCCGTCAGAAGCTGCGGAATCAGCTATTGCATTGGGGACAGCAGTTTCTTTTGCTATCTGCTCGGGAGACGGCTGATTTTTATAAACAAATTTGATTGTTGCATCCAA
The DNA here is from genome assembly GCA_045628385.1 of Succinivibrionaceae bacterium. Taxonomy (GTDB): domain Bacteria; phylum Pseudomonadota; class Gammaproteobacteria; order Enterobacterales; family Succinivibrionaceae; genus JAZQPH01. The sequence goes on from JAZQPH010000069.1 coordinate 1,452, forward strand.
GATCTTCGCAAGTTCGCGCCGCTCAGGCGGAGTCACGTTTTGCGTAATTTCAAGACCTCTTTCGGCAACCATTGCCTTCAGCGGTCCCAAATCCTTTCCTGCCACAGACGAAACTTCAGTTTGCGCCATCAATTCCAGAAAAGCTTTGCCAGCAGGAGCTCCTTCCTGAAGGATTTTGGGCATAGTCGCCAAGTGAGCGGACATTTCGGAAACGAATCTGTCGCCTTTTGCGGAAGTAAGGCCTTCTTTTGACAAAGATTCGGCCATCTGGGCACTTAGTTCTGGAAATTTTCCTGCAAGCCTTGTTACCAAACCAGATAATTTTCTGGCCGCAGGATCCTTATTTTCGCCCAGCTCCTTGACGTCTTTGTCAGCTACAGCAGACAAAAATCTGGTAAGAACCTGCTGTTTTTCGGCGACAGCGCTCGGCACCCTGCCCTGACTCTGAGCAAGCACCGCCAATAAATTTGCAGATTCTTTTATTTTTACGTCTTTAATGCTTTCTTCGGCAACGGCAGATTTTTCTGCCGTCTGATCCGGCGCAATTCTGCCCGCCGCATCAGCACCTGAAGCTTGCGTAATCTGAACCAATTCTTGAACCTTCGCGACAAAAACCCAATCTAATTTTATACACCAAACGATCGGCGTAATCTGCGCAAAGTGGCAAATCTCGACATCTGATAAAAATCAGGGATGAGCAATGCCTCAATCTGATGATCGGCAACACAATTATGTTCCCATACGCGGCTATAATCTAATCAGTGCCTGTAACACGAATAATAATGGGAGTAACCATGTTCCACGCAAAGAAAACCATCCTTGCCTGCGTCGCCGCCGCGGTTGCGTTTGGCGCAGCCGGATGCAGCAAATCAGGAAAAGAAGACACCGAAATACTTTTGAGCTGCACGCCTAAAGCAATCGCCGAAGCTTCTACTCGCATGAGAGCGTCAGAATTTCAAAATTTAACCGATACATGCGATTCTTTTATCAGCGAAAAAATTGCCCTTTGCAATCCAAAATCAGAGGAAGAACGCAAAGAGAAAACAGAATTCGAAGCTGACCTTTCACCGGAAGCAAAGCAGGCTTTCAGAGATCTTTGCGGAAAAGTTTCAAAAGCTCCCGAAACCAAAAAGGTAGAACCGCTTAATCAAGATCAGATGTCTGCGCGTTTTGCCGAACTTGTTCAGTCTACCGTACCAGTCAAGCAGCAGGTGGAACTGTGCATATTCGATCAAGGATGGGAAAAAATCGAAAACTGCACGACTGGCAGACAAGCCGAAGATTTCGGCGGCTCAGGATGGTCTTTGGCCAAGTCAGCAAGCTCATATAGCACAAGAACCGTCGACAGCATTAACGTCGAAAAGGGCATCATAACCGCAATGGCAAACAATTCGATGCAGCATGCAACGCTTGTGCTTATCCCAGAGAAAACCGAAGCTGGCGGAGTTCAATGGAAAGTTTCATCCGACTCCACGTGCATCAACATGGGAATTTGCCAGCAGTAAACAATGATTGCGCTGCAAAAAATCAAGCCGGCGATTGCCGGCTTTTTATTTGTTGGAATTCGTTAGAACAATATCGCAAATTTGCCCTTTACGATATCGCAAACATGCGATCAAAATTACGTGAATCATAGTCTGACTTAAGACTATCAGTTGCGTTTGGCCTTAGGAACGACCCGCGCATTGTTCGCGCTCTGCCTCTGTCGATCTTTGCCATGAAGCGAAAACAGCAGATCTACTTCTGCTCTGGACAATTCGCACTCAGTCATGACTTCTTCGGGCGTCGCACCAGATTTAACCAATCTAGCAGCATGCGTATAAAGTTTGCTTTCGGGTTCCTGCGATTGCTGTTCCTGAACATTCTCCATGCGATCTTCTAAAGCATCGCAGCGGGAACTCAGCGCTTCAAACAGTTCCTTGACAAGCAACTGATCAGAAGATGCGTCAGAAACCGCGCGGCTCAGCAAATCAACGCGTTCGGCATCGCCTCTACAGCGATTGATCGCATCCGAAAAGCTGTTGACAGTATCCGTCAGTTCAAAAAGAGACTTTTGGATCCTCGAAAGATACAGGTGCAGATACACAACATAAGCAACAAGAATCGCCACCACTCCGCCAAGAGCGATGACGATTATTGAGATTGAGTCCAATCCTGACATTACTGCTGCAACTGGCTGATTTCTTGCCATTCCTCATCGGTGAGGAGTTTGTTCAAATCAACAAGGATCAGCAAATCTTCGCCGCGATTGCATACGCCCTGAATAAACTTCGCGCTGTCTTCAGTGCCGACATTAGGAGCTGCGTCGATATCCGATGATTTGAGATATACGACTTCAGCAACGCTGTCTACCAGAATGCCGATCACTTGGTTCTCTGCTTCAATAATGACAATTCGAGAATTGTCGCTGATATCCGCAGGAGGAATACCAAAACGCAAACGGGTGTCGATAATCGTAACGACATTGCCGCGAAGATTTATGATGCCCAAAACATAAGCTGGGGCGCCAGGAACAGGTGCGATTTCCGTATAACGAAGGACTTCCCTGACCTGCTTAACATTTACGCCGTAGATTTCTCTGTCCAACTGGAACGTAACCCACTGGAAAACATCGCTTCCGCCTACGGAGCCCGCAATTGTCTCACCACTCACTGAAAAGCCCTCCAGAGTGAATTCAAATATATTCTGAGTAATAACCCATTTGCTTGGATCTTACCAATTTCGCAAACGCAAAAATTGAGCGCTCGCTAATTTCCGGAAATATCAACGCCTTTCTCAATCAACTTTATGAGTTCCGGCACATGGATCAAGGCACATTTTTTTTCTTTAACCAATCCTGCAAGCCACGGTCTCATTCCGGCAGATGAACGCCACTGCACATGTTCTCTGCGCATCCACTGCGTTCCGACCAAGTCATCGCTGGTAATGCCCCACTTGCTGGTTCCGAGCCTGATGATGTATTGGAAAGCGTTGCCCATGACTTTGGACTGCGGCATTGCCCACTTAATCCAATCTATGACAGACACTTTTTCGTCACGAACTTGCAAAACGCCCATAAACCATTCAGGCTTGCCGAATATAGGCGTCGGTTCTTCAAAATTCGCAATGCTGCCCAAATCAATCAGCGGAACTGCGAATGTTATGCCGTTAGCAACAAAAAACAGGGCCTGAAATTCATCAGGAACATCGATGTTGGTCCACTCTGCCTTGGTTTCTGTCTTGTCGGCAATTTCGGCCGCAGGAGCAAAAGTTTTCTCCCTTTGAGGAATAACGACTGCCTGTTTATTTTCAGCAACGGGTTCTGCAACTTTGGTTTCGACTTTGATCTCTGCAACTGGCTCGGAAATCTTTGTTTCGACTTTGATTTCCGCAACGGGCTCTACAACCTTGGTTTCGACTGTGGTTTCCGCAACAGGATCTGCAACCTTGGTTTCGACTTTTATTTCCGCAACAGGTTCGGCCTGCACTGTCTGCGTCTTAACTTCGACAATAGGCTCTAAAACGGCATTTTCCTGAACGTCATCCAGAAGTTTTGCAAGCTTAGACTTTTCGACAGGAACTCTTTCGAGCACCGGTTTGGACTCAGGCTTCGCCTCCTGCTTAATAGGCGACAGAGCGTGTTCATGCTGTTGCTTCTGATTTTTCTTCAATCCCGCAGGATTAAGCATTGACCGAAAGTATTCGGCCATCGCATCGTATTGGTTGGCGCGGCTCATACGGAAATCCCCTCCAGGGCCAGCAATTCTTTAAGCAAAATCTGATACGCTCTGGCTCCGCGCGAATCCGGATACAGCATAGACAGAGGAACATGCATTTGGCTGGAGTCTCTGAACTTGGTATCTATCGGTATGTAATATCGCCAAACCTTAGAGCCATACTGATTTCTGATCATGGCCAAACTCAAATTTCCCGCACGTGTCCGCCTGTCGAACATCGTCGGAACAATTATGTAACGGTAAGGGTCATCGACGGTGCTATGGAGAATCTGGAATGTTTTTACCATGCGTTCAAGGCCTTTGAGGGCCAAGAATTCTGTCTGCGTAGGCACAATAATCTGAGTGCTGACTGCCAGCGCATTCACCATCATAACGCCCAAAACGGGAGGACAGTCGATTATCGCCACATCGAACTCATCGCCTAATCTGTCCACCGCATTTTTTAATATAAAACCGACGCCGTCCTGAGAACCGAAAGTTCTGTCAAGCGTCGATAAAGCAATCGATGCCGGCATTAGGCTGATGTTGTCAAATTTAGTCGGCAATATGCACTGATGAAGCCCGGCGGAATCGATGTCGGGATTCAAGAATACATCAAAGAGAGTATGCTCCAGTTTATCGGAGTCATAGTCGAAATAGTTGGTAAGCGAAGCATGAGGATCGGTATCGAGCATAAGCACTTTCATGCCCATTTTTGCCATCCATCCTGCCAACGCCACGCACGTTGTTGTTTTTCCAACGCCGCCTTTTTGATTAGCAACCGTCCAAACAATCATGTCTTCACTGCGCCTTCTTTGTCAGCCTGACTCTGCCGTCAGGCAATCTGATAATTTCATATTCGTCAGGTATAAATTCAGGACCCGGCGAGTTTGCGCTCACATCTTCCAAACCGTTTTCGCCTTCTTCAAGATCTCCTGCCAGCACAGGAAGCGGTTTTGGAGAATAGGCATATTTGGAAATCGCAATCACGACTTTGCGATTCATTTCCCGACCGCGGTTGGTTTCATTCGAAGCAAACGGAGAAAACGAACCGTACGCCTCAACAGCCATTCTGTTCTGAATGAGCCCCTTTGCCGCCAAGTAATTTAACACGCTAATGGCACGGGCCGACGAAAGCTCCCACGAAGAATGATACAGTTCGTCGCCGACATAGCGATCGTCCGTATATCCGCGGATGTGCACGTAATTATTTACGCCGATCAATATCTCAGCCAGATCGTCCAAAACTGGCTTGAACTGATTCAAAATCGTAGCGCTGCCCGACGGGAACAAAAGAGCCGAATTAAAATCGATCGTAAGCCACGACTCATTGCGAGTCATGGAAATTACTTTTGCATCGACCATCTCCTGCAAGCTTACGGAAATTTCCTGCTGCAGGGACTCAAGCGGAGCGCCGGTCACCGAGTCGGCGTTAACGGCAGCAACGACCTCTGACTCGCTGCGAGCCGGGACATCTCTGCCGTTGGCGGCATTTTGATCCTTGCGATCTTCTCCCGATGATGCTTCAGGCGAGTTGCTTTCGTTCATATTGTTGCTTGCGCCAAAGTCAAGCACGCCGCCGCCGCCCTCAACGGGCGCGGTGACAATCGGCACTTCTAGAACAGGAGTAGAACTTAAATTGACGTTTGAACTGGTGCCGTCAATACCCATATTGCCGACAAGAGCCGAGGAACCTGGACGGGCAGTGACAAAACCCATCTCAGAGAAACTCTGCACCAAACCCTGAATAACGCTCTTGACCTGCGTCTGTGCGGACATTGCGAATCCGTACAGGATCACAAACAGCGCAAATAGCAAAGTCAGAAGGTCTGCATAGGATACCATCCAGCGTTCATGGTTTTCGTGTTCAGGAATTTTAGGTTTTTTAGCCATATCGGAATCCGCCTGCTGAGGGCTTTATTTGCCTTCTTTATCTTTTTTTGGCGGCATATAGCCATTGAGTCTTCTTTCGAGGGCTACGCTTGTCTCGCCCTTAACTATGGAACTCAATCCCGCAATGGTCATGTTCTGAAACTTTATAAGTTCATGGTTAACAGCTTTAAAACGGTTGCTGAGCGGCAATAACATAGCGTTTGCGCACGTAACACCGTAAATTGTTGCGATGAAGGCAACGCCGATTGCAGGACCGAGCAGATCTGGCTGATCAAGAAGACCCATGGCGTGAATAAGGCCAAGCACGGCGCCGACTATACCCATGCAAGGCGCATAACCGCCGGCGGCTTCAAAAACTTTTGCGCGCTGCTCCAATTCATATTCTTCCGCTTCGACCATAAGATCGAGAAGATCAATCATTTCTTCGGCGCTGACTCCGTCGACTATCATCTGAACTCCGCAGCGAGTCAGTTTGTCTTCAATTTGGGAAACTTGATTTTCAAGAGCCAACAGACCGCTCTGGCGAGCCGTCTGCGAAAAACTCTTGAGCAAAGCTGCCTGAGAATCAAAATCTGGCTTTGGCGCCGCCAAAGCCCACTTGATTTGCTTTAACGCGCCAGCGATTACGCTAGGAGGAAACTGCACGATCATGGCGCCGAATGTTGCGCCGCCGATAATGAAGAACGCAGGAATATCAATGAGAGCGAGCGGATTGCCGCCTTCAATGATATTTGCAAGGATAATAGATGCGCAGGCGATCAGTATGCCGAGAAAACTCAAGTGTCAAATCTCCTAGTGACCGGTAATTTCCGCGACTATGCATGGAGCCACATCAGGCAAACCCACTACTGCATCAGCCGCACCAGCTTTGACTACTGCAGCAGGCATGCCATAAATGACGCAAGTTTCTTCGTTCTGAGCCCAAACTTTTGAACCGCTTTGTTTCAGAAGTTTGCAGGCATTCGCCCCGTCGCTGCCCATTCCCGTCAAAATTATGGCCAGCACATCCGACTTATACAAATTGTTGACGGTAGCAAAGGTAATATCCACGCAAGGTTTGAAGTGAATCGTAGGCGAATTGACGTCAGCAAGTTTTACTCTCGCGCACGAAGCCGAACCTTCAATCATCATCTGGCGTCCGCCTGGAGCTATGTAAACCTTGCCCGCCTGAAGGACATCGCCGTCTTTTGCCTCGCACACAGAAATCTTTAAAGAACGATCAAGGCGCGCAGCAAACGTAGCCGTAAAAGTAGAAGGCATATGCTGAACGATAATTACAGGAACCGGCAAATTAGCTGGAAGACCTTCTAAAACTTTCTGCAAAGCCGCAGGGCCGCCTGTCGAAGAGCCGATAGCCAAAAGCTTATAGCGCTTACCCGATGGTTTATAGGATGCACCCGTAATGGTTTTCGGCAGGCCCGCGGCAGATGTTTTTGATGCGGTCTGCGAAGCCTCGGCAGCAAGAGCAGTTTTATTCTGCAAAACGGAAGTCAGACTAGAACGAGATCCCAGAACGGAAGAAGTTCTCTGACTGGAAGTCAGAGGTGCTGCAGTCCCTGACCTTGATCCCAAAACCGAAGATGTTCTCGATCCAAGAACCGACGAAGGTTTCGAAGCAACAGTGCTCGATCTTGATGATAAAGCAGAGGTTGCCGAGGCAGTGCCCAAAGTTCTGCCTAATGACGATGAACTTCTCGGAGCTGCGGACGATGTAGCCGACGAAGGCGCAGAATAAGACGGTGTTCTGCGAATTCGTCTGCCCTGCGAGGCGATATCACGAATTTTGGCTCGGATTTCTTCCATAGCCGCATCGCGATTTCTTGCAATATCGTCGAAATTCTTGGTGATGTAGTCTAAGGCACCTGCTTCAAGAGCGTTGAAGGTAGCCATCGCACCTTCTTCGGTCAATGAAGAAAACATGATTATCGGCGTTGGAGTCGATGCCATAATTTTTTTTACAGCCTCGATGCCGTCCATAATTGGCATCTCGACGTCCATAGTTATGACATCAGGCTTCAGAGAAGCTGCAAGCTCTACAGCTTCCTTTCCGTTGGCTGCGGTTCCCGCAACCTCCATTCCGGATCCCTCAGCCGTAATGAGATCCGATATGCGACGACGAAAGAAACTGGAGTCATCAACGATCAGAACTCTTATTGCCATTTAAATCCTTCCCGGTTCGCCAGAAAGCCCAGGCATGCTTGCATACTGCCTATGCGCATACTGCTTGAGCAAATTCGGAACATCAACGATAAGCGCTATGCCGCCATCGGAGGTAATTGTCGCACCGGCCATGCCAGGAGTGCCCTTGAGCAAATTATCAAGAGGCTTGATAACAACTTCTTCCTGACCAATGAGACCGTCGACCACGAACGCAACCTGCTGCTGTCCGAGCTGAACAATGACAACATGGCCCTTCTTTGGATGCGAAATCTTTGCCCTGTCGCGGATAAGCCAATCCTGAAGATAGAACAAAGCTATCGCCTTTTCTCTGATGACAATAGTCGACTGACCGTCAACAACCTTGACCTGATCCAAATCAAGCTGGAAGATTTCGTTTACGGATGTAAGCGGCAGAGCAAAAGACTGACCTCCGACAAGTACCATGAGCGTAGGCAGAATAGCCAGAGTAAGCGGAACCTTAATCTCCATTGTGGTTCCGACACCCTTCTTCGAGGTAATTGTCAGCGAGCCGTTCAATTTGTTAATCGAAGTCTTGACGACGTCCATGCCGACGCCGCGGCCCGAAATATCAGTAATAACGGTGTTGGTTGAGAAACCAGGCATACAGATAATCTGATACGCTTCCTGGTCGGTCATCTTGTCTGCAGCTTCCTGACTGAGAATGCCTTTCTTGATAGCAATCGATTTGAGTTTCTCAGGATCCATGCCCGCGCCGTCATCGACTATGCGCAGCAATATATGATCGCCTTCCTGCGAAGCTTCCAGTCTTATCTGACCCTTTGACGGCTTGCCGGCTGCAATACGTTCATCCGGCATTTCAATACCATGGTCGCAAGAATTTCTGACCAAGTGGACCATTGGATCGGCAAGCGCATCAACCAAATTTTTATCAAGATCGGTATCTTCGCCGACCATGACAAGTTCGATTTCCTTTTTGAGGCTTCGCGCAAGGTCTCTGACGACTCTTGGGAAACGACCGAACACTTTCTTAACAGGTTGCATTCGAGTCTTCATGACCGCGCCCTGAAGATCGCTGGTCACGACATCCAAATTGGAAACAGCCTTCGAAAGTTCATCATCATTGACGACTGCGCCGATATTAATGAGTCGGTTTCTCACAAGAACCAATTCACCGACCATATTCATGATGTTATCGAGAATACGGGTGTCGACACGAACAGTCGTATCAGCGGCGGCGGCAGCGGCAGCAGGTGCTTTTTTGGCAGCAGGCGCGCTGGCGGCAGGAGCAGCGGTTTAATGACCCGACGGAGTCGCCGCAGGAGCTGATGCAGCAGGCGCCGCAGGACTTGCGGCAGGAGCGGCTGCGCCCTCTCCGGGAGCATGACCCTTGCCATGTATCTGATCAAGCAGAGCTTCGAATTCTTCTTCGGTGATGTCTTCGTCACCTGCAGAAGCAGCTGGCGCAGCAGGAGTCGGAGCAGGCGCTGTCTGAGCAGACGCAGGCTGCGCTGCAACAGGTTCTTCCCCGCCCAACAATTTCTCAAATTCGTCGTCAGTCGGATCGCCTATTACAACTTCGTTATGCGCATCGTCTTCCGATCCAGGAGCATGACCCTGACCATGAAGCTGGTCAAGAAGAGCCTCAAACTCGTCTTCAGTAATGTCTTCGTCACCGTCAGCAGCGGATATTACTATCTGCTTTGGAGCAGCAGGCTTAGGAGCAGGGGCAGGAGCTGGGACAGGTGCCGGCGCAGGCGCAGCGGCTGCCTGACCCGTTGCCCAAGCCTTAAGAGCAGCGACAAGCTCAGGAGGGGCTTCATCGAAATCCTCTCGGTTCTGCACATGCGAGAACATTTCGGAAATACAGTCATGTGCTTTCAGAACCACGTCCATGAGAGCCGGATTGACGCTAATCTTTCCGTTTCTCAAAGAGTCGAATACGTTTTCGGCGGCATGACAGATTTCGACCATCTTGGTAAGGCTAAGAAATCCAGCACCGCCCTTTACGGTATGGAAACCGCGGAATATCGCATTCAGCAGATCGTGATCATTAGGAGTTTTTTCAAGATCAACGAGCTGTTCAGACAGCGTTTCGATTAATTCGCCAGCTTCGATGATGAAATCTTGCACAATTTCATCATCAACTCCATCATAAGCCATTATCCAACTCCTCCCAACTCTGACGGCGGGTTACGGTTGCCTCGCCGCTTTGAAACTCATTGTCTTCAAAGCGGCTACTGACAAAACTCAGTTGAGTCTTGCAAAGATTTTTTCAAGCTTTTCGCTCAGGGTAGCAGCAGTGAACGGTTTAACGATATAACCGTTAACGCCTGCCTGCGCCGCTTCGATAATCTGCTGTTTCTTTGCTTCAGCGGTTACCATCAAAACAGGGATGCTCTTGAGTTTTTCATCCGCGCGAATCGCTTTAAGAAGATCGATGCCCTGCATGCCAGGCATATTCCAATCCGTTACGACGAACTGAAAATCGCCAGCTTTCAGCATCGGAAGAGCAGTACTGCCGTCATCGGCTTCTGTTGTGTTGGTAAATCCAAGATCGCGCAACAAGTTTTTAATGATTCTGCGCATGGTGGAAAAATCGTCTACGATGAGGATTTTTATATTTTTGTCCACTTTTTAATCTCCAAGTCAACACTCAATAACTCAAGTGGTGATTATACTGAGGGCATGATAAAGCAATCGCCCGTTGTTTTCTTTGTGTCTTGGCACATTTTGCGAATAGAAACCCCATAAATTCTAAAGCAAATCGGGCAAATTTGAATCCCATTATAATCTGTCTCAAATCTTACCTAATCAGACACATTGCCGGAGCTTGAAATGTCTTCTCTGTCTCTTGCCGCAGTTATCATATTGTCGGTGGCTGCCATGTCGCTGGCCATCATCAAATATAAGGTACATCCTGCCGTTGCCATCCTGCTTTCGGCAGCGGCAATCGCGCTAAGCTCCGACTTGGAAACATCCCGCTCTTTGCAGGCTATGACGGCGGGGTTAGCGTCGATAATGAAAAGCATCGGCATCGTAGTCGTTGCCGGCTGCGTCGTCGGAACCGTTATGCAGAAAACGGGCGCATCGATGGTTATCGCCGCTTATGTATTGAAGATTGTCGGCAAGAGCAAAGCATCCGAAGCCTTGGGCATTACGGGCTGCGCCACCGGAATTTCCGTATTCTGCGATTCTGGTTTCATCATTCTCAGTCCTATCGCCAAAGCTTTTGCCAAAACATCGAAAATTTCCGTTCCGTGCGCTGCGGCATGTCTTTCGGCCGGTCTGTTTTCTTCGCATTGCCTGGTGCCGCCAGCTTCGGGACCAGCAGCCATGGCTGCCAATCTGCAAGCAGATATCGGAAGTTCGTTTCTTATGGCGCTTCCGCTATCAATATTTTCCGCATTTGTCGGAATCGTCAGCGCCAAAATATTCAGTTCGCGCTGTAAAGAAGATGTCGCAGATCAAAATGATTCTGATGCATCCGACAAAGCGCACAGCGGCGATTCTTCGGAATATCCAAGATTCTGGCATTCTCTGTTTCCGATAGTTTTGCCTATTTTTCTCATCGCGCTCCAATCTGTGGCCAAACTTCCGAGCAGTCCGCTTGGAAACGGGCCTGCAAAAGCTGCAATATTAACTGCGGGAAATCCGTCTGTTGCGCTGTTGCTGGGACTCTTGGCATCACTTACCCTCATCCGAAAAAACAAAAATTGCCGAATCCAGGAATGCTGCGCGGGCGGCATCAAGAGTTCTCTTCAAATTCTCACTATCACGGGCGCTGGAGGTGTATTCGGCGGAATACTCCGTGAGCTGCCCATAGCCGATGCCATATCATCATTGACCGCCGCAGGCGCGCTTGGGCTTCTTATTCCCTACTGTTCCGCGGCGCTGCTGAAAACCGCCATCGGCGCGTCTTCTGTCGCAATGATTCTCTCATCTGCCATGATTGCTCCGCTGTTGCCGTCGCTCGGGCTTGATTCTGGAGTCGGCAGATCGCTTGCATTGTTGGCTTGCGGCGCAGGCTCCATGTTCGTGAGCCATGCCAATGATTCTTATTTTTGGGTGGTCGTTAAGTTTTCAGGGATGAGCACGAAATCAGCGCTGAAATTGCAGACCGCAGTTTCGGCAATTCAATCGTTAAGTGCAATCGCGGCTATCTTGGCAATCTCCGCAATAGTTCTATGAATGATCCGCAGACTAAAGCCAATCGCGCAGTTTGGTGCGCAGACGGACTATGGCCTGGCTAAGTATTTGGCTGATTCTTGATTCGCTTACGTCAAGCACGAGACCGATTTCTTTGAGGTTAAGCTCGTCGACATAGTACATCGACAGAACCATGGCCTCGCGCTGGGGCAGTTTTTCTATAGCAGAAGCCAAGGCAACCTGATATCTGTCATGCACTACCCCGTTGAAAGGTGCGTTTTCAGTCGTATCTTGGCCGTCGAAAAGTATTACGTCTTCCGTAACGCCCAAATCGTCGATGCCGATTACCGAAGACGTAGAAGCTTCAAAAACCATCGTATGATATTCGGATACCGGAACTCCGAGTTCGGCAGCCATTTCGGTGTCGGTTGCGTCTCGGCCCAGTTTTTGAGCCAATTTAAGCATTGTTTCGCTGATAAGACGGGCGTTCTTATGCACCGAGCGCGGAGTCCAGTCACCGCGGCGAATTTCGTCTATCATGGATCCGCGGATACGTATTCCCGCATAGGTCTCGAAGGAAGCGCCTTTGGATGCATCGAAAGAGTTGGCGGCTTCAAGCAGACCAACCATTCCCGACTGCATCAAATCATCAAGCTGCACGCTTTCGGGCAATCGAGCCTTGATATGCAGGGCTATGCGCTTGACCAACGACACATGCTCGGTCACAAGCAAAGTCTTTGCATCTTCGCCCGAGCTGTTTTTGTAAAAATTTCTAGCCCATGCCATAAACGATTCTTACATGCCGGCAGGTACCAGCATATTCTCAATAAAAAATTGCAGATGACCGCCGGGCTGATACGGAACCGGCCAAGTCATCACTCTGTTTGCCAATGCCTTGAAAGCAAGGGATGCAGGAGATTTCGGAAATGCATCGACTATAACCTGCTGCATCCTTACCGCCTGCTTAACATTCGGATCGTAAGGAATGCAGGCTACCAGTTCAAGAGATGCATCAAGGAAACGCTCCGTTACTTTGGTGAGCTTCACAAACATATCTTGTCCGTTCTTCAGAGAGTGAACCATATTGGCCACAACTTTGAACTTGTACACGCCATATTCTTTGCTCAGAATCTTCATCAAAGCGTAAGCGTCGGTCACGGAAGTAGGTTCGTCGCACACTACGACAAGCACATCCTGAGCGGCCCTTGCAAAACTCAAAACCATGTTCGAGATGCCGGCAGCGGTATCCACGATAAGGAAGTCGACTTCGGTGCGCAGATCGCCAAATGCGCGGATGAGCGCGGCATGCTGGCCTGATGTAAGTTCAACCATCGCCTGCGTGCCCGATGTCGCAGGAAGGATCATGAGACCGTACGGTCCTTTGATGATGATGTCGTCAAGGGAGCACTCGCCGTTAAGAACGTTGAAAAGATTTCTGGTCACGCGCAGTCCGAGCATGACGTCGATATTGGCAAGACCAAGGTCGGCGTCAAGCAGCATGACTCTCTTGCCTTCGGCTGCCAGAGAAATCGCAAGATTCAAAGAAACATTGGACTTGCCCACGCCGCCTTTGCCGCCCGTCACGGTAATTACCTTCACCCTGTTATTTGACGCACGCGGTCCTCCGGCTGGAGATGCTGATCTGTTCAGGTTTCGGGACATGTTCCTAAGACCCTGCGCCTGATCGAAATTATCGTTACTAGCCATTATTTGCCCCAATACTCAAAATTTTCTGCAAAAATCCGCCTTGGCGAATTTCTGATAAACCATTAAAACTCGCGCCTCAGCACGTCGCCTTCCATAAATTCCATAGCCATCTGCACCAATTTCTGAGCATTGGCGGTTTCAAAATCTTCCGGCACGCGCTGGCCGTTTGTCGCATAGCAGACAGGAAGCTGATTTTGCATGCAGACGCACAAAGCGTCGCCGATACCCACGCTTTCGTCGAGTTTTGTAAGAATCGCGCCTTCCAGTCCCATGCTTCCAAAGCGGTCATATGCTTCCTGAAGCACTCTTCTCTGCCCGGTCGCAGGAAGAGCCAAATACGTATGGATATTGATATTGCAGCTGTCCACGAGTTCTTCGAGCTGCCTTGCAAGGCGATCGTCTCTTTGCCCCATGCCTGCGGTGTCTATCAGCACAAGCCTTCTGTTTCTGAGCTGATACAGCACATCCTGCATCTGGCTCATATCGGTCAGGCTCTTAACTGCGCATCCCATGATGCGGCCGTAAGTCTGAAGCTGCTCATATGCGCCGATTCTGAAATGATCAGCTGTGACGAGAGCGACCTGATCGGGACCGAATTTCATGGCAAAATGAGCTGCGAGTTTAGCAATCGTGGTGGTCTTGCCTACGCCCGTCGGTCCGACCAATGCTACCGCACCACCCTTTCTCAAAATATCATCGTTACCGACAACCAAGTTTTGCCTCAGAACGTCGCCAAGCTCGCGCCATGCAAGACGAAGCGTCGAAGTTTCTCTCACAAGACCCGCAAGTTCGCTTGCATAGTTCTGATCGAATCCGCCTTTTACGAGCAGTTTGACAAGCATTGCCCTCACAGGTTCCTTTCTGGCCATATCGTCTGCCATAAGACCTGCAAGCTGCGACTGAAGAAGCTGTCGTATCGACGAGATTTCTTCCTGCATCGATTCTATGACGGCATTATTGGCGGCCTGAACCGCAAGTTCCTTTTTGCGAGCCGAAGGCTCCTGCTCTGCCAATGTTTCGGGAGCCGGTTGCTTGCTTTCGGCAGACTGAGATTTTCCTGCTGCACGGCTCTTTTGGCGTGCAAGAAGATCGCTGAGCGTGCTGGCAAGTTCGGCGTTATTTCTTGCCGATCTTGAAGATGATGCAGAAGCAGTTTTTCCAGAAACTGGCTTTGCTGCGTAGCCGTCGGCCATTGCGGCAGCTCGCGGAGATATTGTCACGTCAGGATCGGACGCTCCGACAGAAGGCGCAGAAGAAGCAGGTATGTCGGCTTCTTCGTAAGCGGCAACAATTTCCACGCCGCCCGTAACTTTTTTGTTAGACATGATTACGGCATCGGGACCCAGTTCCTCTTTTATCTGAGCCATCGCCTTGCGCATGTCTGCTGCAAAAAAACGCTTAATCTTCACCCTATACTCCTCAGGCAGGTCTTATTATCATTGCTATTTCGACCCGACCGAGCTGACGATCTGAATCTGTTTTTCATCCGGAATTTCTTGATATGCAAGAACTCGCAATCCCGGGATTGAGTTTTTAACGAATTTGGCAAGCGTGCCTCTAAGCACTCCGGAAGTAAGCAAAATTGCCGGCTGACCTTCCATTTCTTGCCTCTGAGTAGCCTCAGCAAGAGACTGCTGCATACGCTCTGCAAGCGACGGTTCTATGCCGACGCCTTCGCCGCCGCCGGACTGAAGCGAACGGTGCAAAATTTTTTCCAATTCCGGAGCCAGAGTGATAACTGGAACAATCTGTTCCGGACCGACAATCGACTGAATGATGAGTCTTCTAAGAGATACTCGGCAAGCTGCTGCCAGCACTTCAGCATCCTGGCTCTTCGGAGCATACTCCACGATCGTCTGCAATATAGTGCGCATATCCTTGATAGGCACTTCTTCGTACAGCAGTTTTTGCAATACTTGTGCCAGCACGCCGAGACTGATAACTCCGGGAATAAGACCTTCGACAAGTTTTGGAGAAGACTTGGCAATTTGATCGAGAAGATTCTGAACTTCTTCGTGACCGAGCAGCGCCGAGGCATTGTTCGCAAGAATCTGACTCAAATGAGTCGCAATCACCGTCGGGGAATCGACGACCGTATAACCGAGACTTCTTGCGCGCTCAGACTGATCGGAGGTAATCCACACGGCGTCAAGACCAAAAGCAGGATCGCGTCCTTCTATGCCCTTGATGGTTCCGAATACCTGCCCAGGATTGATCGCCATCTGGCGATCCATGTAAACCTCTGATTCGCCGAACGACACGCCCATAATGCTGATGCGGTACATATTGGCGCCAAGATCGAGGTTATCTCTGATATGCACGGCAGGAACGAGAAATCCGAGTTCCTGAGAAAGTTTCTTGCGCACACCTTTGACGCGCGTAAGAAGTTCGCCGTTCTGAGACTTATCGACCAACGGAATAAGCCTGTAGCCGATTTCAAGACCGACAGTGTCAACTTGCTGCACATCATCCCAGCTCAAGTCCTTCTGTTTCTTCTCGGCCTGAGCCTTCACTTCGTCGGCTTTCTTCTTCATTGCCTCCGTTTCTTCCTTCGTCGGCTGCTTCTGCTTATGCTTTTGAATAAACCAGGCAAGACCGCCGATTAGGATCGCAAAGGTCAAAAATGCAAAATGCGGCATTCCTGGAACAAGACCCATAACGCCCAAAATGCCAGCAGTGATGTAAAGAGTTCTGTCGTCTTTGAACATCTGTCCGAGGACGAGTTTTCCCAGATCGCTTTCTTCGTTCTGACGGGTAATGATGATGGCCGAAGATACTGAGAGCAGCAGGGACGGAATCTGAGCAACAAGACCGTCGCCTATCGTTAACTTTGTGTAAAGCGCGGTTGCTGCGCCGACCGCCATGTCATGCTGCACAACGCCGACGTACAATCCGCCGATGATGTTGATCGCCATGATGATGAGACCTGCTACCGCATCGCCTTTTACGAATTTCGAAGCACCGTCCATCGAACCATAGAATTCCGCTTCTGCGGCAACTTCGCGGCGGCGCTCTTTAGCCTTTTCTTGATTAATAAGTCCAGAATTTAAATCGGCATCGATTGCCATCTGCTTGCCGGGCATTGCATCCAACGTAAAACGCGCGGTTACTTCGGATATACGGCCCGCGCCTTTGGTGATGACCACAAAGTTGATGACCATCAGAATGATGAACACAATAAGACCAACAATATAATTGCCGCCGATCACGACATCGCCAAATGATTTGATCACGGCGCCAGCGGCTCCATCGCCACCCGCGCCGTTTATGAGAATAACGCGGGTAGATGCAACATTAAGCGCCAATCTAAGGAGTGTCGCGATAAGCAAAATGGTCGGAAAGGATGCGAATTCTAATGGCTTTTTGGTGAGAATCGACACCATAAGCACGACAAGCGCAAGCGCGATATTGAACGAAAAGAAAATATCGAGCAGAAATGGCGGCATCGGGAGCGCGATCATGGCAAGGCCTGCCAGGATCAAAAATGGCGTACCAACGCCTCGGGTAAGAACCTTCCCGATATTTTTTTTATCCAGCAGCTGTTTGTAATCAAAAGCCACGATGCAATCCCACAACTATAATTTTGCGCATTATAAGCCTATGTCAAACCGCATTTTCTGTTCCAACGCACGTTATTGAGGAAAAGCGTCATAATTTTGGCGTATCGTCTTTCATGAAGCTCGTAGATATACTCGAGTCACCTAATTACGTGTTCTGTATAGCTCACATTTAGCATTTAAATAATTTTATTCATCGCCTTAACATACAAATAATTTACAACAAATTATATTTACCAATAAGACTTATTACTTGTTATTCCAAAATCTATTTATAGTTCTAAGCATATTAGCTCTTCCAACAGGATTCATTGTATGTAAGGTTATAGGATAAAAAGTCTGTCTTTCACATAGAAAGTCTAAAAGTTTTATTCCATCGCCACCATCATAAGAATAATCTCCTAGATCGTGATCAAGACTTATTAATTCAATTGGAATATTATTATTTTCACAATTAATTATCATTTTTATTGCCTCGTTAACACTTCTGCACAAAGTAAAACCATTAGGACATTCTCTTAAATCATCCAAATAAATTTTCATAAAATACCTCATTATAACATTTCGATAAATCAAATCAGAAATCTATCAAATATTTCTCGACAATTTTATTGCTAGCTTTAAAAATTCGGTCTCTCTCGGCATTAATATTTTCTTTAATATTTCTACTTGTTTCACAAGTATATTGATCACTTACGTCGCCTAGATCATAGATTAATCTTTCATTTCGCATTTAAAACTCAAAAAACATTTCTCCTTGTATCTTATTTTTAGATTAGCTGTATGTGTCTACAAATTTTTTACCTAGGAGTTTTAAGATTGTGTGTGCCTGTTCACATATGTTATCAAATATCGTTCGCTATCATTTAACGTTGCGGTAACTATTCCATAAAATTGCTGAAAAACAAACCTAATCGTTATCTTAAAAGGATATTTCAAAAACCCCACTGCGACTGATTTTCTCAAATCAATATCTGGCGACAAAATATTATTTAATGACAAACATGCGAATGGCCGATTTACCTATGTTGTTAATACATCTGGTAGAATTATTTTTGGAAAAAGATGCAATCCCAATAATAAATACAAATGTTCTCCGCATCCTACTCTTATATAAGAAAAAAATCCAAAAGTTC
>JAZQPH010000070.1:0-1862 GCA_045628385.1 Succinivibrionaceae bacterium
ATCCCGCTCTGATTCTATGGCAATAATTAATTCATTTCTGAGCATAACTCCCAATTATCAGGCTCTCGCTTCATAAAAAGCCGATTAATGCGTATATATTTTTACTGTTCAATCGTCTGTCTTACGTATACGTCATCCAGCCTGTCTATCGGAAGAATCTCATCGGCCAAATCGCGCAAAATTTGTCCGTCGGTATCGACCCCGGAAAGACCTGCGATTATTTTTGCAAAACCTAATTTTTTAATCCGAGGAATCATCATTTTTGACAGCATGGTGTCGGAAAATTTTCCGTCGGTAAGAATAATCAAAAGCGGGTCATAATCTTCAGGCCAAGCATTTTCGGCAAATCTGGCCTCAAGGAGCCGCAGAGCCTCACCAAAAAAAGAAGGACTGTTGGCATCGACATTGATATTCACATCGGGATATCCATCAAGCGAAGCGAGCCGGCATTCCACCTGCGGCG
The DNA here is from genome assembly GCA_045628385.1 of Succinivibrionaceae bacterium. Classification (GTDB taxonomy): domain Bacteria; phylum Pseudomonadota; class Gammaproteobacteria; order Enterobacterales; family Succinivibrionaceae; genus JAZQPH01. Next base: position 464 of record JAZQPH010000070.1, read on the forward strand.
ATTTGTTAAATGTAATAAGTTCTAGCATGATGCTGTCTGCATCCATGCCTACTGAGGATTTTTTCATCGCGGATATTATTCCAGGAATGCGAATCCTCATTGCCTCAATTGACTCGCCGTTCATGGAACCAGAAGTATCGGCAAGAATGTATACGGGCTGCCTGGCCATGCTGAATTCTTTGCTCATCGCTCTAGACCGTCCAAATACTTGCAAAAATAGAATTCAAGGCCGACAGCATCGCCGTCGCCCATAGGCAAAAACAGCCATCTGTTTTCTTCACGGCAAAAACGCGCGATTTCGACGCCAGTCGCGGTCGGCATATCTTCTTCTAAGTTTAAATTCATGATCTCTGAGTTTGTGTCGTCATCGTAAATTCTGACGCGCGCTCCTTCGAATTTTGAAAATGACTGCTGTCTTGCGTGAGCGTTGTGGATGGCTGCCAAAAACACGATCTGAGAAACGGAATCGGGCAAAGTTTCCAAGTTTGCAGAAATTTTTTCTTTTGCCGATCCCGCAACGCCTGAAGACGCAGGAATTCTGACTTCAGAGTATTTGAGCGAACCGCACGGAGATAAATGATTGTTGTAAAACACGGCATGACTGCTGTCCGCAAGCATAGGTTTGGAAGACATAGGCGTCCCCAAGAGAAATGCCGCAACGTCAAGTTCCAAAAAATCTTTATTAGACAATTCGCCGATGCCTGACGTCACAGTCTTTGACTCGGTGATTGCATAATCAAGTCTGACGGAAATGCAGTCACTCCCGAAAACCAGACCTTTATTTGTCAATTCAGCCAATTATCATCACCTATAGGATACGTTACTACTTGTTGGACCGATAGCCTCAATAAACCAGCGTTGTCAAAACTCTTTGGTTTGCATTTTAATTGTTTGCCAAAATGAAATATGCAAAGCGTACTAAAATTTATTAAATATTTTCTGCAATCCCAAGCTAATCGAAAATTTATTTTTCAGAAAATCATAATCAGTCAGCCAACTTAAGAACTTAATACATCGGACCAAATTATAAAATATTTCTTGTAAAGAACTGTTCAGTTTTAGAAAACATAACAGTAAACGATCTGTCGTGGCAAAGCAGGACTTCTCTTTAGTTAAGCGTGATTTGTTATACCGCACGCAAAAATAGAAATTGGGTTCTTTTAGAAAAATTAAATTGAGTTAATATCGTTAGCAAGTATTTTTAACAAATCAAATAACTTATTGAATTCAATAAATTTTCTGCCGAGGAATCCATGAAAACGACAAAAAGTTTTACGCTAAAATTACTTGCGCTTTTGATTTCTGCTTCAATGGTTGGCTGCGGAGGCGGCGGCAGCGGAAGTTCCGATCCTACGCCTACTCCAGAACCAACTCCGACTCCAACTCCGACTCCAACTCC
>JAZQPH010000071.1:0-6276 GCA_045628385.1 Succinivibrionaceae bacterium
CATGGCTACGATCCGACTTCTCCATTTATGGATAGGTTGATTGAATGACTTGGCACTATCAAACATGCTTGACATGTCTGTTACGCTAAAAGTATCCCAATTACCAATCGATTGATTGAAGTTTTCTGCGTAAGAGAACATACCGAACATACTGGTAACATTTGAAGTATCCCATTTGCCGATTGGCTGGTTGAATGACTTGGCATCATTAAACATGCACGTCATGTCATCGACATTTGATGTATCCCATTTACCAATAGGCTGGTTGAAGGACGCGGCACATCTGAACATTGCCCTCATATTTGTAACCTGGGAAGTGTCCCAATCGCCAATAGCCTGGTTGAACTTTGTTGCATAATAGAACATTGCAGACATATCTGTAATGTTTGACGTGTCTTTTATATTGACATATTCAAGTTCTTTAAAACCAGCAAATGCGCAAGCAAGAGAATGTACTTCATCCCCAAATATTATTTCAAATTCAATTCTTGTGAGCGGTTGAATGTTATTTGCTCTTTGAAACGGATTCATCGGATTATCTGGAATTAGACAATCACCTCCTTCACCATATATAAGCTCACCGTCCAAATACAAATCTTCAGCAAAATCATAATTTATTGTCAGAGAATCCAAATCATTATTGATAATTTTATTTAAAAGTTCGTCAGTTATATCATCCGGTGAATTAAGAATTGGATTCCTTTCGATGTTGCTTGCTTCTCCCGAACCTGAATTTTTCAAATTTTTTGAAGATTTTGAGCTGTTCATTTTTCACCTTTTTTGACAACTGCACAAACGCAATAATTCGATATTACAGACCGACTCATTACAAAATTGATACCATAAAATAATGGTGTGTGAAAAATTTGTTAAATTAACGAGAGTTATGATTCCTAAAGTAACTTAACAAACAAATCACGAAGATCATGATCAATTTGAGCGCAAAATTTTGCATATTGGTGTTCAACAAAAATTGTTGTCGATAGAAAAGATAGTATTGCTAACTGGCTATACTAAAAACGCCAACATCACATCATTAATTGCAACAGCACTGATGATGATCTTTTTTGTTAGTTTACAGTTGTTTTTTTTTTTGTACAGTTTTTTGGTAAAGAGTTGCAAAAGAATTGTGACTAACTTCTAGTATTTGATCAATAATTAATCATAAGTCACAAAACGCGCTAATTTTTGGCGTGTTTTATTAAAGATCCACAACGTTTCTATTTGAAAATTTTAACGCACTTAAAAAAACTAAAAAAATTTTTCTTCGCAAGGATTTGAAAAATCTACATTAATTTGCAACGTTGGTACTAAGATTTAAAGTCAAATACTTGATCGTTTTGAGCGGCTGTTAATCTTTTCGGCAATTGGCTTCGTCTGCGTTTAATGAAGTTCCGTCTCGAAATTTTATTGTTTTCTGCGCAATACTTATCAGCCAATTCGAATAATGACCTTTAGCCACTAGCGCATGCGAGTATTCGAATTAACGCATAGATTGATAGCTCACACTTTACGACAAGCGAGCGGAAGGCGGTTGATATATCTCATCAGGAATATCGGTTTGTGACTCAGAACGCATAGAAAGAGGCCAACAGTCAATTGCGAAAATTTCGGAGTCCGGCATTTATGGCGAACAAATACCAATCCCCAGCCAATCAGGCTGTTTATACATGCGAAAGGAAAAGGGCGCGACTTTTTGACATGATTACGATGTGTTGTTAGAAGATAATCGCCTGTTGCATCTCAGCATACGCATTTGTCAAAGTTGTAATGCGAATTGTTCTAAGAATCAAGTTTATTTGAACAATTTGTTTGTCCTGACTTAACCCAAACATCACCGAATCAGGTTATCTTGACCTCATTCAGAATCCAAAGGCTACGCTCCTTGCCTTTATATTTCGGGACCCACGATCGTCTGTATCAAATGCATCTTTTTCAAAGTGGCTTCTGCAGGATCGATTCCCAAACTTTGCCAATATGCATCAAACCGAGAATCCTGCCAGACAGGCAAAACCCTTGATGGCACGGAAAGTTTCTCACCCAAAATTCTTTCCCTGTTGCCAAATTCGTGAAAATCCGATCCCATAGAACACATAAGTGAGTTTTCTAGCGCCAAAGAAGCGATCATTATTCCGTCATCGATTGTCTGAAATGGCCATCCGGCTTCGACCGCTCCGGACAAAACTCCTGACGATTCTGGATCTCTTGGACATAAGCTTGCAAAATCCTTTATTAGCTTGGCGATAAGTTCAGGAGAAGAGAGGTTTTTATACCTGCACGGATGCGCCAGGACGGGAATGCCTCCGCTTTCAACGATCGCCTGAACAATTTCTGAAATATTCGACCAATGTCTTTCGGCATAAGCAGGTCTGCCTTTAACCAGATATTTTTCAAATGCTTCAGAAGCATCGCTCACCAGCTCCTGTTCGCACAGATAGTCGGCTATCTGTTTGCGCGTCACAAACTCGCTTCCGCACTTATTGATGTATTCGTCCAGATGCTCGCGCCGAAGTCCTTTTGCGCTCAAGCATTCTTCAAGCTTGTCCGAAATTTCGTTTACACGGCGGATTCTGATGCTTTTGTGCTTTTCTGACACGCGCACTATGCTTTCAGCTTCTGGATCGACGCAAAGGCCGACAATATGAATCTTTTCAAGTTCAGGCGATGATTCGTTGCCGGGAACATTCTCGCCATGCATGTCCCAGGATGCCGAAAACTCAATCCCGGGAATCACGGCAATTTTGGCAACGTCCGCACGAGAATTTATTTTGTTTGCCGCTTCGATTGCTTCCTTGACGCCGTTTACATTATCGTGATCAGTCACCGCAAGCATGCGGATGCCGCGCTTGGACGCAAACGCCACCAGTTCCGCAGGCTTCAGTTTTCCGTCAGAATAGTTTGTATGAAGGTGCAAATCGGCCTTCACTGCAGGATGAAGCCTTCCTATTTCTTTATTCTCGAATTCTTCCGCCATTACTTGCTCCGAGTGATTTGATAATACCGTAGGCATAGATTCAAAGTGTTGACATCGAACATCTTTTCAGAATGTGCGCATTTTCTTTATCAAAGAGCGCTCGCCACTTGCAACGCCGAGTTCATTCCAGATTGGCTCGAATTTCTCATGTTCCCAGACAGGCTCAATGCCCTCGCATATTCCGAGATCGCAGCCGAGAGGTCTGTGCGGTATTCCTGGCATATGAAAATCAGAACCGAGCGACCCCATAAGATTATGTTCTTTTGCGGCATCGCGCATAAAAATGGCGTCGTTAACAGTTTGGTTCGGCCATCCGGCTTCTATTGCAAGTCCGCCCAGCGATGCAAATTCGGAAATCAGCAATCGTTTGCGCTTGTTTGATTTATTTACTTCCGAATAATGCAATGGATGCGCAAGAACAGGAATGCCTCCTGACATAAGAATTGCCTTAACAACTTCTTCCATCGGAGTCCAGACTGTCTTGGCATAGGCTTTGCCTCCCTTGCCGAGATATATTTTAAAAGCTTCCGCATTATTCTGAACGTGGCCGTTTTCAATCAGATAATCCGAAAAATGCTTGCGGGTGACAAAAGTGTCCTTGCTTTCGAATCCTGCAATATACGTTCTAAGTTTTTCGGCGTCGATCCCATGCTTGGTTAGTTTTTCGGAAATTTCTTTGACACGTCCGCATCTTATCTTGCTGTGCTTTGCGATGAGTTCGGCAAGCGCCGGAGAATACTTGTCGCAAAACAAGCCGACGACATGTATCTGAAGAATCTCTCCAGGCTTTATTTCCCAAGAAGAAGAAAACTCAATGCCCGGGACTGCCGATACTCCCGCTGCAATGCCTGCATACTCAGCATCCGAAAAAGCGTTCATGTTGTCATGATCGGTGACTGCTAGAATTTTTATCCCGCGTTCGGATGCGAGATTAACGAGTTCAGAAGGTTCAAGCAAGCCGTCCGACCGCGCTGTATGCACGTGCAGATCGGCCTTTGCCGAAGGATGTATTCTGTTCAATAAGTTCTCCTGTCGGAACCTGGGTGGAAGCATTGCCGCGAATCAATTCCGAGACTAAGCAATTACCATTAAGGCAAATTATTTAAAATCGCAATTATTAGGATGGCACAGCGCATATCTCGAAAAGTAATCTGACATCGCAATTGTATATGACAGCAGAACGCAAATCATCATTCCGCAGGCAACAGTGCCGCCACTTATTCATGATTGAATTCCTGGTACGACATGTCCAAATACACGGGTAGACGACATAGCGGCACAATACATATGTACAAATAGGCATGATCGCTCACCTTTTAAGCGCCGACATTGCCAAAATTAAACACGCATAGCATATTTAGGGCAAGCATGCCGACAAAAACACAAGATTATGCTTATAATCTCAGAATAGAATTGAACAGCTGGGCATACATTTCCCAGATGAATGATGAGGAACAAAAATGGCAGATAGCAGCTTGCTGGCTCTGAACAACGATATTTGGCTGAGCCTTACCGAAGACGGTCTCATGGATCGTTTCCTGCGCGCTCTTTTCAATGACTTGAACGAAACCAAAGTCGACAAAATTTCCGACGTGGTAGTCACTGAAATCGGAGCTTCGCAGGTTGCCAACAAAACCATCAAGAAAGGCGAATACAAAAACCTCAGCGGATTTTGCATCAATTGCAAACTTGACGGTGTCACTTCGGAAATAATTCTTCTTGACGAAGAAATTCCTTACCTTCAGTGGTGGCACGACAAGAGTTTCTTCACACTGAACTACTATTATGAACACGTGCGCGCGGTAGCGGACGGATTCGACGACATCAAGAAGAGAATGGTCGTATCTTTCCTTCTCGACAACGATCTCCTCCTTGATAAATTCCATACCATCAAGTACTTCGATATGCCGGATGCTGCAAATCCTGCAAATGTAGTTCAGGACAAGTCTTTCATCGTGCATGACATCAATTTCAAGTACATTCCGGAAGGCGAAGGACAGACTCAGCTTTCCCTCTGGGCAAGCCTTCTTGTCGCATCCAGCATGGAAGAAATCGAGAATATCACCAAGCATCAGTTGTGAAAGTCTGCCCGATAATCACGACTAATAGACTTAACGCCGCCGTCTCAGCGGCGTTTTTGTTATAAAAAATTACTTACACAGTTGCTGTGCCCCTCTCCCGATATTTCCTCAATTATGCACTCATGTTTCTTTGTGACTTTGTCATAGTTGATGCCTACTAATAAAATTCTGGCAAAGCTATCTCGATAACGGTTGGCATATTGACGTTCTTTGATTTGAGCTATTGCTTCTGACGCGCTTAGTCCTTGTTTTAATTCGATAATAATAACAGGCAAATTAGGATCTATTTTGGGCGCAAATATAATATCGTCATATCCTTTGCCAGTTGGCATTTCTTTGATTATGTCATAACAATGCATAATTGCTAATGAGTATGCAGTTGTTACGCAATATGATAATGATAGTTCGTTGTTATATGTATCATTTGATATTCTTGGATTGGTATGAAATTCTTCAATGATTTTTGCAACTGTATCTGAGTCTTTTGATTTGGTTGCTTCATACAATTCTTGCGAACGCTTAAATTCATTCATCTGCTGAAACCAAACTTCTGCAGAAATTATTTTTTGCAACGAGGATCGAATCTCTTTGTTTGGAATGTAAGCCATCTTTGCATTGCGTTCCATCGGAGCGAAGCGACATGCAAGATAACCCAAACATACCAATAACGAATAAACATCATCTTTGTTGTTTATGGACGTCAAATCATTTTGAAAAGTTGCGCAGTTAAATGCTACTTCTTTGTCATTTGTTACCATATCAAGAATTTCATCTCTTAAACCTTTAAAATTCATATTTATTAAATGCTTAAAAGAATCAATGGCTGAAGTTTCAGACCAATAACTTTGAATGCTGTTCCTTTTTATAGCCAGTATTACTGAATTTGGATTCAATATGCTGATTTTATTTAATTTATAGCCGTCATACCAACTTTTTAGTTCAGCGAATTCAATATTATGTTCTTTAGCTAAGAAAGATACTTCATCCTCTGTAAACCCGAAGTATCTTTCGTATGAATCAGGTCTTAACATATTATATTCATCAAAGTTATTTAGAGCTGATTGAGAAATATATTTCTTAATCGGCAATATGCCAGTTAAATATGCCAATGAGAATTTGTTGTCGGCCTTAAATAGTCTTCTCAATAAATTAATGAATTTTTCTTGAAGTTTGGCATCGTTTTTATAATCTCTGTATACCAAATCCCATTCATCTATAATG
>JAZQPH010000072.1:0-1969 GCA_045628385.1 Succinivibrionaceae bacterium
TGCCCGCCGGCAAGCGCAAAATAAAGGCAGCCGCAGGCTACAGCCGCCATGGCGCCCAGAACAAAAACTCTGTTTGCGCCTGCCTGCTCTTTGCTACCGGATGCGGAGGATTTTTTTCTTTCAGAAGAATTTTTGCCATGCATGGACGCCACTTCAGCAAGTTTTGCTTCGTCCTGCAGCATCGGCGAAGGCGAATAGGCCGCACCAGAATCAAGCGCCGACTTAAATATGTCCGCAGGCACTCCGAGATGCTCGGCCAACGCCCTTGCATGGCCTTTGACAAATACGGGAGCCATTTTCAGGGACGAGCTTTGATCGTTTTCAAGAGCTTCGATGACCGCATGGCGAATTTTAAGCTTTTCGCAAACATCGTCGACCGACAGACCGCGGCTTTCGCGCGCTGCCCGCAGCATCTGGCCCGCTGTCATTCCTTCAAAAGAAATATTATCTGGCATCTTCTTTCCGAATTATCTGAAAGTTAGTAATCGTTTTGCTGATACTTTTTGGCCTGAACGGAATCAGGATACATGTCTACGAGCCTGTTGCCGATTTCCTCAGCTTTTTCGATCTCGTTGTTTCCTTCGGCTATGCGAAGCTTTATGAACAGAGACTCTGGGGTATCAGGAGTAAGGTGGGAATATCTGTTCATCATGGCTTTGGCAGTCGTCAGATCGCCTTTGTTGAGCGCAAGATTCGCGCGCTGCAGAAGAGCGACAGTATTGACGGCATCATAATCAAGAGATCTGTCGATGTACTTGATGGCTCGATCGTCGTCGCCCTGTTTTGCCGCGCATAATGACGCCTGAACGAGAGTGTCGTCGGCCATGGAAAACGACGGCGTGGTGACGGCTCGCTCAAACATCTGATACGCTTCGCTGAATTTGTTTTCGGAACAGAGGAACACGCCGTAGTTGTTGTACACTTCGCCATGGTCGCCGTACTCGGACATCAGACTGTTGAATGCGTTGTAAGCATGCGTTTTCTCGCCGACTACCTGGTAATAATACGCAAAGGCCAATTTGCATTCAAAGCAGTCAGGATCGAGTTCGAGCCCCTTTTGGAGATTGGATTTGGCCAATGACGCCTGACCCGTTTGGATCAGCCTTACGGCGATGGCGGCGCGATGCTTGGCAGCGCGGCCTTTATCTGTTTCCTTTGCGACATGGAATGATTCCTTTCCGTCCATAATAAGATGTTCCTGAACGCAACCGGAAATAAATACGCAAACAGACGCCAAAACGGCTGAGACAGCGGCAAACTTCATCCGTACCTCCTGTAAAAACAAAAAAAACGCGCCGATTTTACCATTCGCGGCGCGGTCTTACGCAAAAAAAGAATAATAAACGGGATTATTCCCCTGCAAATGCTATCGGTTCATCCGATCCTGCTTGCCTGCGCAGGCGATCTTTGACGTCTCCCACGAGCTGACCGCAGGCTGCGTCGATATCGTCGCCGCGGGTTTTTCTGACCACGACCGTATAGCCGTAATCCATAAGAACCGAAACAAACCTGTTCACTCTGTTGTTGGACGGCTTCTTGAACTCACTCATAGGATGCGGGTTGAACGGAATGAGATTAATCTTGCAAGGAATTCTGCGAAGAACGCCTGCCAATTCTCTCGCATCCGCTTCGGAGTCATTCACCTGGTCGAGCAAAACGTACTCGACCGTAATTCTTCCGTGATTGCCGTGGGTGTTTCCGACATACTGTCTGCATGCCTCAATGACGTCCTTAATCGGATATTTGTCATTAATAGGCATAATGCGGCTTCTCAGCGCATCGTTCGGAGCGTGCAGCGAAAGCGCCAGAGCGCAGTCGACATGGCGGTACAGTTCATGAATGGCGGGTACCACGCCTGCCGTGGAAACAGTGACTCGGCGTTTTGAAAGCCCGAAGCCATAGTCGTCCATAAAAACGTCAACCGCCGTAATCGTATTTTTGAGATTAAGAAGCGGTTCGCCCATTCCCA
>JAZQPH010000073.1:0-3229 GCA_045628385.1 Succinivibrionaceae bacterium
ATGATATCAAGGCCGTGGACGGTGTCGCGCCCTGCAAGGTTGATGAGAAAATTTGCCCTGTTGATGACGCGGCCCAGAGCTTCGGCATCGATAGGCTCCCTCGAACCTGACGCCGACAGTTCGGTCTTTATGAAATTAATCAGGATGTCGCTTAGATGATCCGAACTTATTTTCTTTGATTCAAAGAAATCGCGGACTTCCGCATCCATGGCAAGAAGTCCCACGGCGAGGTGCTCAATCGTGCGCACGGAATTGCCGCATCTTATCGCGAGCTGCTGCGAATAATCAAAAGCAGCTTCCAGGTTTTCGCTCAGCATTGTCATTTTACCTTTCGATTTCGCAGCGCAAAGGAAAACCTTCGGCTCTTGCCTTTGATATTGCCAGAGACACCATGGTTTCTGCTATTTCATGGGGATATGAACCGACTTTCGCGGCGCCCTCGACATGCACTTTCATGGTGAGATCTCTTGCTTCTTCGTAATCCTTCTCAAAAATATCCATGAGCACGTCCGTCACAAAATCAAAAGTGGTTACGTCATCGTTGTAGAGGATAACCGTGCTTTTGGAAATTGCGGGAATCTTTATTTGCGTCCGCTCGCAGACGATCGTTTCCCCCTGAGTCTGCGATTTGCCTTGTTCAACAGCCATTTTTGTCTCCGCCCCAAATATTCTGACAAGATAAAGCAAAAGCGCCGTTGATACAAAGAAAAACTCGAATATGCGGAAAAAAATCTGTCATGTGCGGCAAAACAGAGAAAAGAAATCCGAAAAAAATCCCGCAACAGGCAAAAGCCGATGCGGGATCTCAAGTACTTCGCAAGATCCCGGCGATTCGGGATCATCGAATCGAATTACATGTGAGCGATGATTTCGTCAGCAAACTCGGAGCACTTGATTTCGGTCGCGCCTTCCATGAGACGGGCAAAATCGTAAGTCACGCGCTTGCCTGCGATGGCGCCTTCCATGCCCTTGACGACGAGATCGGCAGCTTCCGTCCAGCCCATGTGACGAAGCATCATTTCGGCGGAAAGAATGATTGAGCCAGGATTTACCTTGTCCATGCCCGTGTACTTAGGCGCGGTGCCGTGGGTTGCTTCGAACATCGCGCATACGGAACCGATGTTGGCGCCCGGCGCGATGCCGATGCCGCCGACCTGTGCCGCAAGAGCATCGGACATATAGTCGCCGTTCAGGTTGAGGGTCGCGATGACGTCATATTCGGCAGGACGCAGGAGAATCTGCTGCAGGAAAGCATCGGCGATGCAATCCTTGATGACGATTTCCTTGCCGTTCTTAGGATTCTTGATCTTCATCCATGGACCGTTGTCGATGAGTTCGCCGCCGAATTCGTCGCGGGCCACTTCATAGCCCCAGTTCTTGAATGCGCCTTCGGTGAACTTCATGATGTTGCCCTTGTGAACGAGGGTCACGGACTTTCTGTCGTTGGCAATCGCATAGTCGATGGCTGCCTTCACGAGGCGCTTGGTGCCCTCCTTGGAAACAGGCTTGATGCCGATGCCGCAATCCTTGTCGAAACGGATTTTCTTAACGCCCATTTCAGACTTGAGGAATGCAATGACCTTGTCGGCTTCGGCAGAACCTGCGGTCCATTCGATGCCTGCATAGATGTCTTCGCTGTTTTCGCGGAAAATGACCATGTCGACAAGTTCTGGGTGCTTGACAGGGCTAGGAACTCCGTCGAAATAGCGAACAGGACGCAGACAGATGTAAAGGTCGAGCTGCTGGCGAAGAGCGACGTTCAGGGAACGGATGCCGCCGCCGATCGGAGTGGTCAGAGGTCCCTTGATTGAAACGACGTATTCTTTCAAAAGTTCGAGAGTCTCGTCAGGAAGCCAGGTGTCGGCGCCGTAAACCTTGGTCGACTTTTCGCCTGCATAGATTTCCATCCAGCTGATCTTCTTGTCGGAGTATGCTTTTGCAACCGCTGCGTCGACTACTTTGATCATCGCAGGGGTAATATCGCTGCCGATGCCGTCGCCTTCGATGAAAGGAATGATTGGATTGTTAGGGACATTCAGGGTGCCGTTCGCATTGACGGTAATTTTTGCGCCTTCTGCCGGCACTTGCACATTGCTCATATAAATCTCCTCTAGCCGTCTGATATGGTGTTTAAGGGGTATTGGTCTGAATTGATAATACCAAAATTGCAAGGCTCTGCGCATGTATTTAAGGTCCCGATTCAGAAAATAGTAATGTCCCCAAACACTGGAAATCTTGAGTTAACAAAAATCGCTCAAAACGATCTATATCGAACGATATTCGCCCCATCTTTGGGCATATTTTTATCTTGAGAGCCAAGATTTGCGGGAAGAAATCAAAATGAGTTTTGCAGTCGGTAAACCCGAGCAAAAAACGATTGAAAGTGAACCTCAAACTTGACAGCAGGTATTACGAAGGCTCGTACTAGGAATTTATAAGGAACTCTATCAATGCATCTGACATTGTTTGTGCATAGCTAAATATTCTTTGCTAGCATGAAATATTGAGGTTCAGTCTGGATTTTTGTGTTTGAGCCCCAAACTTTGCAAATCTAGATAATACCGAAAATTTAAAAATCTCAAAATTTTATAACAGTCTGATTTTGTTTGCATTTTGCTTCCAATCAGACTTTTCTTATGTTATGCGAGATATGTTGTATTATATCTAGCGAGCCGCCATGTCAGTCCAAAAACCACAGCAGCCGCCCCTTCTTTGCATGAAGGGAACCAAGCATTACAGCCTCTACACCTACAAAAACGGATGGGATGCCGAAAAGGACGCTCGTTCCGCATCCCGGGCTCCGCCAAATCGGCGGGCGTGATTGTCTCGGGCACAAAATCGGGCAAGATTGAATGGAATGAACGATTCCTCTCCGAGCACGGGGAACTCGGGCATTTCGAGGAGCCCCGACTCGAAAACGGAACCATAGAGTTCAGTCCTCTCGGCGAAGAAGTCACGGTGACCGTCAAGGACGCGCTCGCTGCCAAGCGCCTAGCCGCGGGAGCGACCTGGACTTTCGACTGTCTGATTGCGGACACGCCCCTGCTGAGGGCTCTAAAACAGACTTTCGGCCGATACAATGTCTGGCGAAAGATTCTTTCTCTCGCATACTTCCTCAACATCGCCGAAGGCAGCGCAGCGACGAGATATGAAAGCTTTGCCGAGACGCACCGCCTGCCATGGCCGAAGCCCATGTGCCCGGGCTCGATTTCCGGATTGTTTCAGAACA
>JAZQPH010000074.1:0-4178 GCA_045628385.1 Succinivibrionaceae bacterium
GTTTACCGTGCCGTTATCGATGATGTCCTCGGTTTGCGGATAAGACGTAGCAACACCTTCTAATATAGCCTGATCATATATATTTGATTTCATATTGGCTCTTACAAAATCAAGATTTTGAAGAACTCTGTTGGTTAAACCGTCAGATTCATATCCTAATTCCGCAAGTTTCTTTTCAATTTTGCGTAATAATTTTCTTAATTCTTTCAATTCTTTGGCGTTGCGCAAAAGCAATTGATAAAGATCTTCTGAATACACATCGACATATGTCGAGGTTAATCTGCCGCCGATGCGTTTTCGGATATATAAATATTTGCCGCTCTGATTTTCTTTAACTTCAGGATTTCCGTCATAAGGAATAAGATTAATTCTTGCCAGACAATCTGCTTTGTCTTGCAGTAAAGATTGAATTTCGTTGAAAGAATCCATACTCTACTCATTTTTAGGGAACATTTTTCGAATGATAACACCCAAAAGTTCCCTAAACCTTGATGTTTAGGGAACTTTTTATCAAAATTTACGTTAAAAAGTTCCCTAAAAAAGAATTCGCATGTTTTCTGTCTATGAAGCAAAAAATTAGAGACATCTTCAGGCAGTCATTAGGTAGTTATCAAGTTCTTACATACTGCATAGGCGAAGATCTTCAACGAAAAAGACGTTCGTCTGGATTTTGTTAGTGGCGATAATTGAAGAGATTTCTTAAGCAAAGAACTCTTATGCTTGTAATTCCGCAGTGTAAAAACCTTAGTTGATCGTGACCGCATCGGCAGGCAATTTAAATTTCCTTTGCTCTAGTATTCCGATATTGCCCAGACTAGAAGAAAAGACATGCCACTTAATCACGTCATGCGTCCAAATCTCACGAAAATTATTACATTTAGACGATTGGCTCATGTATAGAATGGTTATCAAAACCTCTCAGAGTCTTTATTTACACATGTTTGTCGCAGTTTGCCTGTTATTCAGATTTAGATGACATGAGAAAAGGTGCTGAATGCAAAATTTATTCATAATTCAAATAGTTAGTACTCGCAGTTGCAAAAAATCCAACTAGATTACAGAGAAGTCAATCCTAGTTCTTTGTTGTGTATATTCAGATATCAGCTTGCGTCAATCGTCTAAATCTACGTAAAAATATTAGATTTAGACGACTGACGTTTGACGGTTTAACCTACGGGTGCTATATTTGAACAAAGAATGAACATCCAGCCAGAATATTTATATGAACAGCAAAAGAATAATCGGAAGGCAAAAAGAATGCGAACGGCTCGAGGATTGCCTAGATGAAGACAAAGCTCAGTTAATTATTATCTATGGAAGAAGAAGAGTAGGAAAAACATATCTCATCAATCAATTTTTTGAGAATAAATTTGCCTTTAAATTAACTGGCGCATATGAGCAAAAGAAGCCCGTTCAATTACGCAATTTTGCAGAAGAATTAAATCGAAAAACTAAATCCAACAATAACTCAGCTTCCGATTGGACAGAGGCTTTTAACTTATTGCGAGAATATCTGGAATCATTGCCAAAGAACGAAAAGCAAGTAGTATTCTTTGACGAAATGCCCTGGCTTGACACGTATCGCTCAGGCTTTCTGGAGTCTTTCGAATGGTTTTGGAATGATTTCGGCTGCACAATGGATAATCTTATTTTTATTGTCTGCGGCTCTGCTACCTCATGGATGACCGAGAAAATAGATAAAAATAAGGGAGGTCTATTCAATAGACAAACATGCAGATTATATTTGAATCCATTCAATTTGTCAGAAGTCGAAGAATATCTTGTAAGTAAAGGCTTTATTTGGTCAAAATACGAAATTGCTGAATGCTATATGATAATGGGAGGAATTCCATATTATTTAAGTTTGCTGAAAAAGAAGATATCCTTCAATCAAAATATTGACAGATTATTTTTTGAAAAAAAGGGCGAACTATGGGATGAATTCTCAAATCTCTACGCAACATTGTTTTCAAATAGCGACAGCTACATAAAGATTGTCGAGGCATTAAGCAAAAAGCCAAACGGGATGACGAGAAATGAAATCGTCAAAGCCACTCGCATACCACCAAACGGCGCACTGAGCAAAATGCTGTCACAATTAGTTGATTCGGGATTTTTAAGAATCTCTTCTTTCTACGGGCGCAAGAAAAAAGAATCAAATTATCAATTGGCCGATTATTATACGGCGTTCTATTTGCATTTCGTAAAAGAATACTATGGCAGAGATGAGAACTTCTGGAGTAACTCAATCGATAACCCAGCCAGAAAAGCGTGGGAAGGATTGACCTTTGAACAATTATGCAAGGATCATATATCCCAGATTAAGAAAAAATTGGGCATTTCGGGAGTTTTGTCTGAAGAATCCATATGGTTTTCCACAGCTGATGAAGATAAAGGCATAAGCGGCGCCCAAATAGATTTGTTGATTGAACGAAGAGACAATGTAATCAATCTGTGCGAGATAAAATTTTACAAAGATGAATTTTTGATCGATAAATCATACGACAAATCGCTTAGAAATAAAGTCGCAAATTTTATTCGCGCGACAGAAACCAAAAAGTCCATACAATTGACGCTAATAACAACATACGGACTAAAAAAGGGCATCTACAATAGTTTGGTTTCGAATGAAATAGTCCTTGATGATTTGTTTGAATAGATCGATTCCTCTTCCTAAAATATAAAAAATGCCGCTGCTTTGCTGTTAGGCAGGCAGCGGCGGTCTTAAATCGCTCCGAATCTCTCAGGAAAAATCTGGAAGGGGCTTATCGAATTGGGTACTTTCCGGTATTTCGATCCCGCTTTCACGCATTTTTGCTAGCTTGTAGCGCAGCGTCCTCGGACGTATTCCAAGACGTTCCGCTACCGCTTTTCGCGAACCCTGACAGGCTTTCAGCGCGTCGAGGATAATCTGTGCTTCCTTCATGCGCAGTTCGGAACCTAGTCCCTCAAACTGCGATGATCCCGTGTCGGCTTCCTCGGAGACGATCAATTTTTCTTGTGCGGGGGAATCAAATTTATCCTCTGCAAGGCTCCCGACTTCGGCTGCTTCTTTGTCAGCTTCTCGGCCTTTTGCCTCGCTTGCTGAATTAGTAGCATTAACTATGCCGGAAATTACCGGATGAAGAGTTTGGGCCATTACTTCCGCGATATCGCCGCTCAAGCCTTCGAGCATCAATTCGCCTGCCCCGATTTTTCCTTCATTGGCAAGAATTAACGCCCTCTGCATGACGTTATCAAGTTCTCTTACGTTGCCTGGGAATGAATATGACGACAAAGCGTCTTCCGCATCTTTAAGGAGCTCAGGAATAGGCGAACCGTTTTCCGTCGCATGAAGCGCGAGAAGATGCCTTGCAAGCGGCAATATGTCGCCAGGGCGATCTTTAAGAGGTTTCCAGGAAAGAGGAAAAACATTAAGCCTGTAATAAAGATCTTCTCGGAATTTATGTTCCGCCACTGTTTCTTTGAGATTGCGGTTGCTGGTCGCGATGACGCGAACGTTGAGCTTTATGCTCTTGCGGCTTCCAAGACGCTCGACCTCGCGCTCCTGCAAAACACGGAGAAGTTTGGCTTGCAGGGAAAGATCCATTTCCGTTATTTCATCAAGGAGAATCGTTCCGTCCTGAGCCTGCTCGAATTTTCCGGGGCATGACTGAACTGCTCCCGTAAAAGCCCCCTTTTCATAGCCGAAAAGGGTTGCTTCAAGCATGCTTTCAGGAATTGCCGCGCAATTGATGGCGACAAATGGTCCCCCTGAACGCGGAGAATGATCGTGGATATAGCGGGGCAGGACTTCCTTGCCGCTGCCGGAAGGTCCTGTAACCATGACGGTCGCATCGGATTTTGCAACCTTTGCGGCAAGAGACAGCAAAGCTGCGGTTGAAGGATCGCCAAACACGGGATCTTTGCTCTCGACGGTTTCTGCCGGAACGTAGCGGCTTACCTGATTGAGCAGAACTTCGGGCGAAAATGGTTTTGAAAGATAATCGACAGCCCCGTCTCTCATTGCTTTTACCGCGCCGTCGATATTGGCGTATGCGGTCATGAGAAGAACCGGCAATTCAGGATATGCCGCTGCGATGTTTTTAAGCAATGTATGCCCGTCCATCCCTGCCATCTGCACGTCCGAGACAACCATATCGACTTTGCGTCTTGCCAGGGTTGCCATGGCAGATGTT
>JAZQPH010000075.1:0-1594 GCA_045628385.1 Succinivibrionaceae bacterium
TGACATTCAGATCGACAATGTCAGGCGGATGCTGATTGCGATGGTTGAAGACATAAGATCCGTGGTAATAAAACTCTCCGAGCGCATAGCATATCTTCGCGAAGTCAAAAATTCCGACGAAGAAACGCGCGTGATTACTGCCAAGGAAATCTCCTCGATATATGCACCTCTTGCGAACAGACTCGGAATTGGACAGCTCAAATGGGAACTTGAAGATTTGTCGTTCCGTTATCTGCATCCTGATACGTACAAGCAGATAGCGACGCAGCTGGATGAAAAAAGAAGCGCCCGCGAGTCATATATCAATGAATTTGTCGCCGAGCTCAGAGAACTTCTCAAAGATGCCGAGATAGAGGCCGAGGTGTACGGAAGACCGAAACACATCTACAGCATCTGGCGAAAAATGCAGAAGAAACATCTTGAGTTTTCAGAACTGTATGACGTAAGAGCGGTTCGAGTCATTACTAACGAGATCTCGGATTGCTATGCTGCTCTCGGCGTTGTTCATACAAGATGGCATCATATTCCGAAAGAGTTTGACGATTACATCGCTAACCCGAAACCTAACGGATATCAATCCATTCACACAGTGGTGCTCGGCTCAGGCGGGAAGCCTGTGGAAATTCAGATAAGAACTTCCAAAATGCACCAGAATGCCGAATTGGGCGTTGCTGCGCATTGGAAATACAAAGAGCAAAGCAAGACCGATTCTGCGTATGAAGAACGCATTGCCTGGCTAAGACACCTGCTATCTTGGCAGGAAGATATGGTCGAATCGGGCAACCTCGTCGATGAGTTTAGGACTCAGGTGTTCGAAGATCGCGTATATGTGTTTACGCCGAAAGGAGACGTAGTTGATCTGCCAGTCGGCTCTACTCCCCTTGATATGGCTTACCAGGTTCATACCGAAATAGGCCATCGCTGCATCGGAGCCAAAGTAAACGGCAAAATTGTTCCGTTCACCTATCAGCTGCAGACGGGCGAGCAGGTTGAAATTTTGACTCAGCAAGAGCAAGCGCCTCGCCGAGATTGGCTTAATCCTTCAAACGGCTACCTCAAGACATCAAAAGCCCGTTCCAAAGTAAGTGCCTGGTTCAAGCGCCAAGATCACGACAAAAATGAACAAGAAGGCAGAGAAATGCTGACTCGCGAACTTGATCGAAGCGGTCTTGTTATCGACAAGCAGGTTCTTGATCAGGCTCTGTCAGATGCATGCAAGCATTACAATTGCGGCGAAGTGTGCGATTTGCTCGCAAACGTCGGTTCAGGCGTGATCAAAATAAATCATCTGATCAGTTACATGGAACTGGAGTCTAAAGGCATTTCGGCAGAGGAAGAAGATCGTTCGATCTTGGCAAAGTATGCCAAGCCTTTGCAGCCTTCCGCCGATAAGGAATCGTCTGACGCCAAAGGCGGCGGAAATATTATCGTCAGCGGCGTGGGCAACTTGTTAAGCCATCTCTGCAGACATTGCAAACCGGTGCCTGGCGATGATATTGCAGGCTTTATCACTCAAGGCCGCGGCATCACCATTCACAGAGTCGACTGCCCGCACTACACGGAACAATTTAAGTCAGCCCCTGAGCGCATTGTG
>JAZQPH010000076.1:0-5248 GCA_045628385.1 Succinivibrionaceae bacterium
TGCCAGAAACTTCTGAGCAAATAATTTTGCGACTTTGAGAGTATACGCGCTCGGGTTTATAACAAACAGACGACAGTTATCGAATAAATGATCGCCAGAAAGCAAATTGCGGTTTTCAGGTTTCTGTCAGAGCGGTACACATATACTTCAGCGGATTGGACATTCAAATTGTTGAGAATTTTCAGAGACCAAAGAATAGTGCCGGAAAATTTTTGTATGGCAGTATCGGCAAAAAATCCTAGTCTGTGATTTGCCAGTCAGACGAAATCATGATTTTGCGTTAAAAGAGCAACGCCTGCTGGCGTGCCATTTTGACATGCAGTTTGTCATAACTGATAACATAAAATAACACGGATGATGTTCATTGCGATTTTGAAGGGCAACGATAGGTGGACGAAGTATTTTTAGCAAACGTGGCAAGGCTCAAAACGCAGAATTCTGCTCTTGCCGATTTCATCAGCAAGCATATGCTTATGGGCGACCATCTTGAAATAGTCTCCGTAAGCGGAGCTGAATCAACCGTAAAAGTGAACGGAATTCATTTGACATCTTGCCAAGACAGAAAGGGCGAGGCGGAAATTGCTTGCCGCCGCATTCCGATGGATGCCGAAATTGCTCATGTATACGGAGTCGCTTTGTGCGATCACGTTGAGTATTTGCTTGCGCATCGACCAAAGATTAAAAAGATATATCTTCACATTCTGAATTTGGAGCTCTTTGTCAGGCTTTTGAGAACAAACGAATTTGTTTGTCTTGGCGATCCTCGCGTTTGCGTGTCCATGTCCAATAAACTGACCCGCGTAGAATTTCCTTTCATGACGTATGTTTCAGAATTGGTTCTGGCCGATCACTTTTGCCAAAAAATCAAAGATCACCTCTATTATCAGTTGGGGAAGAAAAGCGCCGCAGAGTTGTTATCTTATGAATTTGGCAAAGCTCTCCAGTGCATTGAAGAGAATCGTCAGTTTTGGATTAGCGACAAAAGCGTTGATGAGTTGTTTGGTTCTTTGGCAGGACGAAATGTAGCGGTTGTTTCAAGAGGGTGGTCTCTTGATGACGACATTGAAAGATTAAGGGATTTAATCGTAAGAAAGAACCTGTTCGTTATCTGTGCCGATCTGTCATCAAAGACGCTGTTCAACAACAATATCCATTTTGACATCGTGGCATGCGGCAGTCCGAATTTTACTTCTGACATGGTTGCGCAAAATCCGTCAAAAGATGCCGTTTTGGTGTATTCGCCGACGCTTGGCCACGAAGTCGTGCCAATGTTTGATTCTCGGTATGTGGCTTTTTCGTCGGTTCCTATCCTGAATGAAGTCAAAAAAGTAAAAAGTGCGGCAAGTTTGTTTTTTGAAGGTTCCGCAACTCACTTTGCTTGCGATTTGGCCGTTCAGATGGGCGCTGCTTCGGTATATATGTTCGGCTGCGACTACTCGCTGGTCGACGGAAGAATGTACACATCTCAGAATGCGTTCGGAGTGGGCAGCACGCTGCTTCCTCGCGAATCGCAATTTGTCCGCGTTTCGGGCACTTCGGGGTCAGAAGTTCAGTAATTGTCTGTGTTCCGGGACTATGTATGCTCATTAGAGGAATATATTCAAGACCACCCGGACGTTCAGTTTTACAATATGTCTTGGATAGGCGCAGAAATTAAGGGAACGTTGCGTTATGCCTGAAACAAACAACTGCAGTTTTGATGCTGCTGCGTCGGCTGATTATTCTAAGGAAATCGGCGCCAAATTGATAAGCGGAGATGAATCCGCAGTATTTAGGGATATGACTAATTTGCTGAACAGAATTTCTTCCAATTTTGATCAGCTGTCCGAACCTCAGCAAAAAGCGTATGCCTCGGTTTTTGACAAGATGTCCAAATGCCGCGTTGCCGCCGATTTTTTAGGTTTGGCTGACTGTTTGCGGTTTGAGCTTCCCTATATTTTGACGCATTCGGACGGCGAATTTGACGAACATTTTTGAACGCAATCTTGCATGGCTAAAACAGCATGCTCCTGAAATTGCCAAATTGGCTGCAGATGAATCCTTTGACGACGGCAAAGAAAAATTAAACATAGATGTCGTAGAAGGAAAAGACGTCACTATTTCTGTAAACGGCATTCAGTTGACGTCTCGGCATGATCGAACTCTTCAGGCGGAGATCATGTGTTCGCATATTTCTGATGCCGACGAGCATGTTCATGTTTACGGTCCCATGCTCGGAGATTGCATTTTGTGGCTTCTTCGCAACAGGCCGAATCTAAAACGCATCTACGTGCACATTTTGAATTTGCAATTGTTCAGATATCTTCTTCGAGCAATAGATTTGCCGCGGCCTGACGATATATTTTCTGACGTTCGGGCTGAAATCGAATGGGTTTATGAGCGCAATAGTTTCGAAGCATTCTCTCCCAGAGTGGTGTCAGTAAGCGAACTGAGATTTCCCGACGATCATAACTATGAATTGGCGGAGCGTCTTGACAGCGATCTTGAGCGTAGCTTTAACTCATGTCAATTTTCCGCCATGAGCGATCAATTGAAAATGCGCATCAGGAAGAATCTTGATGTTGCCAAAGGCGATGCCGATGTATCGCAAGAATTCGGAAAATTGATGGGGCAAAAAATTGCCGTGCTCGGTTCAGGACCATCATTAGAAGTGACCGAGGATAAATTGCGCATGCTTATGGCGCAGGGCGTCAAAGTTATAGCCGCGGATACTGCCACGAGATGGATGGCACAGAGAAATCTAAAAGCTGATTATGTAGTGTCGGTGGATTTTTATATTCTTCCTGATGTTACGGGGGCAGAGGCCTGCCGTTTTGCAAAACTTGTGTATTCGCCCATGGGAGGGTGCGAATTCATTAGATCTTTTCCGTCGAATAATAGGCTGTGCTTCTATTGTTTCGGAAATGCTTATGAAGAGGCAAAAGCCTTATGTCCTCATACAGAATTGTATTCGTCGGGTTCCGTGATACACCCCGCCGTCGATTTTGCTGTGAAGCTGGGGGCTGCCGAGGTATACCTTTTTGGCTGCGATTTTGCCTTTTCCGGGGACAAAACGCATGCAGGGGCAACCAAGGAGTTCGCGGCAGCCCGATTGATAAGCCCGTCGGCAGGTCGAATTCCTGACAGAGGACAGACTGGCGAAACAATCATGACAACAAGGGCCATGCGCGGCTACAGAGTTGATTTGGGCGACTATATATGCCGCATGAAGAAACTTGGCTGCGGCGTAAGGTTCGTCAATATGTCGCCATGGGGCGCGGCGATACGAGGCACAGAATCCGCATGCGCTGATATGTTAAGAAAGGAACCATAGATGTCGACTTCTCAAGACTGCCGAACTTTTGACGAATGCGCCAAGCTTTCTGCGAACGTGGCCGATAAGTATTGGAGAGGTGAATATATAGCGGCAAATATTGCCGCATCCGATGTTTTGGCTTCCATGGCAGAATGTGCCAATAAGTTAACGCCTGATGCCCTCAATGCATTTTGCAATGCCGTCAAAGATATAGAAGAGCGCATGTCAGCGGGAGATTATTACTCTGTTGCCGATTACTTGGCGTTCGAAATTCCATATATTTTGACCAAAATGTAAATTGGTGGCATTTGTTTGCCACTCACGTCTCCGATTAAATTATTGTCATTACATAAATCTTTGTTTTTGCTTTCGCGTGTGCCTCTCTTTTCCGCGCTTAGTTGTTTCTTAGTGTCTGGGGAACCTGTTTTCGGCGGCAATAATTTCATCGCAGCGGCATGAATTTGGATGGCAATACATTGTTGATAACAGATGAAGGTAAAAATAAGTGTTTAATAAACAAGTGAAATATATAAAAATTAGAACGTTCGTGTAAAGTTGGCACGATCATTTCTTATACCTAAGCAACCAGGCGGCAATGCCAGCCTGAAATTTAATTACACGAGTTCCGGCTAAGACAAAAATATAACAAACAGACCGGGACCAAGCTTAGGAGAGAAAAACATGTCCCTTTACATTAACACTAACGTTTCATCGTTAAATTCTCAGAGGCACCTCGGTGTCACGACCCGCAAGCTTGATACCAGCTACGAACGTCTGTCCTCCGGTCTTCGCATTAACTCTGCCAAGGATGACGCAGCAGGTCTTCAGATTTCCAACCGCATGACCTCTGAAATCAATGGCTTGACTCAGGGCAACCGCAATGCAAACGATGCGATCTCTATGTGCCAGGTTACTGAAGGCGCGCTTGATCAGGTTACCACCATGCTTCAGCGCATCAGAACCTTGGCTCTTGAATCGGCCAACGGCACCAACAGCACTGCAGAACGTATCGCGCTGAATGAAGAAGTTCTGCAGCTGGCCGCGGAAATAAAGCGCATCGGCCGTGATACGACTTATGGCGGAAATCTGAAGGTTTTCCAAGATAATACTGTTACGCACGGCATGCCTAAACAGACAGTATTCCAGGTTGGTTCAAATGCTCAGCAGACAATTACGCTTGATTTCCAATCGATGGATTCGATGATGGAAATTAAAGCAGGTTCTTTTGATGTCGGTGCATCGGCAAGCGCTAAAAATGCCGATATGACCTTAACTGGCATCAATGTTCTGAATCAGGATAATGCTCAATTAGCAATTTCTGCGATGACAGAAATGATTACGCATATCGATTCCTACAGAGCTGAGCTCGGTGCTGTACAGAATCGTATGGAATCGACAATATCTAACCAAGAAAATGTGATAGAGAACGTGTCGGCAGCAAGATCTCGCATCCGCGACGTAGACTACGCAACGGAAACTGCAAATATGTCCCAGATGAACATTCTGCAGCAGGCAGCGACGACAATTCTGTCGCAGGCCAACCAGAAGCCAAATATTGCGCTTAATCTTCTCGGCCAATAATAAAAATTACATGAGGGGAGGGACTGACTCCCCTATATTCCCGAATTCTTTGTTGACTCCTGAGCTTTGCTCGTTGCCCGTCCCAAGAGATGGGCTTTTTTGCTTTGTTTTTCGACGTGGTTATAGCTTTTACGATACGGGCCTGGCTCTGCGAGAGATTTTTCTCCAAAAGAGCAAAAAAAAGTTCAAGGATTTCCCTCGAGGCCGATAAGCAAGGCAAGAGGGGAGCGAAATTCCCCGCAGATTAAGAAATATGAAGAATAAAGGAGCCCGCCATGTCCCTTTACGTAGCGTCGAACACCAGTTCCATCAATTCCCAGCGCCAGCTTTCCAAGTCCACCAAGGCTCTTGATTCCTCTTACCAGAAACTGG
>JAZQPH010000077.1:0-6060 GCA_045628385.1 Succinivibrionaceae bacterium
ACCACTCAAAGCCTAAGCACCGCATAAAAGAATCGATATCGTTTTCTCATGCCATGATGATGGGCTCAAACCACACGTTCTCCGAAAACAAATCGCACGCACGATCGCTTGCCTTTTTGCAATATACGGGAGGAACGACCGGAAGACCCAAGGGGGCGATGCTGACCCACCGAAACATCATCGCAAACGTCGAACAAGCAAGGAAATGTTTTGAAAACACTCTGGTTCTTGGAAAAGAAAGAATCACATGCGCCCTGCCCCTTTATCATGTATTTTCCCTCACCGTTAACCTTTTTCTCGCAATGCGCATCGGCGCTGAGATCGATCTCATTCCTGATCCGCGAAAACTAGGAAAACTTATCGAACGGATAAAAGCAACAGAACCGACAATAATTACAGGCGTCAACACGCTCTTCAACGCTCTGCTCAACCATCCAGAATTTGCAAAATTTAAGATCAGCAAAACCAAACTTGTAGTCGGCGGAGGCATGTCGGTGCAGAGATCGGTCGCGGAGCGCTGGAAAAAAGCAACCGGGTCGTTCATTCTTGAAGGATACGGGCTTACGGAATGTTCGCCTCTTGTATGCGTCGGCAAAGAATCTCAAAGCGACTTCACAGGCGGAATCGGCTTCCCCGTTCCCGGAACGCAAATTAAATTGCTTGCCACAGACGGAACAACAATCACGGCAACAGATAAACCTGGTGAACTGTGCGTTCGAGGTCCTCAGGTATTTCAAGGATACTGGAAACGCGAATCTGCCACGCTGAAGACTTTTGACGGATCATGGCTAAAAACAGGAGATATCGCAGTCTGGCAAAACGACAGAAGTCTTAAACTGGTAGACAGAAAAAAGGACATGATACTTGTGTCGGGCTTCAACGTGTTTCCTAACGAAATCGAAGAAGTCGTCGTCATGCATGAGAAAGTTAAGGAAGCGGCTGCAATCGGCATACCTAGCCAGACAAGCGGCGAGCAGGTAAAACTTTTCGTCGTGAAAAAAGACCAATCGCTGACTGACAAAGAAATCATCGAGCATTGCTACAAGTATCTTGCGCACTACAAGGTGCCGAAGAAAATCGAATTTATGCGCGAACTTCCGAAATCCAACATCGGCAAGATTCTGAGATCGGCGCTTCGCGAAAAAGAGCAGTCATAAGGTATTCCCCACGGGAGTGGGGAAAACGTTCCAAAAATGCGTCATCATGCACAAATACCCTTGAGAAAATCTCAATCCATAATTATTGTGCGATAATAGTTATCAATGACTTCTGAAGATCATAATTCTGTCATCGGGCTTTTTTCCTTGACCGAGCGTTGTATCTGAAACAAATGTCGTCAAAAAACTCAAATGTTGGTCTGCCGCTCCAATCTGATCTTGAAATGACATAAGAGCAAAAGACGCAATATTTCATCATCCCCAGCTGTGTTCGATCCGATAGCACATCGAAAAACACTGTCACAGGAGCCACAAATGTTCAGCAGCCTCTTTAAAAAATCAAAGTCTCGGCGCAGTTTGGAGATGACGAAAAAAATTTTTGAACAATTCCCGAGCGGGGCGCTGATCTGCCAGGCCGATTCATCCAGAAAAATTCTCATGGCTAACCACGAAATCAGCCGAATGGCCGGATGCGATTCAATGGCAGAATTTTATGATTTCGTCGGAAATTGCTTTGATAACATCATCGTAAGTGAAGATCTCGATCATGCTTTGTCAATAATTGAAGAACTGAAAAATGACGACACTCTAGACATCTACTCAGTCAATTTCCGCATCAAATGCAAAAACGGCTCCGTCAAAAGATTAAAGGATTATGTCCACTATGTTCATGATTCGGAACATGGTCCTATTTTTTACATGATCATCGTCGATGACACAGATATCAACGATCTCAACGAAAACCGGGAAAACACGGACATCCTGTCAGTCGCAGGCATCGGCATGTGGCACATTATCCTTGAAAATGACAAGAAGCCGCGATTCAAAGCCAACAGCACGATGCGCGAGCTTTTGGGCATCAACGGGCAAAATCTCAGCGAAGAGGAAGTATACGACGCTTGGTATACAAGGATCGTCCCGTCGGCCATTCCATCCGTCCAAAAGTCAGTCGAGGAAATGCTTAGCGGAAAAAAATCCGAAAATACATACCTTTGGAATCACCCGACATTGGGAGATCAATACGTACGATGCGGCGGCACCGCATATTCCATGCAAGACGGCAAAGGCTGGGTCATACGCGGCTATCACTATAACGTCACCGAAGACATTCTTAGACAGCAAAGAGAGCAGGCAAAGATTAACGAACTCAATGACGAAAAGAAGGAACTTTTCGGCATTCTCGAATCTATGTCAAACGTGTATCAATCCATGCATTGCATCGATCTTGCCAACAATACCGCAAGATGTTTCCACTGCAAAGACAAAAATCCGAAGTGGTCAAAAGATACCGACGACGCATCTAAGATGATGAGTGAATGGGCAAGCGAGTATCCATCCCAAGAATTCAAAGAAAAAGTGAATGATGACTCCGATTTGGAAACATTGCAGAAGCGTCTTAAAAACAAAAGCAATTTCTATTTTGACTTCTTAAATTCCCAGCAACTATGGGTGCGGGGATCATTCGCCGTAATCAAAACCGATGAAAATGGTACGCCTGTATGCGTAATCTTCACGACTCTCGTAATCGATGAGGAAAAAAGACGCGAAGCGGATCTCCTTATGCAGTCTAACACCGACGGGCTGACGCATCTTTTCAACAGAAGGTCCTTTGAAAAAGACATAGCCTATCTTGATTCAAGATCGATTCAGCAGAATCTGGTAATTGTTTCGTTTGACGTCAATGGTCTGAAAAAAATCAATGATTCGCTCGGTCATCAGGCGGGCGATGAGCTTATCACGGGAGCAGCCGAGTGCATATCAAACGTCTTCGGAAGTTACGGCAAAGTCTACCGCATCGGAGGAGACGAGTTTGCGGCAATCATCACCGCAGACGCGAACAGACTGAAAATGCTGACAGACGATTTTGAGCTGGAAACTGCCAATTGGCATGGAGTCTCCGTGCCTGAGATCGTTATTTCCTTCGGCACAGCCGCACATGCCGAACAACCATTTCTGCCGCTTAACGGTCTTGTGGAACTTGCAGACAAACGCATGTACGAGAATAAGGAAAACTTTTACCGCAAGCGAGGAACAAACATCAGGATTCAGCAATCGGTTTTCAAGGCCGTATGCGACTCATACATCAAGATTCTCAAAATCAACCTGAACGATGATTCATACAGCATCATCAAAATGATAGATGCCGAAAAAACCGCTGATAACGGTTTCTCGCCGAAGATATCCGAATGGTTGCACAATTTTGCGCAGACAGGTCAGATTCATCAAGAAGATCAGCAATCCTTTGCAGATACCACCTCGATGGAGCATCTTCGCAAAGTATTCAGCGGCACCGCTCCGAAATTGTCCATTTCATACCGCCGCATGGTAGATGGAGTTTTCAAACAAGCTCTCATGGAATTTGTCCCGAGCGAAGGCTTCTCCAAAGAAAACATGGAACTTTATCTCTTCGTCAAGAGCATCGACAACTGATTGTTTTTTGGCAGATGCTAGCAAATCATTCTGTACCCGCGGCATCCATGATGCCGCAGGCACTTCATTTGGAATATCGCAGAACGACTACAATTCCAGACTATTTTCATTTAGCATAAAATCGTAAATCCCCATAAAGGTGATTCCGTTTTCATTTCTCCAAATCGGTTGATTATTTCCAACTACGATGATCTTTTTAAATGAATCGGGTATTTTTATTAATGAAGCCTGCTCTTGCTCAATCTTATCCCGATCTGGCAACGCAAACGCGGATTGAATATAGTATCGCCTGGTGAAATTGTTGACGATAAAATCCACTTCCAATTGCTTCCTTATCGATTTACCTCGATCATCAGTTCGGATTTCGACAATCCCGACGTCAATATTGTAACCTCTGTAGATCAGCTCGTTATATATGGCATTTTCCATCAAATGCGTTTCTTCATGCTGTCGGAAATTCAGCAAGGCATTTCTTAAACCCAAGTCGGAGTAATAGTATTTTGACGGGGTACTGATATATTTGCGGCCCTTGATGTCATAACGTTCTGCTTTATGAACAACATAGCTTTCCATCAGATACGTCAGATATTTGGATATCGTTGGCATCGATATGTCATGATTTCCTGCACTCTTAAAAGAGTCAGCAATCTTCTGAGCATTTGTCAGCGACCCAACAGACGAAGCGATAACTCTCATCAAAGAGTCAAAATTGCTTTGATCTCGAATCGCATATCGTTCGCATATATCCCGCAGATAGATTTCTTTATGCAGTCGGGCTAGGTAGTTGCTTTTAGCCTCTGCGTGTTTTTCAGAAAGTATATGCGGCAATCCGCCGAAATACAGATAGTCTGCCCATGCATCCATTCTCTCCTTTCCGGATGCGGGGTAATACTCAGAGAAAGCAAGCGGCATCATATGCAGCTCATCTCCCCGTCCCCTAAACTCGGTCATGATATCTGAGGAGAGGAACTTCGAATTACTGCCAGTAATATATACATCGACGTTTTGCTTTCGTAATAATCCGTTTAGAACCCCATACAGTCTGATCGGAACATCAGGATTTTTTATTTCTTCTTTAGTGATTGCATACTGAGCTTCATCTATGAAAACGTAATAGTCTTGATTGTCGTCTTGAATTTTGCTTTTTAAATGGGCATTCAATCTGTGGGGATCGCGAATGTCCGCGTAATCCTCATCGTCCAATGAAACGGCAATGATGTTGCTTTCGGGGACACCTATTGAAATCAAGTAATCGTAATACAGCTTAAAAAGCAAGTAAGACTTGCCGCACCGCCTAATTCCAGTAATGACTTTGATTAACCCATTCTGCTTCTTGTCGATTAGTCTTTGCAGATACCGCTCTCTCTTAATCTCCATCGAACTACCTATTTTAGATTTTTGGCAAAGTTACCACTTTTCTAAAGTATATCGCTCAATTCAGGTCAGTCAAATGTCAATTTTAGATTTTTGGCAAAATTACCGTTTTTCTAAAGTAGAACGCTCATTGCTGGTCAGCCAACGGCTATTTTAGATTTTTGGCAAAATTACCGTTTTTCTAAAACACATCCAATTATGGGAGGCTTTAGCACTCTCGTTTTGATTTCTTAGTAGCTAATCGAGCATTCTTGCATCGTCCCCCCGCGGGCAAAAGAGACCGTTTAACGATTATTTGCCAAAACGAGAAGCGTTTGAAAGTTTGGCAGCCGCACAGCCGAAAACCACACCCAGCACTGCACCAAAAAGAACATCAGAAGGAAAATGCACAAAAAGATACATTCTTGTGAAACCGATGACTGCTGCGTAAGCAAAAAGCGCCATGCCAATCTTTTTGTAATATGAAAATACCGCGGCAGCTCCTGAAAAGGCCATGCAAGAATGCGAGGAAGGGCAGGAAAAACTTTTAGGACATTGCTCGATGAGCGATATCGCCATGTCGGCGTGGCATGGTCGTGCCCTTGCGATCAGCTCCTTGAGTCCGAAATGTCCGATGAGGCATGACATGGCATACGCTAAGAGAACAGCAACCCCGCACCGCCTGGTTCGTCCAAAACACATAAGAACGCAGGATGATGCGACCCACAATATGCCGCCCCGCCCCATGGATAAGGTAATAACCGCCATTGCGGCATCCAAAAATTCAGTCCTGCATTCCTGCAGGAAATACAGAATCGAAAAGTCCATATGACCGGAATTTTACTCTAAACCGAAACACGCCAGACAAGGCATCGAACCGACATCCCGCAGTTGATATTACCTAATTCCCCAAACCCGAACGCTCTCATTTTTTGAAAAATCCTAGACGTCGTACATCTTCTCGTACTCCTTGCCCAATATGCCAAGCAGGGTTATCCCCCGCTCAAACAGCACGAGCGACACTTCGCTCCTGCCGCCGTAATAGACCGACATGGCGTTCCTGTAGTAATCGAACATCATGCGCAGCGTCGGATTCTTCACCATCCTGCCCGCCTGATTC
>JAZQPH010000078.1:0-2275 GCA_045628385.1 Succinivibrionaceae bacterium
TGCCGCCTTGGCCGATGAAAAAGCCGCATCCGAACTTGAACGAGAAATCAAAAATGCCGGACTTTCGACCAAAGTCCTCAAGGGGGCGGCCTCTCTTGCCGCCATCGCATCCGATCCAGATGCCGATTCCGTTATGGCGGCTGTTGCGGGCATAGCGGGCCTTGAGTCTTCGCTTGCCGCGGCAAAGTCAGGCAAGCGCGTCTATCTTGCGAACAAAGAGGCTCTCGTGATGACGGGCCATCTTTTCATCGAGGCAGCCAAAGAGTCGGGGGCGTGCATACTCCCCGTAGATAGCGAGCATAACGCCATTTTTCAATCGCTTCCCGAAAGCGAGCAGCGCGCAATCGGTTTTTGCGATATGAAAAGAGCAGGCATCCGCAAAGTTTTGCTTACTGGTTCCGGCGGACCGTTCAGAACGACCGATCCCAAAACTTTGTCCGATGTGACCCCCGAGCAGGCCGTCGCGCATCCGAATTGGAGCATGGGCAAAAAGATTTCCGTCGATTCGGCGACCATGATGAACAAAGGTTTCGAATATATTGAAGCCAAGTGGCTCTTTAACCTCGACCCTTCGGAAATTGAAGTCATCGTGCACCCGGAATCAGTTATCCATTCCATGGTTCAGTACGTTGACGGATCGGTGATTGCCGAATTAGGAAATCCTGATATGCGCACGCCAATTGCCCGCGCCATGAGTTATCCCGACCGTGTGGAATCGGGCGTTGCCGATTTGGATTTTTTCAGCCTTTCCGGACTTCATTTCTTAAAGCCTGATTTGGAACGCTATCCGTGCCTCAAATTGGCTTACGAAGCCTGCGCATCGGGGCAGGCGGCGACTACGGCCATAACGGCCGCCGACGAAATCGCCGTGCATGCTTTCCTGAACAGACAGATTGGATTTCTTGACATAGCGGGCATTGCAGCCGAAGCAATGGACAAGTTTGCAGGAGAACCGGTTGGTTCGCTTGATGAAGTTCGCGAACTCAACGCCCGCGTGATTGAGTGGGCAAAGAAACGGGTCGCAGCACGATAATTTTCTGTTTGCGCTGCCGCGCGGATTTGAACCATGCTTTTTTGCTTCATCAATTCCGCGGCTTTTTAGTTTGTGCCGTATTTTGGAGCGTTAGGGTACTGAGTGCGGCAATCATAGCTGAGCGGGGATGATTCCCTCAGGAGTAAGACTTTAATGCAGATATTGCGCGATATTTTCTTTTTCTTCGTAGTCATTGCGGTTCTCGTCGGTTTTCATGAATTCGGCCATTTCTTTGTCGCTAGATTGTGCGGAGTAAAGGTTCTCCGTTTTTCTTTGGGTTTCGGCAAAGTTCTTTTTTCATGGACAGGCAAGGACGGATGCGAATACGCCGTATCGATGATTCCGCTCGGCGGATATGTAAAGATGCTGGATGTGGGCGAAGGCGAAGTTCCTCCTGAAGAAATGGAGCACGAATTCAGTTCCCGCCCGGTTTGGAAAAGACTGGCGATAGTGTCGGCTGGTCCAGTATTCAATATCGTGCTGGCATTTTTTCTGTATTACGCGATGTTTATTTTGGGCGTAACAGCGGTAAGACCTGTGGTAGGGTACGTGCCTAATGACAAACCTGCATACGCGGCAGGCATCAGAGAAGGCGATACGTTGCTGAGCGTCGCAGGGCATGACGTGACGGATTGGGAAGACGTCGTATACGAACTTGTTCAGTCAGTCGGCGAAGATTCCGTGCAAATTGCGGGCAGGCATCAGGGCGGAGAAGAATACACTGGATTATTGTCCCTGAAGAATTGGGAACTTGACCGCAAGCTCGGCGGCGATCAGATGTATCCCTTGGGGCTCGAACCAAAAATCCGTGAAATATCTATGCGTGCCGGGGCCGTGGTCGAAGGCTCGCCTGCAAAGGCTGCAGGCATAGAGCCTGGCGACGAAATGGTTGCGGTAAACGGCGTAAAAATGGAATCCTGGCGCGAATTCACGGATTACATTTCAGCGCGTCCTGGAGTTAAAGTCACTGTTGAGGTGCTTCGTCCGGTCGGAGCCGTGAAATCCGATCCTGAATATTTTTCTTTAGAAGATTACGAAAAGGCCCCTGAACAAAAGGCCATGACGTTTGAGCTGACATTGGCTTCGCGAGGCAAGGCCGGCGAAGAAAAAGGCATGATCGGCATAGCGGCCCTTCTCAAAAATCGCGATGACAGCCTGATATTTGAAAGACAGTATGATCCCGTCGAGGCAATCGGCAAGAGTGTCGGGAAAATGTGCGATGTCATGAGGCTGACCGTCGTC
>JAZQPH010000079.1:0-10962 GCA_045628385.1 Succinivibrionaceae bacterium
ATAAATATTAAAAATTGCGTTTTAAGATCAAAAAAATGTCGCAGTTTGGTTAGGTTAGCGATGATTTTTCCTAATTCAGTCGAAAAGAGATTTTAATTTCTACTCCGGCAATTTACCGACAAACAATGAATAATATGGATGTTAAAGCTGCCAAATTATGGTATCGGAAAGTATCTGGGAAATCATCCCGGTGTCGCAATACGAATGGTCATACTGCTGAAGCAAAATAAATATCGATGAGAATGCGATTCGGAGCGCGGGTTTTGGAACGAATTTACGAATTGAACGCGCTATTCCATAAAATGAATTTTTGGTGCGCTCGCGATGTCTTCCGTTCAGATGACAGTTTTGGCCGTTCATTTTAGCGATGCGGCGATGACAAAAAAAATCGGCGCTTGAGGCACCGATTTTTTTTTACGTTGCGTGTTTATCCTGAGATATGCGGAACGTTACGCTCTTTCTGAAATTTTTACGCCGTCTTGGCCGCCGACGATAAGAACATCTGCGCCGCGCATAGCAAAAAGTCCGACGGTCACTACGCCCGGAATATCATTGATGGCTTTTTCTAAAGCGACGGGATCTTTGATTGCCAGGCCTTTTACGTCAAGAATATAGTTGCCGTTGTCGGTCACGCAGCCTTCTCTGTAAACAGGCTCTCCGGCGCAGATATCTTTAATTTTTGCGGCAACGGATTTGAGCGCCATCGGTATGACTTCGACGGGCAGAGGGAATTTTCCGAGTACGTCCACTGCTTTTGATTCGTCGACGATGCAGACAAACTGCTTGGCGACCGAAGCCACGATTTTTTCTCTCGTGAGCGCGGCGCCGCCGCCTTTAATCATGTCCATGCCAGGATTGATTTCATCGGCTCCGTCGACGTAGATGTCAAAGGAGTCGACTTCGTTGAGATCAAGGACTTTTACGCCCATTTTCTTAAGCCTTTCGGTTGAGGCCACGGAACTTGACACCGCGCCTTTGATCGAGTCTTTGAGCGGTTCGAGCGCATCGATAAAAAAGTTGACGGTCGAGCCCGTGCCGACTCCGAGCACTTGGCCGGGACGCACATACTTGATTGCGGCTTCTGCCGCCGCCTTCTTCATTTCATTCTGGTTCATCGCTTTGTCCTGTCGCGGTTTGAGGCGGTTTGGCCGCCTGCATCCGCGCATGATGTTGGTTAATATTTTCTGTAATTATACAGCGCGGGGCGGGGCTTCCAAAATTGAGGCGTCCTGCCCGCCGTATCTAAGCGTACAAACTTTGGCTAATGTTTCAAGAAAAGGCCCGAACTCTTCTTGGTGTCAAAATGGCGGGAAGCGGCATGTCCCATGTTTCTTTTGGCAGTTCGCGCACCATTTGTTCCTCATAAGCGATGCCTACGGGAAGCGGACCTCTGCCGAGTTCTTTAAATTTTGCAAGCAGCGTGTCGTAGTAGCCGCCGCCCATGCCGATTCTGTTGCCTTTGGCATCAAAAGCGACGAGCGGAACAAAAATAATGTCCAGTTCGGCTGGATCGATGACCTCTGAGCCCTCGGCTGGTTCGAATATGCCGTACCTGCCCTGAACAAGCTGTTCTCCCGCGCGCCATAGCCTGAATTCCATGGTTCTTGGTTCGGTAGGATGGGTGCTCGGCAGATAGATTTCTGAACCTTTTGACCTCAAAGACTCGATGAGTTTTCCTGTCGGCAGTTCCCCGTCATTTTCGATGTAAATTGCGGTTTTTCTGGCTCCGGCGAGAAGTCCGGCGCGCTCTGCGGCGTACGCAAGATCTTCGGCGGCTCTTGTTCTTGCGGATTCCGCAATGGCTTTTCTTTTGTCGCGCATTTCAATGCGTATCGCGGCGCGCATATCTTTTCTCTGAACTTCGGATGTGCTGTCCATAAATTTTTCCTGAATTGGCGGCTCCTGCGGGCCTGGAATGATGGCGCTGGCCGCCGAACAAAGCAAAACCCCGCAGTGCGGGGTTTGTTTCTGCATGGGAAGCCCAGCGTCGACGCGACCTTGTGGTCCTTGAACCCGGAAGTTCAAGTCGGCAATCAAGTACTTGCCGCCTAAGGCTTCCCGTTCTGGACGGGCTTGCGCAATGGCAGGGTAATGACGCCAAGGTCTTTAGCATCGGCTCAGGCACATCAGTGCGCCGGCGCTAGGCGAAATCGGCCCCGACAGCGTCAAGCTTTTCTGCCAGAATCTTAAGCTGTTCTTTGAGCTCGCTCAGCTGTTTTTCATAATCTTTTTTCTGGCAGGCAAGTTCGCGGCAGTGGTTGACGGCTACGAGGGAAAGCACCTGATCAAGAGGAAGACGGTTGCCGGTGAGATTCTGCATTTCTCCGATCTGCTCGTTGGCAAGACGGGCTGCTTTGACATATGAATCGCTTTCGCCTGCCTTGCAGCTGATGGTGAATTTTTTGCTCTGAATCAGAATTTCGACCTTTTCGACGTTATCGGACGCCATGATTGTCTCCGTTAAGGGTGCGTTCATTTAATGAAAGTTTAGCCCAAAATCACTCTCGGCGCAAACGGTCGCTGCGGCGTCCTCGCCGAAGATTCTGCCGCCTGCTTATATTATGTTCTCGTTTTGGTCGGCTGAGCCCGTGGCGGTATCTTTCGCATCGCGCTTTCTGCACATAAGACATCCGCATGATAAAATTCACTTAACTTCAATTGCAATTTTAAAGGCGCATGACGGCCTAAAAGTCTGCCTTAGGGTTCTTTAATCAGAATTTTCGCAAACTTGTTTTTGGCGGCGTCTTTCGCATGCAGTTCGGCATTAATCATCTGCAGCGCATTTATCTCGGGAGAATTTATGGAAGACACGATCATCGAACAGACGGTAAAGGAAGGCGATATTCTTTTTCTGGCCAATTCTCCCGATTCCGACGCTTCCGAAGCTCACGGATTTGTCTGCGGCCTTGTTGCGGGAGGAATTTCCTCCGTTGACGAAATTGCCGATTTGGCGAGCAAAAACATTCTATCGGGAAGCGATTTCTTGGATGAGGTGAAGGAATGGCTTGCCAAGCTCGCCCGCGCCGTGCTCGAGCAGTATTCCGGCATGGAAACGCTGGATATTCCGCTTGAAGAAAGGTGCAACGATGCCGAGAGTCTCACCTATTACATATCTTTGTGGGCGCAGGCATTTTTGTTCGGGTTCGGATGCGCGACCAAAGTTTCCGAAATGACGGCGGAGGCCAGGGAATGCATCAGCGATATCACCGCGTTTACGCAGATTGACGAAGACGACGGCACCGACATTTCGGACGAGGAACTCGATGAAATGTATTTCACTTTCACCGAACATCTTAAAGTCTGCGCCATGTCGCTTTATGCCGAATTCGGTGCGCCTGCGGGCGCCGTACGTCCTAAGGCTTCGGACGATGAAGACGAAAAACTCGATTTTGGCGACGACGGAGAACTCGTCATAAGGGACGACGGAATTCACTTTGACGAACTAATGGCGCGTTACAGAAATAAACGCTGACAGTCCGTCCTGAGGCCGCGTTCTTGTGCGGTCTCAGTTCATGCCGAAATGCCGCTTTAAATTTGCAGCAGGCAAAATATGTGCAGGTTGCGGTTTAACTTTTTCGGGTGCATAGGCTTAAACTCAATTCGGCGCTCCTGTCGATTCATCTTACGCCGCATTAAAAATTATTTTCTCTTGATTTTACATTTGTGCGGGCATGGGGATATACCTCATCTCACTGTCTCGTAAACAGAAAACTTTCCCGCTGGTATCGCGGCATAAAGGCGCTGCATTCATAGCTTTATGGGCACGGCTGCGCTTTATGCGATGAGCTTTGCCGTTAATGTCTAATATTAAATTTTCAGTAGGATGATTTTGTTTTCGCAGTTCGCTGATGATGTGATTCATGTCAAAATTGACGGCATATATCAATTTTGATGCCGAGATGATCTTGTAGACTCAATATGCTGTGTGTGTTGATTTTTTCGACAGGAGAAAATTTATGAATTTTCGAAAATTTTTGTTTATTCCGTTTGCTTTGGCGTTCGCTTGGCCGGTTTTTGCCGCAGACGAATCGGATGCGCCCGCACAGGAAGTTGCGGATAAGGTATCCGAGCCCGCGGCCTGTGCAGATGATGAAAATTGCAAAAAAACTAGGAAAGAGGAAATCAAGACGCTCGATCTGGTTTTGATTCTCGACGAGAGCGGTTCTATGCAGGGATTGGAATCAGACACCATCGGCGGCTTCAATTCGGTGATAGAAAAGCAGAAGAAACTAAAAATCGACACCTATGTCACGACCGTGGTGTTTTCAAGTTCGTCGAAGACTTTGCATGATCGCGTCAAGATTGCCGACGTAAAGCCGATGACCGACAATGATTATCGCACGGGCGGCACGACGGCTTTGCTAGATGCTGTGGGAATCGCCATCAACAATCTCGATAAAATCGAGAACATCAATGCAAAAGATCACAAGGTCATCGTCGTGATCATCACTGACGGCCAAGAAAATTCGAGCAGGGAATACAACAAGCAGATAATCAAAAATCTGATTTCCGAACGTCAGGAAAAATATGAATGGGATTTCCTGTTCCTCGGGGCAAATATCGATTCTGTAGGCGAAGCGACCTCGATGGGCATCAATGCCGCAAATGCCGTAAAGTATAAAAATTCCCAATCCGGTGTAAGAGCCAATTACGATGCTGTTGCCACTTTTGCAGAAGAAGCGGTAAGCGCCGAGCCGGCAGCAGGCTCAAGCTGGAAGGATAAGGTCGAAGAAGACAAGTAAAAAATTTTTTGCAGTCTTCGGTTCGATTTTCTGTTGTTGATTTATTTTGCCGTCATGATGCCATGGCGGCTTTTTATTGCGCGTTTTGCCAAAAAGTTTGAGATTTGGCGTGCCCAATGGACAAACTAATTTTGCAAACTAAGTTTTGGTTTGCGCATGCATATGGCGCCTCAGCGCGATTCTGCCAGATTCATTTGGCTTGCGAATTTATGGTTAAAAGATCATGCAAAGACGTCATCGCCTTCGGAAGAGCAAAACCCACGCTGATAAATCTTCGAATAGGACTATTCTCCGTTGGAAAAATATTCCGAAATTCCAGTGTCGGGATTGAACGCGCCGACTATCGGATATCTGACAATTGCATAGCCCATTGCGGAATCGTATGACCATACTTCGTGGCTTAAATCGGCAAGCAGTCTTCCTTTGTCGTCGCGGCAGCAAATGCCGACGCGCACGAGATCCGGAGCCGACTTATGCGCAAAATACGGTTCTGGAGACTGCGACGTCTGATCTCCCGGCTGTTCTTTATATGCGTTCTGATAGGCTGAAAATTCTGATTCTTGCCAGGAATAGCCATCATGGTCATATCCGTCCGACAGATCGGAGACTCCCGCCGAAGGCGCAGGCTGCCATGCATTCGGCGAGTCTTGTCCGATGTTTGCATTCTGCCTGAATATTTCCTGGCCTGCATTCCGTTCTCGCGCTGCGAAATTTACTGCAGCCCGACCGTTTGCCTGCGGTTCGGACGCGTTGCTGCGAACTTGCCGCGAACAGCTCTCCGCAAGATAATTCTCGATTTCCGTCTCGCTGCCCGCTTCTTCAAGAGCGGCAATTTCAGCCAGCGATTTGCGATGTCCGTACTGTCCGAGGTTGATGATGTTGTCAGCCATTTCCTGCAATCCCGCGTAAGCATGGGCGCCGATGCGCTGCGGAAGATCGCCTAACACCGCGTTTAATGTTACGACTGTTGATTTGCAGGCGTTGCGCCTGTCGCGGAGCAGGTTGCCGAGCTGCTCATTTCTGAAATCGGATTCTTTCACGCCGGGGCTTACAGCATCCTCGACAATCAGAAGATCGCATTCGGCCGCTGCCGCGTACGGATCCGAGGCCATTTCTCTTTTTTCGATGCTGTAGCGCTCGATCATCGCCTTGGCTAGTGCGCTGAGCGTTGTAAATATGATTGAAGAGCCAGGATGCCTTTTGTGAATTTCATGCGCGATTGCTCCCGACAGATGGGATTTGCCCGAACCCGTTGCACCGATGATGATTAAGCCAGGAGCCATCCCGCCTAAGCGAAGATGTTCGCCGAATCGTTCGCAAAAAGCCCAGGCGCGTGCAATTCTTCCGCGGTTTTCCGGCTCCTGCGCCCACGGAGCCATTGATTCGAATGTCCAGGCTGGATTTAAGCAATTTTGAGACGGCAGGCCTTTTTGGGCCATTTCCGCGACCATTCGCCTTCTGGTTTCGTTTGCTCTCTTTTCGCCGAGAGCCATGGTTTCATCGAAAAGCTCCGCTGCGGTTTTTCCCGCAATCGCGGCGTCTGCTCCCGCTCTTGACAGCTGATCGGCTATGGTCATCATTTCCGTAAGATCGGGTCTTGCGTCCGTGACGAGCCTTGCAAGCGGCGAGAGATGCGGATTGTTGTTTTCGTTCATTTTTGGTTCCGGCATGTTCTTCGAAAAATTTTAATTCCGACGATTCATAGATAATCTATTTCGACATTTTCTGGATTTGTCTGGAAAAATCTATTCTGGCAGCTTCTGAATTTTGCCAATCAGCGTCGCTTCATTCATTCGCCGTCTTTTTTGGCGGCTATAAGGCAGATTTTCGAATTGTTCGAAATTTTGCGTTTCAGGTATTGGGCAAATTTTCTGTCCCAGGCTGCGCCGCTTGCCGGCGCATGTCTTCTTGCCAGCCAGTATCCCTGAAAATCCTCGACGTCCGCGAGCAGATAGTCGGGCCTTATCAGCTGCGCTAGCCTTGCCGTATCGGCAAAACCTGCAGAGGGTCTCCAGCCTTCATGCATGCAATAGATTTCTCCTGCGCCGCTTGATGCGTGCTTTGCGGCATCTTCGGCAGCCACGTTCAAAAAAATTTTGCATCCGTGGTAATGTCCGGAGCATTTGGCTGCGCGGATGATTCCCGAAGCCGCAAGTTCGTCAATGAGCCTTGTGATCTCGTCTGCATCGGGAACATAGGAGCGTTTGCTTTTGCAGCTGTCGGGAGCAAATACGGACATTTCATCTTTTAATACCCCGTAATCGGCAGCAACTGTCCAATCGGCGGAAGCTCTTGTTCTCAGACAAAAAACATACAGAGACCTCGCCTCATGGCATATGAGCCTGCTTTTTAAAATGAGGAGTTCTTTTGGGCTTAGCAAATGTGGTCTCCGTGTGCAATCGACTGCCGAATCGCGAATTCTGGGCGTTTTTGTTCCTCTGCATCGATTATATTGGCGTTCTGGACAATATTCTCGCGCATAACGCGGATTTTTTTTCTGCTGTCAGTAAATAATGCCGTTTTGAGGTAATTTTCTTTTCAAAATGCGAGGCGGCGCAGCAATGCCTCTATGCGTCTTTTGGCAAATGTGAAGAAGCATCGTATACCCATATTTTGACCTGTCTATAATTTATAAGATTTCACTAAGGCGTATGTCTTTATGCGCGGGACCTCCCCGATCGGTTGTTGCGCCCATCGCATCTGAATTTTTTTTGCTTTTCGGCCCGCCTGGATTACAAGAGGACTTATATGAACAGAACCAGAGGTTTTACCCTTATCGAACTCATTGTCGTCATGGTGATCCTGGCAATATTGGCCGCAACCGCCGTGCCTAAATTCGTCGATCTTCAAAGCGATGCCCGCATTGCGAGACTGCACGGATGGAAAGGCGCTCTTGCTTCGGCAAATTCCCTTTTCCGTTCTCAGGTGATTGCGCGAAATTTGCCTATGACGGGCGTCCCTCTTCCTGGCGTCAATACCGAATTTTGGATTTTTTCCGGCAGCAATCTTGTTTACTGCGGCCCGGAGTCAAAGGCTGCCGAGTGCAAAGGTAAAAACAAGAACGTGGATTTCTTCCTGCTGCAGTTCGGTTACATGGCGATAACTCAGGACAAGACCCGCATCCCGGCTCTCGTTCACGGCCTTGGCGAGACCCTCGATACCATCAGGCAATATCAGAACGATCAGTGGAAAACGCAGGTCTGCGAGACTGAGGGCAAAAAAGCATGCTATATGCCTAACAGAAGAGAGAATGCGTATATTCTCTTTGACGGACAGTCGGTGAAAGACAATTGCTACTTAAATTACATTCCTCCGAAAAATGCCAATGACGCTCCTGTCTACGAGATCGTTACCGAAGGCTGCTGACGGATCGCAAACTTTTCTTTTTGCTAAAATCGACCGGCTTCGCCTTTCATGAAGGCGAAAATAATTTTGTCTCGGAGAATCACCATGCGCGTTGCTTTTTTGTTGGGCGATTTTTTCAGCCGAAAAACTATTTTGGGCAATTACCATAACGGCGATTGTTTTTGCTCATGGGCGCGCGCCATGCAAAAGTGGGCAGGAGAATTCGGAGCCGCCGGCGGGTTTGACATGCTTTTGCCGTCTTCCGATTCAGAGTTATGCCGTAATATTTCCGAACTCTTCGGAAATAGCGCAAACTTGTTTGCTTATGATGCCGAAGGGTCGGCGTCGCTCGTTGCGGCCTATGCCTGCAAGAACGAATGCGACGAAGGTTTCATTCTGGCCGATGCTGCAAATTTCTTCGGCGCCGATCCCAAACTGTTCGCCGCTTTTGCCAAAACACGCCATGGTTTCGGAATTTCCTGCGTACTTAGGACTGAGGGCGATTTTTGCAACCGCGTGATTATGCGCGCCAAAGATTCCTGGAACGGGGCGGAGCTTGCAGGATGCCGCAGGCTGTCGTCAGTCGAAGCGGATGCCTGGGACATTGGCCCGTGGGCAAGCCTCGGAAAGGATGCAGTAAAAGCGCTGCGAAAATTTGAACAGGGAATGCTTAAGGGAGATTTTTTTTCCTCTGCGGCGGCCGAACTTTCTTGCAGGGTTCAGACGGACGCATTGCCTCTGGGCGGCCCGATAATCTGCTGGAGCAAGGGCGGGGCGGAATTTCAGCGGGCAGAAAATTGGCTTGATGCCGAATCAAAGCCGTGCGTATTTTTGGATAAAGACGATACTTTGATCCGCGATCCGGGCTACGTCCACGGTCCGGACATCGATGTCATTCAAGAGACTTTCATGCTTATTAGCGAGCTTAAAAGCCGCGGCTGGCTTTCCGTTATCGTCACCAATCAGGCAGGCGTCGCCAAGGGCAAGTTTGACGAACTCGGCATGCGCGAAAACATTGATGCCGTTTCTTCCTATTATGCCGAACGCGGCATTCCTTTTGATGACGTAAGAAAGTGCTGCTATCACATCGACGGAAAAGTCGAGCAATACAAAAAAAATTCTCAGTGCCGCAAGCCGTATCCCGGGATGCTTCTTGAAGCCGCATCCGTGCTTAAAATAGATTTTCTTTCTTCCGTCATGTACGGCGATCGCGAAGACACCGACGGAATTTATCTTCCTTATCTTAAATCGGCATGCATTGCCGATAAGAAAATATTCCGCGACAGCAATTTTGAGTTTTGTGCGGACGAAATCCTGCAAAAATCTTGATTTTGTGCGGAGTCCTTTCCTTAAATATGATGCTCAATTTTGGTGAATTCTTGCCCATAATCGGTGCATATAAATCCTGTTTTTAACTATTGTTAAGAATTTTAGGCGCAACTGTTTAAGATTTTAAACACCTGCGCCGTTGCGCTTAATTTTCAAAAGAGTAAAATGCCCCATTAATCAGACGCGCAAAGCGCTTCCCCAAGGAGGGAACAATGGAAGAACTCGACAAAATTGACATCGGCATCGTCAGGCTGCTGCAGGAAAATGCCAGATATTCGCTTAAATATCTGGCCGAAAAGGTCGGGCTTTCGACTCCTGCCGTGTCCTCCCGAATCGAAAAACTCCAGCAGCTCGGAGTGATAAAAAGATATGCCGCAGTCGTCGACCAGTTTAAGCTCGGATTCATAATTTCCGCTTTCATCAACCTTGAAGTGCCGCCGAAGGGAAAACCGGAATTTTATCGGTTCATCGAGACCTGCCCGAACGTTCAGGAATGCAACTGCGTCACGGGCAATTATTCCATGCTGATCAAGGTGGCATTCAGAAACATGATGGAGCTTGATTCGTTTATCGGCGTTCTGCAGAAAAACTTCGGAGTTACCAACACTCTCGTGGTATTTTCGACGCCGGTCGAGCATCGCGGCATCGATCTTGATCTAATCGAACCGAAAGAATAATAATTTCCTGCGGCTATGAACCATGTTGATTAATTCGGACCTGAGCAGTCCGAATTTTTTCTTGCGATGTCTTAGCTGCGAATTCTGTTCGTTTGCCGTGTCTCTATAATCCCCAAAATCCAAGATAAATCATTGCGTTGTCAGTTGTTTAGAGATTGACCTACAAAACCGCCGGGTAATGAAAGCAAAACCGTGATCCGGAGCGTTTATAACATACCCGCATGATATAATCTTGGCAGTGATTAATATTGTTTGAGGATTGGGCTCGGCATGTGGGATTATTCTGAAAAAGTTAAAGATCATTTCTTCAATCCAAGGAACGCCAAGGCCGTCGAAGGCGCAAACGCCATCGGCGATGTCGGTTCCATCGTTTGCGGCGACGCCCTCAGGCTGACGCTGCGCGTCAATCCCGAGACTGAAATTATCGAAGATGCAGGTTTCCAGACTTTCGGCTGCGGCAGCGCAATCGCATCGTCATCTGCGCTCACCTGCATGATTAAGGGAAAGACTCTCGAAGAGGCTTCCAAGATTACCAACAAGGACATTGCCGACTATTTGGACGGTCTTCCTCCTGAAAAGATGCATTGCTCCGTAATGGGCCGCGAAGCTTTGGATGCGGCAATTGCCAATTTCC
The DNA here is from genome assembly GCA_045628385.1 of Succinivibrionaceae bacterium. Lineage (GTDB taxonomy): Bacteria > Pseudomonadota > Gammaproteobacteria > Enterobacterales > Succinivibrionaceae > JAZQPH01. Next base: position 10,728 of record JAZQPH010000079.1, read on the forward strand.
GCGGCGTGGACGCAAAGGAAGAGCACATCGATTCTCCGCTTGTCTGCAAATGTTTCGGCATCGATGAGGCGAAGATTGTCCGCGAGACCGTTGAAAATAATCTCAATTCGGTAGAAGACGTAATTAATTCCACCAAAGCCGGCGGCGCCTGCGGCAGCTGCCATGAAGCCATCGAGAAAATCATCGCCAAGATTCACGACGGCAAATTTGACGGCATGTACGGCGTGTCCGAATT
>JAZQPH010000080.1:0-13519 GCA_045628385.1 Succinivibrionaceae bacterium
AATATTGTATGTATTGAAACTAGAAGGAAGTAATCCTCCTGTCGTATTAATGTCTTTTTTTATAATATTGCCGTAACTTAGGGATAGTAAATTTCTCTCTTTCAAATCAAAATTACGATTTTTTCTTTCATCAAAAAAGTAATACAAAGGGTGACTATTCCAACTGGCAGGAATCTTTCCAATCCACTCAATCCCGCTGTCTTTCATCTCTCTCATGATTGATTGCCTCCGAACAGGCTCGCGATGCGGGAGCTGACCGATTTTTCAAGTTCTATGAACTTCTCTGCCAATTCTTTGGACGGGGTCGGCTGCTGATATTTGTAGAAATAGCGCGTAAACGGAATTTCGGCGCCGATTTTGATTACGGGCTTCTTTGCAGAGAGATTTTCTTCCCAGAACCATTTCGCGTCGGGGATGTGCGGCAATACCTCTCTTGCCATGTAATCTTCGATGTCTTCGTCGAATTTCACTATTTCGGTGTCTTTCGTTTCTTTGTCGTAAATGACATTGCCTTTTTTGTCCTTCTGGATTTCGGCGTCTTTGTCCATTGCGGACAGGCCGTCCGTCAGTCTGTCAAAGACCTTTTTGTCAATTTCCAGTTGACTGAGAACGCCTTTCAGTATTGGCTCGAATTCCTGCAGCGACATCCACTTCTTGCCGCAGACGGATGATTTGAGTTCTTCCAGAATGCGGTCGTACAACGGTTTGGTTTTCTGGAATTCGTCGTATTTCTTTTTGTCTTTGGCGGAGATGGCCGTTCCCTGCTCTTCAAATTCGGAAACCTTGGTTTCGTCCCACAGAGAATTAAGGGCGCCTTTCTGCAGCATGTTTTCGATGCTTTCTTCGGTAATGCTGTAGCTTCTCTGAAGAGGCTGCATCACCGAGTATTCCTTGTACAGGAATTCGGTATTATCGAAGATTTTTACCAGCTCGTTTTCTTTGAAATCGGCGTACAGTCTCGAAATCCTGGCGCGATCTTCGGGAGAAAACTCGTTCTTCTTGTTGCCGAGCGGCTTGCGGAGCTTGTGGCAGATGCCCGATGCGTCGATAAGCTGAATCTTGCCTTTGCGCTCCGGTCTCTTGTTCTTTGACAGAATCCAGATGTACGTCGAAATGCCCGTGTTGTAGAACAAATCCGTCGGCATCTGCACGATTGCCTCGAGCAGGTCGTTTTCGAGAAGATATCTTCTGATTTGGGATTCGCCAGAGGACGTGCCGCCCGTAAACAGCGGCGAGCCGTTTTCGATGATTGCGGCCCGACCATTCTTGTCATCGAGTTTTGCCAAAGCGGATTGGACAAACAGCAGCTGCGCGTCGCCCGTTCCAGGAAGTCCAGCTCCCCAGCGTCCGTTTTTGCCGCGCTTGTATTCTTCGTTTACGGCTGTTTCCTGGCCTTCTTTCGCGTCTTTTCCGCCCCAAGGTGTCCCGAACGGAGGATTTTCAAGAACAAAGCGCATCTTGACGTCGGAGAAGCAGTCTTCCTTGAAAGTGTCGACATGGCGGAAGTTGTCGGCTCTCTGGCCCTTGATGAGCATTTCGGCAAGGCCTATGGCGTGGGACACGCCGTTGTATTCCTGGCCGAACAGGCGAACGTCGGAATCCGGGTAATAGTGCTTGAGGTAATTGTATGCGGTCGAAAGCATGCCGCCCGTGCCGCAGGCCTGGTCGCAGACGGTGATTACCTTGCCCACGCCGCCCAGGTCGTCGGCGCCTTCGGAGATTAGAAGAGATACGCAGAGCTTTATGATGTCGCGGCCCGTGTAAAACTGTCCGGCGTCAACGTTCTGGAAGAACCGGCCGATGAGGTTTTCAAAAATGTACCCCATTTTGATGCTGTCATAAGTTTCGGGGGACAAATCAAGTTCGGAGAAAGCCTTGACCACGGTGTAAAGGCAGCCGCCTTTGTTCATGGTTTTGATATGGGAACTCATGTTGAGGCTGTCTTCGGAATTCAACAGCTGCTGGACATTGCTCGAAAAACTGTTTATGTACGAGATGAAGTTTGTTTCTATATGATCGGGATCGTTGACGAGTTCCCTTAAACTGAACTCGCTGGTGTTATAGAACTGAAAACCCGAGGTTCGGGTCAGCAGTTTTTCAGGAACGCCGGGATCTTCCTTAAACAAGGACACCACTTTGTCCTTCGTGGCCGCAAGAGCGCATTCAAGACGTCTGATGATAGTCATGGGAATGATGACATCGCCGTATTTATCGGGCATATAAACGCCGCGGAGCTTGTTGGCAATGCTCCAGATAAAGTTGGCTTCGTTGGTTATGTCTACGGGATTGTCGTCCCACAATACGTCGATGTTGTTGCTGTCCATGAGTGCGTTCTCTTAAAGATTAAATTAGGTTATTTTCCAATGTTTTTTGGACAATATGATGTCTGCGTTGCCGTTAAAAATAATTATTCTAGCATACACTTATACACCAATGTCATTATTTGACGCATATCAAATATAAAACATTTTATTTAAACAGTTTTGGCTCATATGCGCTTTTGCATCAACCGCCTACCGCTGTTATTCGAACCTTTGCGTTTCTCTGGCTACTATTCAGTCCAGGATCCAGGATGTAAGCCAGTACACTGGCATCCAAGCAGTCTTGCATTCAGGATACCCATAGATCGCAGACGAATCTTTTTGTTAACCATCCCCGCTTTTCCAATATGCATCTCAACTCCCGATGTTGGTTCAATTTGCAGTTTTTTATTAGTACGTCCTATTTGCCTTAGCTTATACCGCTTCTTCTTGCAGCTCGTTTTCGGCTTTAGTTATTTTTTTTGGGGAGTTTACTTTTGATTTTCATCCATATCAAAAAAATTTTGCCGACCACTGGGATCGGCAAAACTTAACGACTAACCGAATAACAAAATTATCTGCTATGAAATCTCATCGAGCAATTCATGTCAAACCTTTTCAAAGGTCTAAATGTTTGGGTTTGGGTTTGGGTTTTGGTTTAGACCTTATGCAAGATTATTGACCAATGCTCTTTTACAGTTTGAACGAGCTAACAGTTCCGTCCATTCGCTGCGACAGCTGAGCAAACTCAGACGAATGCTCCTGCGTCGTCACCGACTGTTCGGACATATGTCTTGTCAAATCTTTGATGACCTGCAGATTGGAAGACATTTCTCTTGAAGTCGAGGTCTGCTGTTCAGTCGCAGCCGCAATCTGAACAATCTGCATGTTCACGTCGCCGACCTTTCCGGTGATAACATCCAGAGTTTCCTGGAGTCGTCCCGCGTTCTCGGCGATCGTCTGCATCTTTTCGACGGTGTCGATGATCGAGTCGTTGGCGTTCTTCACGTCATCTTTGACGTTGCCGATCATGGTAGAAATTTCCTTGGTCGCATCGGCAGTTCTGGTAGCCAGAGCTCGGACTTCGTCGGCAACCACCGCAAAGCCGCGGCCGTGTTCGCCTGCGCGCGCGGCTTCGATTGCCGCATTGAGCGCAAGAAGATTGGTCTGGTTCGCGATATCCTGAATCGTGCCGATTATCGAATTAATCGCCTGAGTCTTGTTTCCGAGTTCCAGAATCAGCTGTGCATCCTGCTTGGTCTTTTCAGAATGCATTCTGATGTCGTTGACGGTCGAACTTACGACATCCAAGCCTTCGGTTACGAGATCCTTGGCTTCATTTGACGCCGCGGCCGCAGCCGAGCAATTTGAAGAAACTTCTTCAGACGTTGCGACCATTTCTTCGGCAGCCGAGGATACGGTGATGAGCTGTTCCAAAACGCCGTCTGATTCGTCTCTTATGGTGTCGGCAACGGAAGTCATCGCGGAGGACGACGCTCCGAGAGTTGCCGAATCTTCCTTCATGTCCGATACGATTTCATGAAGGTTATTGATCAAGACGTTGATGGAATCGGAAAGTTTTCCGAGTTCGTCCGAACCCATGCTCTCGAGGCGAACGCTGAGATCTTTATTGGCCATATCGGAGGCGACGGCTTCAAGTTTCTTGACGCGTTTTCCGATCGATTTTGCAATCAACACCAGGCACAGGTAATTGATTAAAAGCACGATCACGATGATCGTTATGGTCAATGCCGGGCTTACGTCTTTGCGAAGGTCGGCGGCAATCTTCTCGGCCTCATGATTCAGTCGATCTTCAAGAGAATCGATGGCCGCGTCGAAACGGTTTCCGATAGGCACGAGGTGCGAGGCGATTATGCCCACCGCCTTTTGCGTTTCGCCTTTTGAAATGGCATCGGCAATGAGGGAATTCACGACGCCGTCGTATTCGGAAACAAGCTTTCTCAGGCTTTCCAATTCAGAGTTGGGAATAACGTCCCCGAGTTTATCGATCGCGCCCTTCATCTTGGACTGGCTTGCTGCGTAATTGGCTCGAAGAGTCTGCATCTGGGACTGATCGGCAGACGGCATTTTTATTGCGGAAATGCGGAATTCTTTGAACTCGGCCTTGATGTTGCCAAGCGCGGCCACCGAAGGAATTACTTTTTCAACGGTCATGTCCACCGACGCATTTGCATGCTTGCCTTTGTAGACGGTAGCAAGACAAATTACGACGAGCAGCGCGAGCGTAATGACAATCAGAATCAGAAACTTTTTGCGGATTGAAATATTATTGATTGCGTCCATTGCATGGTTCCTTGCTTTGGCATCCGAAATACATGAGTAATGTTTTTGGGGATTGCATGCCTTCCATGCCAGTTACCCCAATATTGATCATTATTGCCGTTTTATCCGCGCCAAATTGAAAAAACGACATTATTTCGGCCCAAAACATGAGCATAGGCACAAATATCGCGCATGCTCTCAGAACCTGGTTTGCTCCTAACCCCATTTGCCAAGAATTTTGTCGGTCGGGAGTTTTATGTGCCGAGCAGTCCAGGCGTTAAAACTAAATTTGAGCCCAACCTTATCCCCTCAAAATAATTCGCAGGGATCTTTGCCGTCAGGATGCCAATCGCCAGGACTTATGCCAAGTCCCCCTGATACTCATACGGGAAGTAAAGCTGCACCCCGCTTGCCCTAAGAGTGACGCAAACGCTGTCAAACGTGCAGCCGACCCTGAACGGAGTCGATTCACCGGTGTCGGCCCTTATCAGCGTGTCATCCGCGCCAATCAGGAAATCTTTGCCTGACACTTCGTCGCCGCGTTTCATCTTGAAGAACAGATCGGCCTCGTCGGAGACATAAAGCACGGAAAGTTCTCCCGTTTGCGGGTGATAGCGGAGTTTGTAACCCTCAATATCCATCTCAAAAATTTTTTTGGACCGATTGGCGTCGTTTTCGGCAATGTTCGATTTAGTGGCATATGCGGAAAATTGATTCGTATGGGCGCTGCCGTTCCTGCCATCATCAACTTTCTGTCCGCCACGCCCGTTTTCGCCGACAACCGGCATTGCATCTGACGGTTCGCTTTTTCCGTTCGCTGCGGTTACTTCTTTGCCCGCAATCTGCGAACCTCCTGCTTGCGCCACTTCTTCTGTTTTGCTTGCATCCGCCGGCAAAGAAAGGTGCTGATCATAGGAAGCCTGCGCGGATTGCTGATTGCCCATAGAAGCGGTTGCCATTGCTGAAGCATCGGCGCAGGATTGCGACTCATTCTCTTTTTGCAGTTCTGCTTGCTCTGCGGCGATTTTTTTCTCGGCCGCTATTCTTGCTTGTTCGGCTTTTGCTTGTTCGGCCCTTTCTTGGACTTCTCTTTCCCGTTCTGCCCTGAGTTTCGCGGCATGCTCTTCATTTTCTCTTCTTGCTTCTTCGACTTTGCGCACGCGCGCCGCAAGTTCTTCAGCTTCCTGCTGTTTGCGAATTTCTTCTTCCGCCGCCAGCTGTTCAGCATTCTGCGCGCATTCAAGTTTCTGAGTTTTTTTCAATTCTTGACGAATCTTCTTTGCCTCTTCCTTACGCAGGCGCTTTTCCTCAGCTTCTTTTTTCTGCTCTTGTTTCTTGCGTTTCTTTTCGGCGCGGGCAGCCTCTCTTTTTTGGCGATCCGCTTCCTCTTTTTCTCTTCTTTTCCGAAGTTCTTCTTTTCTTGCTTCTTCTCTTTTGGCTTCTTCAGCTTTTTTATCCTCTTCGGCTTTTGGGGCAGCTTCGGAATTTTTGGATTCTTCGGAATTTTGAGCTTGCGCGCCTGCTACAGTTTCGGCCGCTGCCGATTCGTTATTTGCGCCTGTGTGTTCGCTCTTATCATCGACGCTTGCCGAAAGTTCGATGCTCGCATTTGCGTTGTCCGCGCCGCCGCGCGCCGCATTTAAACAATTCAGATTTTCACTGTCGGGATCGCGGTTTGCCATAGCTTCGTTTGTCGGATTATCTCTTGCAGCTTCGTCTTCTTTTGATGCGGCATCATTGATCGACGCAGCTGTGAGCGGCAATGCTTTGCCAAGAAAACTGCTGCCCAAAGACACGGCCACGCTTGGTTTTCCGGTCATCGGAATGAAGCGTCTTGCTCTCAGCATTCCGGGATACGCAAAACCATTCGATGCCGCACGGTCTTTCTTTTTGCGTTTGGACATGCCCGACGATTCATGATTTTGAAGATCATGCTCTTCCTGAAGTTCGTTTTCTTTCCGGCAAGGTTCCGCAAATATCGCAAGATTTTTTTTGTCCGGAGACTGCGCATCAAGTTCGGCTTGCTCTTTCATTCGTTCCTCTTTTTGCTTTTGCAAAGCGATGTGTTCCGGATCTTTTCGTCTGCTGTTCAGTTTTTGGGCTAAGGCGATCGCTTTTTCCGATATCAATTCGTTCTGGTGTCCTTTGTACTTACGGACATTCCGCTTTTTGGAAACGTATGTCCCCTTGCAGATCTTTGAGGTGTGGTAATTTTTATTAATCGACGGATCCCGACCGATGACTTCAAAATAAAGCATTTGCCATCCGGGATACTCTGTCTCCGGGGAAATTTTTTCGTCCGCGGAAATTCCAAGCTCCGTTCGTCTTTTCTCGGCGACCGCATACATATCCGAAATGAAGGCATTTTGCGAATAGGAAGCGGTTTCAAGGCAATAGACGAGCCGTCTTTTAAGATATCTGTCCAGTATCGGATCGGCAGCGCTCTCGGTACTTTCTACAGCCCACTCGTAGAAATGCCAGGCGCTCAGGAAGTCTTTTCTGCTTTCCATGATCCTTCCTGCCTCATAAAGCAAAAGACCAGACCAAGCGCTTTTAAGGCAATCCCCGAATGTACCGATGAACACGTCTTTGATGGCGAAAGCCGCATTGATATCCCGATTCAGACTGTCGGCAAAATTTTTTTCCCGCCATGCGAGGATTCTGTTCATGGAGTTTGCAAGATCGGCAAGTTCCTCGTCGAAAAACTTTTCGGGATTGAGTTTTTCAGGACGTCCCGCAAACCGATACGAAAACAGCGAGGCCATGCATTTTGGCAAGCACATATTTTTTCGTTCAACGGCTTTTCTTGTCAGTTCCTCCGACTCGGGCTTTGACTTGGCGCACTCCAATAGCATCGATAGTCCGTATTTTTGTTCATTTACCTCGCTGCCCCGTTCAAAGAAGGCTTCGCCGATAATTTTTCTTTGCTGTTCGTTTAACGAATCGATGTCATAACTTCTTCCGCAAGCAAAGTCATCGCCTCCCGAAGACTGCATTTCGAAAGTTTCGCAGGATTCCTGAACGCAGCCCGGCAAGAACCCGCCGTCATATTCGTAACAGTCTTTGATGACTGCGTCGCACCATCCTTCTCCGGTATGTTTTCTGTAGACGAGATTGTCGGGATACGGGAGCAACCGGCATTTTGCAAGGTAATATTCGGCAGGCCGCTCGGCGGCGAGGTTTGCGCTGAGTTCCCATATTGCCGCGGTTTCTTCGTCGCAATCGGAGCCTGACGCAATTTTCGCGACTTCGGCAAGATCCAATTCAAATGCGTCTTCCGTGAGGACGTGCAGCTGTCTGACCAATCGGCAAAGACAGGCCGCATCCGTTTTATCCGAGGCGACGCGTTCAAAATCGCCCATGACGCTGTCTTTATTCAAAGACGCCGGTTCAGTTTCTGCTCTTGAACAGGATTTCGACACATTTTTAAAAATTGCGCCAAAAACCGCATGCCAGGCCGCAGACCGTTCCTTGAGAGAGTACCTTCTTTGCGGGTTACCCCATGACTCAATAAATTTTTCGAGCAGACGGCAAACGTTGATGTTAGAACATCTTTCGGAAGCCGCTTCCTTTGCAAATTCGCATTCGATGCTGTCAGGGCAAGACAATTTGGCAATTTCGCCAAACAGCAGCGGCTCGGGATTATCCGAAAGTTCCTCCCAATATTCGTCCAGAGCCTCTTTGTCCATGCCCAAAGCCGCAAATGCCCGCGCAGCCTGCAGATGCCTGTCGGATAACCTTAAGTCATACGCCGCGCATCTGTCTTTGTCTGCATACATGCCGAGCCGCGCATACATCGAAACCGCTCGGCGCAAGCCGCCTTTGTCTTGCGCCAAAAGCGCATCAGCCTCAATAGCTCTTGCCTGTTCGGGCGAGCACGAAATTCCGTGACGTCCGATGCAGTCGGGCTCGCCTTCTGCGATGTAACCGAGAACCCCCGGTTCGCGCGGCCATTTGGCCTTTTCAAGCATGCGCGAATCCAATTCCCCGAGTTTTTGCGACCGAGCGGCGCTGTAGTCATTGAATAATCCCGACCAGATTGAATCGCTCTTCCAGCAGTCGCTTAATATGTAAAGCTGTCTCTGGGCCCTTGTCGCCGAGACATATGCGGCAGTAAGCATGCGGCGCACGGCAATATCCTGGCAAGGATCGTCTGTCGGGTGCCTGAACCAATCAAGCAGAGCGTCAAGCCCCAAAGCCCCGGATTTCATTTCAAAACCGTACAGCGCCACGCAGGGATACTGCACGTCTTTTGCATCTCTTGCGGAAATGATGGTTAGGTCTTTGGCGTTGCCGTTGGCGTCAAAATCAATTTTGTCTCTGACAGGCGATGATTTTATGTATGTCGACAGATTTTCTCCGTCAGGGCACGGCACGATCACCACGGCGTTCGTGTCTTTAAGATTCTTCCATACCTCGTCATTGTTCGGATCAAGGCAGCACACGGTTTCGGAAGCGTTGACCGAAAAAGCATGCGGACGCTGGGGAGAAGACGCCGATCCGCCGGTTCTTGAGAGGCGAAGAAGATGTATGCGGTTGGCAAGGCGCACGATGGCGGGAGCCGAGCGGAAATTATCGGTGAGTTCTACAGGCTCAGAAGGCTTGATTTCAAAAGAACGGCAGGAAGTCTGATTTGAAAACGCTTCGGCCAGATGGCTTCTAAGACCGGCCCAACTAAAACCCGTAAGATTTACGGACTGTATTTCATCGCCGGCAAAAACAAAAGGAATCTTCTCAAATTCCGCCTCATTTAAAATTTTTCGTCGGGAGAACGAAGAGCATTGAAAAAGAAATTCTCGCTCGATGCGGGTAAAATCCTGAATCTCGTCGCAATACAGGGCGCTGAACATCTCGCTTTGACTGGACATCGAGCCAAGGCAGTACCTTATCAAATCCTGATCGTCCCACATGCCGCTGTCAGCGAGCAATTTGGAGTACCAGCCCCAGACGTTTTCATAAACATTTTTAAAATCTGTTTCGGTGACATACGGATGATTGTCATCGCCGATCTGAGAAAACTCATCTATTCCGAGAATATAATCCGCATTCCACCCTTTGATAAAAGTTCTGATTACGTGCCAGCTGAGTTCCGGACCGTAATTTTCCGCAGCTCCCGCGATGCCTTTAAATTTTTGATTCCACAAATTGCAGAATTTTTTGAAGGACATCGGCTGTTCGCGAACATATTTTTTCCAAGAGTTTTCATCATCATCGGCGTCAGAAATTTTTTTTGCGCATTCCTGGGCAAAAGAAGCAAACGATCGGCATGAATTATCAAGGAGCGGCCTAAGCGACGATTCATAATCAATGCCTGAATCAATTAAGCTGCGCGAATTGCGAAAATCGTTCGCAAACAGCGTTTTGCACACCTTTTGGGCTTTTTCTGCGTGATGTTTGCTGTGAGATATGAACAGCGGAGGCAAAAGGTCAGAGCCAGAGGCCTGATAGCAGAACAGGCAATCGGCGAACAAATAGCGAAGAAGCGTGGATTTTCCGCTTCCTGCCCTACCCGAAAGACACAGCGGATAAACCGGTTTTTTCGAAAACAGATCCCGTTCCCGAGACGACAGCATAAAATTGGTCGCCGAACTTCTTTCCTTCTGAAGCCACAATGCGGCATCCGATAGGATGAGCGAATAAGGATATGCGCGCACGCATAATCTCAAAAGGCCGTCAAAGGACGGCTCGCATTCGCCAGGCAGATTCTTTGAAACGAAATCTTCGATTTCCTCGGGATTTCCAAAATGTAGCAAAAAAAGATTTCGGCTTCCTGCGATCCGATAAAAGGCAAGCAGCACGATTTTGCCGACGCCTGACACAGAAAATCTGCCCAGTTCATATGTTTTTGACTGATGTTCCGACATCCAGCCGCAGATTGCGTTGCGCAAAACGGCCATCTCGGTATCGCTGAGGCCTTGGGCTGCGGACATCCAATAGTCCGACTCGTACACGGGAAAGGATACAAATTCCGAAAGAAGCTCGGAAGACTGATTGATAAACGCCGATTCGCCTTGAGTCAGCGGCTTAAAATCGATTGCCGTTTCGATTTCCGAGAAATTATCTTCAAGGGATTGTTTTATCTCATCCCAATCAATATCTCTGATGCGCGAGAAAGAAGCCTGTTCGGAGGCATCTTTATAATTGCAAAACTTATCATACTTGTCATGGGTAACGAGCCTCAAAGCAACATAGCATCTGATTTTTTCGCCAAAGGCGGAAAAATCTTCGTAAGTCATGATGCATCTTAAATTGCTGGTACAGTTTAGCTTGACATAGCGATCGTCCGCTCTTATGAGCGTGCCGAAGTTCAGGTTGCCGGACTGTCTGGCCATTTCTATCTGACGCTCGATAAAATCCTGCTGGCCCTGCTCTTCTGCTTCTTTTCTGTACTCTTTCGTGCTCCTTACAATGACTTTCATGAACCGATTCCTCGCATACGGCAAACAATACAGAAATGATGTTTCAGATGCGACTATCATCGTACGCTTGCACCAAACAATCAATTTTTAACGCCGCAAGTTGATATGGCTGTCGAATAAATTTTGTCTGTCACGCAAAAAATCCGATTAATTGGAGAAAATTTGCTAATCGCTTAATTTGTCGCGAATTTTTAACACACGAAAAAAAAACGCTCACAAAATTTCCGCAAATAGCTTTTAAGCGACATTTGAAAATTTTGGTAACGATTGATATCTAATCTCATTCTTGGTAAATAGGCTCATCCATTAAGAAAATTTCTTCGATAGGCGCGATGCAAAGACTTACGCCAGAAGCCTTTGAATTACCGTAACAGTGGGACAAATTTTTTCTTTCTTGAATCGCGAACCGAACAATTCCTTCGCGGGCATAATTTTCAATGCCGGCGCAATCTTTTAAACCGCGGCAAATTGTTTAATGGCCGCGCAAAATTAATAAAGCCGCTCCGGGATTTTGTCTTTTGCATGAAATTCATTTGATGCCTCAGACTCCGTCTCATGATATTTCATTCGCACGCTGTCCGCCGCCAGATTGGGTCAATGCCGTTATTTCATGGAGCATTACGCCAAAACGTTATTTTCGGATTTCAGACAACATCAGCCTGTGCGCATCCAGTCACAAAATAAACAGTCTTTGCCGGTTAAAATCTAGATTGGGTTTCCGTGATCCTTTTCTGGGACAGGCACAATGAAATATAAGAACAAAAAGACGAACTTCTCGGGCGCAATGCGCCATTCAGAGACTCAGCCAAAAGTTTTCAAAATCGACGACTGCCGCGAAATGATTTCGCAGGGAAAATTCGTGCAGGCCGCGAGGACTCTTGAAGGACTTCTTCAGGGCGACGACAAATCAGAGGCGTCTTTTTTGTTATCCGGCCTGTATGCTCAGGGAAACGGAGTAACCCAGGATCAGGACAAAGCCAAAGAATTGCTCCGGAATGCGGCGGATCTTGGCTGCACCGAAGCGCAATTTTTATGGGCAACGACGGTTGCCCCGTTCGAGAAACACGGAAAATTCAATTATGAAGCCTGCGCCGAGGCTTTGAAGAGACCTTACGAAAACGGACATGCGCGGGCAACGCTCGAACTCGGGAAATTATTTTTTTCGGGAAGAGGCGTGGACGAGAATCGGCAAAAAGCCATCGAACTTATCAATAAAGCAGCCGAATTGGACAGCCGCATCTGCGCCGATTCGGAAATCGGCCAGTGCCACTATTCGGCCATGGAACTGGACAAAGCCCTCCCCTATCTGACCAAAGCATTCAACGCAGGAGATCCTTCGGCCGCCGGGATGCTTGCGACATACTATGCCCGCGGCGTAGGCGGAACTGATGTCGGTTCGGATCAGCAAAAAGGCTATGCCATCGCCAAAGCCGGCGTTTTAAGACGCGATGCACTCTCGGCATACGTTCTTGCATGTTTCCACTACGGCGAAGGCAATCATGCGCAATCCATCAAAGAATATGAACTTGCCTGGGAATGGGGAATGCCGGAAGCTGCATATGACCTTGCAAACCTGCGCTTTCGCCTGTCGGTCGCCGACAAGCGCGCGACGCGCGATGCAAGAAAGCTCCTGACGGAGGCATCCCGCTGCTCAAACCTCAAAAGATGGGATGCCATGGCGGATCTTGCAACCTGCATGTATCAGGGATGGGGTTCTGCCAAAGACTGCGAAGGCGCCGTGGCAAAATTCAAGACCGTCCTCGATCATTCGCCCGAAAACTCGGTGGCCCTGCACGGACTCGGCATGAGCCTCATTAAAGGAGCCGGCATCGAAAAGAATGAGAAAAAAGGCTGGAAAATGGTCGAAGAGGCAGCCATACTCGGAGCAAGGCCCGCTTGCCTTGAACTTGCTTCTCGCCATCATCCTAAAAACGGAACCGAGCCGGATCCCGCAAAATACGCAAAATATCTCGAACTTGCCGCAGACTGCGAAGACGACATCGCCAACCTTGAACTCGGAAAAGCGCTGGCATCCGGCACGGTGCCAGGCATCAGCAAAAACGAAGACGAAGCCGCGGAAAGGCTTGCGCGTGCCGCCCTTTTGGGTTCTCCCGACGCATTCTTGGAATTTCACGAACTCTGCGGCAAAAACCCTGCCGCCGCGAGCCATGAAGATGACATGCTTCATGCCAAAGCTGCCGTCTTGCTGTTCTCGTCAAGAATTGTCCAAAAACTTCAGGAAGCAGGACTGCCTGAACCTGATGGCGATCCGTCTCTTGACGACAACGCAAGAGCATTTGCCGCAGCCACTCTGGCAAACCGCTTCGATGCCGATCTGACTATCAACGCCGATACTTATTCTCTCGGCGACGAGCCTACCGGGCTGTGGACGGTTCCCGACGCGCTTGCCGACATCGAGCCTGCCGTGAGCATATAATAGCGGTCAAATTGACAATATCTTGATTTGCTGCGCCTATGGCGCAGTTTTTAATGCGGAAGACCTCCATGGATAACCGA
>JAZQPH010000081.1:0-3210 GCA_045628385.1 Succinivibrionaceae bacterium
AAGAGTGCTAATGCAGCAGCGCCGCTCATCAAGAGTGTTTTTGTTTTCATAAAACATACCTTTAAATCTAAATCCGTGTTAATTTAAAGATTAGTTTATTTTTTTTTTTTTTTTTTTTTGATTTACTTCATTATTCTTTTAAATTTTTTAATTTCGCCGACTCAGTCCGAAGTTTCTGCCGTAATCGTCTCAGAATCAGAATATTCTTCCTGAAAAACTATCGCCCAATAATTCAATTCAGTCGACGGGTATTCAAGCACCTCGGAAATGGGGCGGTGGATTTCTCGGGCAATTCTCACCGCCAGTCTAAAAATGTAACTGCCCTTGATTAGTTTTTTAGGTTTTCTTCTTTTGCGATGTTAAGCTCTGAAAACTCTTTGACCAGAACGTTCAGCACCTTGTTAGGAACCGCCTCAATACTTGGGAAATTTCAAGACTCTTTTATTCAGATTCAGAAGCCGCAGAGGCAAATAGACAATTTAATCCCTTTATAGTCATAAGTTGCATGATGGGCGCTTGCAATGCACAAGGTCTCAAATGCGGGGACGAACAAAGATTTTGCAAAATCACATGGCTAATAAAACCAGAGAAATCTTCGGTTTGTTAAGGTATCCAATATCCCAAGAAACTAAACAGAACAAGCATCCATGGTGTCTGAACTGAAAATAAAAAGACGGCCCGCGGGCCGTCTTTGCTGTCATTCTGATTTTTTAATCAGTCTACTTTGAACTTGGAAAGATTGTTGACGAGACCTCCCAGCATGTCGACTGCTCCGTCGACTTCCGTTCTGGCGTCAGCAACTATGTTGCCGAGATCCTGCGCTGCATCATTGATGCTGTGCATGTTGCTCGAAATCTCGCTCGTGGTCGCCGTCTGCTGTTCCGCCGCAGCAGCAATCTGGCTGATCTGCGCGTTAACATCTTCGACGTGCGCCGTGATGTTGTTGAGGAGGCTTTCAATCTGAGCGGTTTCGGCTGCAAGCTCGTCCATGTTTTCAACAGAAGACTGCATGGATTCATTGGCAGTTTTGGCATCGGTCTGAATCTGTCCGACCATGCGGGTGATTTCCTGAGTTGAAGAGGAAGTTCTTGATGCCAGAGCTCTGACTTCATCCGCAACGACGGCGAATCCGCGGCCGGCTTCGCCTGCGCGGGCTGCTTCGATGGCGGCATTGAGCGCAAGAAGATTGGTCTGGTTTGCTATGTCGTCAATGGTTTCGACGATGGCACCGATGCTCTGCGCCTGGTTGACGAGAGCCTGAACATGCTTGGCGTCTTCCTTGGACTTGCTTACCTGTTCCTGAATGGTTGAAATGGTTACTTGAACTTTGCTTACGCCGTCAACGGTGATTTTGCTCGATTCGTCTGCGGCGTTTGCTGCCTGTTCGCAGTTTTTGGCGATGTCATGGCTCGTTGCGACCATTTCTTCTGAAGCGGTTGCAACCGTGATGGAGCGAGACTGGGTAGTCTGCGCGGAATCGTCGATGCTTACGGTCATGGAATTGATTTTGCCCATGTTGTCGCTGATTTGGTTGGCGCTGTCCACGATATCTTTGACGTTGTGTTTCCAGGTGTGGCGCATCGCGTCAAGTTCTTTGAGAAGAACTCCGAACTCGTCGCTGCGCTTTGCCTTGATTGCAGTCGACAGATCGCCGCCTGCGATTACCTTAGCCTGCTTTACGGCATAGTTCAGGGCATTTACTATGCCGCCAGAGAGAACCATGGCAATGATGATCGCAAGTATCGCGGAAACAACGGCTACCGTCAGGACGGTGTAATACGGCGTGTCGCTCTTGAGCGATTCCATGGAATAAATGATTTGATCCTGAAGAAGATCGTTTGCCTTCTGGATGGCGCCAGCCAAATTCAATAGATCAGGGAATACGCGGTCGGCATAATTCATTTCGGCTTCGCCGAGACGGTTTTCGCGAAGCAGCATGCCCATTTCATTTTTGTAGTTGGTTTCGAGCGTATTAGCGGCCTGTTCAAGCTCGTCCATTGCGGATTTGAAGCCTTTCATGGAAGCAAAGAACGGATCTTTGCTGATTTTTACCAAATCGGCCACTTCCTTTTTGAGATTATCGAGATCCTGATAAGCCTGAAGATCTTTTTCTTCATTGTAATTATTTTGGGAATCGGCATGGAATCCGAAAGTAATCTGGCGGAAAACGGCCGCGGCCGCATTGACTTCGTGCATCTGGGCGTATGCTTCGTTAAATATTCTGTCGGCTCCCATCGCGGCGTTTTTGGATGCCGTGATGCTGTTAAGCGAGACAACCGAAATAACGGCGGTAAGCACGATGACTATGAAGAACGCGCCTATCAGTTTGGCTTTCACGCTGATGTTGTCAAAAAATCCCATAAGCCCTTCCTTAACTAAAAATTGCAAACAGCCTTGCTTGTTTGCCGGAATATCCGGCTGTTTTGGTTTTGTTTCTGTGAGCGTGGCTGATATAACTTGTGTCATATGACGGCATTAGTCGCGTTTATGAGCGATCTGCAAGATTTGCCAATCTCAAAAATCGGACATAAAACAGCCAGCGCAACTTACGCTTTCATACGGCGATAGTAATAATAATGCCCCTAATGCGCGGGATCATGCGTGACGGCAGTCACCATTCATTAGGTAAAAAGTCTGACAAATCGGCGGTAACGAGCGGACTATCACAAAAACATCCCCGGTTGGCAATTTTTGACGATAATCTTGCTAAAACTAAGAAATTATCAAAAACAGACAGCGCGCCCGATCGGGCGCGCCATTTGTCATAATTCCGTCATCAAAATAAGCCATTAATATCTGTTGGCATCTTCCGCTTCGAGTTCCAGATTCATACATTCTTCAGATTCATCGCCTGCTTTGATATTTTCGATGTTGTTGCCGATGATTCGGTAAATTCGCAGCTCGCCATAGAGAAATATCGCAAGGTATCCGCAAAAGAACAGAGGGAACACGGAGGAAACAACGGCCACGTTGACGATGGTATGGTGCAGTGCCGAAGTTGCGTCAATGTATGTCGCCATGCTGGATATGGTTTCTTCCACCGCATATTTCATCGCGTAATAGATGGCGAACATGCAAAATGTCATGATGACGTCCACCATAATGTCGTTTGCTCGGTTGGCAATCAGCATGTGCTTGCAGCGGTTTCGCGAGAAGATCACTATATAAATGAGGCAGAACGCGTTAAAAACAATGAGGCATGTTTCGTAG
>JAZQPH010000082.1:0-3391 GCA_045628385.1 Succinivibrionaceae bacterium
GAAGGCGCTCTGCGCCATCAGCTTCTTCTTGGATGATCGGCGAAAGTTCGGCAAGGATCGCTCGCCATTTTTCGCCGCCGCAAAGTCCGGACGTCGTTTCAAAATACGGATCGGAGACGCCGTCTGACATAAGTACCAGACCGGCTAGCGGTTTGGCATCAGGGCAGAAGCACATGGTTGTGCGCTGATTAATCTGCTCCTGAACATCGCAAACATCGGGCATCGTGATGAATTTCGTCTGGCCTCCGAATTCGCCCTCATCGGGTGTTCCCAAAAGATGCGGGACCAAATTGCCGTTCTCAATTCTTATCGCCGCAATGGCCCCATCGCCAACCCAAAAGCTAAGAATAGCGGCGCCGAAAGAAAATTTTTTCACGGCCGCAAGAATCAAAGTGGTGGAAAAATCTTTGACCGTCGAGCCGCTTTCGCTGGCAGAAGCATTGGCAATGGCTTCCTGAGCCGATTTGACCGCGCCGCCCATGAGTTCGCCAGCTACGGCATCTAGCCGACCGAGCCTATTTCCCTTGAGCGCTTCTTGATATGCCTCAGGAATCAGGCTGTCAAGTTCCTGGACAAAGCTCCCAAAAGCGGAGGATGAAAGTTTCTGTCTGAAATAATCAGAAGCCGCCTTGCATGCAAGACGCGAGCCTTCTCTTGAATATTTGCATGATCCCGCCCCGTCGGCCACCCCGACGACGTGCCATCCAGCATCCTCGATGCGCAGAATCGCGAAATCATCCTCGCGATGCAGCGCTTCGTGAGCATGCGATCTGCCGCGTCTGCTTGCGGCAAGCATGGCAAAGTTGCCGGCGTCTCCGCCCTTTTCAATGCATGCGACCGCTTCTGTCGGCTTTGCGAATTTCGGATCGGCAGGAGGCAGATTGCGCCACAAATCCTTGGGATTTGGATTAATCAAAAGAGAAATATTTTCTGTTCGGATTTTACCTTCGGAGGACGACATCCTAAACGAAAAAGAAAAAACTTTCGGCACAAGCAGACCCGCAATGTCGGGTTTTCCCGATAATCTTACCGAAGTAGAACGACCTGACACCTGAGGATAAAAAATCAAACCGTGGGCCGCCAAAATATCCCAGCCTTCCCCTGGCAGGACGCTCCACACGCCGTCGAACTTAATTTCGGTCTCATACGGCTTGCCGTTTCGCGCGGGGACAAGTTCGGTTACCGCACTCGGCATGACAAAAGCAGCCGCATGCGAAAAATCGCTCGCTTCCGAGGAATTGTCTCCTGCATCTTGAGCTATCTGAATTTTCTGAGGAGATTGTCTGCATAAATCGCTGACGCGCTGATTTTCTTCTGGATGAAATTCGGATGACGCAACAACCGAAGGAGAGCTGTCAAGAATGCGGACTCTCTTTCTTGGCGAAAGATTGGGCAGTTTTTTCCCGCGCATAGCAAATATGGATTCATCGGCAGGGATTGCCGGGCTGATGCCGGAAACCTTGTCAAGCCGCCCCCTGCAAGAAGCGACATCCGGCGTAAATTTGCCCTCTGGCAGATTATTTTCTTTATCCATAGCGGTATTCTTTTTTAAGGCATCCGCGTTGCTGCATCAAATATCATGCGGCCCCGCCAAACATTGCAATGCATCCTGTCCAATCACAAAATAATATTGATTTCCGGAGGTGGAGCCGGAACGTCATCAAGCGTCGCGGCTTCGATTCCCGAGGTTTCGACGCTGGAACTTGAAACGCTGACGGATGCGGAAACCCACTTGAAGAAAGACTTTATCGTATCCGCATCTGCGCAGTCGAGCTGCACCACATTGTCGGTGATTTGTTTGAGTTTTGGGATGTTGGCTGCTTTTCCGGCAGCGCAAGCCACGACCAACCCTGTTTTGATGCTTCTTAAGGCGGCGATGCCTTCGCCGAGGTTGTCGTTGGCCTCTCCGTCCGTCATGAGGAATACAAGAGGTCTCCAGTCGCCTTTCTCGGTTTTCGAGTTCTTGATTATTTCGCGCTGCACGCATTCTGCAAGCAAGGAAAGCGCGGCGCCCATGCTCGTCACGCCGCATGCATCGCTATCCGGAGCCGCAAAGGAAAAGATATCCGTGAGCGGCACGACCTGCTGCGCCGTGTCGGAAAACGTTATAACGCTGAGGTATGCCGTTTCCAAAGCATAAGGATCTCCGCGAAGAGACGATGCCAAAAGTTCGACGCCTTCGCGGACCGCGGCAATCGGAGCTCCGCGCATCGACCCCGAAGTGTCTAGCAACATATACACTGGCAGTCTTCTGGACATAATGAATATCTCCCATACTTTGCAAGCTTGCAACGTACCCGTCATTAAACAACACCGCCGCAAGATGCACGAAGAAATCAGAATATGCTCAGTCTTAAATTGCCGAGCAATTTAAGACATTATCCGACTTGAGGAAGGGCAAATGTGAATGGTTTCTGGCAAAATCAACAATAATTGCCGTCTTTTACAAAAGAGCGGCAAAGGCCGGCGCAAGCCGCGACGCTCATGTGTTCTGACACACCCTCGGCAACTGATAATATTATTCGCTCTGTTAAGAAGGTGTATTGATTATGTATAAATTCTGGAAAATTGATAAATTTAGACCAATATTTGATAACTCTTGTTTTTCCATTAAATTAAAAGCAAGTATAACTTAATTCAGGAATAGGAGCATTTAAATGAGTGAGAAAAAATCAACTGAATTTTTAAAAGACCTTAGTTTAACTGATAAAGTATTATATGCATCTTGTGGAATAGGAAATATTGAAAATTCTATATGGATGTCGGAAAATGCAGATGAATGCTATCAATTAGTAAGTGAATTTACAGTTGATTTGAAGGGATATTTAAATAAACTTTCATTGATATTGAGAGATTTAGGTATTAGTTGTCCAAAATTACAAGACATAGACTTGACTGACCTTGTAATCAATAGTGAAGACATAACTGACTTTGAAAACAGTAAAATTTTGAAATATTTTGACTCTATCGAGGATAGACTTTTATCTCACAAGAATTATTGTGAAATAATTGAGAAAAATTGTTTCGGAAAATATGATATAGATTTATCTAAACTTTAATCGTCTTATCAGTATTATTTTTTCTTCATCTTCTCGCAGGCATCTTTATTCCCCTGCTTGCAGGCTTTGGAATAAAGTTCGTGCGCTCTTTTCGGATTCTTTGGCGCACCGCACCCATCTTCCGTCATTTGCGCAATTTTGTAGGCAGCTTCTGCCGATCCTTTCGCCGCAGCAGTCTGATACCAAAAAAAGGCCATCGAACAGCTCGGGGACGTGCCTATTCCGTATTTGAACATATCGGCGAGTTTTAGCTGCGACTTGACATGATTGAGATTGGCGGCCGATTCATAATTGGAACGCGCCAAATCGAATCGTTGCTCGCCGTCAAGCCA
>JAZQPH010000083.1:0-4077 GCA_045628385.1 Succinivibrionaceae bacterium
GAAATGAAGTTTGCGACTATTTCCTGAAGACCGAAACCGATACCGACGGAGAGGGCGGTCACGAGCCATTTGAGATTGTCCCAGGAAACGCCGAGTTTCGAACATCCGAACGTAATGCCTGACGCAAGAACCACGTAACTAAGAATGGTTTTAATCGAATAGCTGGCATTTTTTGTTACAGAGAATCTATTGAGAACGATAATCTCCAAAAGTCCAGGCAAGTTCTTGACCACGATGAATGTCATGATGAAAGCGTAGCAGGCAATAAGTACGTCTGACAACGATATGTTGACGGTGATCGCTCCTTTGCCGGTAGGATCGGTCGCCGATACGGTCCAGAGCGTAATCTGGCGCAGATAACTCATTGCGGTAATGACGTCGCTCCAGATGATGTAGATGACAACGGCAAGGCCCGTGAACACGGCAAGGTTGAGAATATTAACCGTCTGGTGCGAAATTTCGGATGTAGGCATCATTTCTTCGTCATCAACCGGAACCGAGGAAGATGCTAGAGCAGCCTCCTGTTCGGTAAGCGTTTCAGTCTTCAGATCTTCGTGCCTCATGCGCTCTTTTTCTTCTTTGCGTCTTGCATAAGCAAGTCTTCTGCTGGTAATCGAGAGCGAACGGAGAATGGTCAAGAATACGAGAGCCGCCAGGAAGAACGCAAAGTAGGTATCTATGCATTTGACGACAACTTTGATGGCCGAGTAATAATAACCTTGCCACAGCATGACCATGAGCGCTATCGGTATGAAATTGAATGCAAGAATCAGCAATTTATTGACGATGGTTGCTTTAGGATTCTTGAATGAGCGTTTGAGCGTTTTAAACAAGATTACCTGTGCGGCTATCGCTGCAAAGAAAAAGAGGATCTGCCCCACGACATCGATGGCGATCGTGTGAGGATACAGTTCTTTGCTCGTGCATCCCAAGGATAGGAGCGCAAGGCATCCCAGTATGGCCACATGCATTCTTCTATTGCTGCAGTATCCCGGAAGATTGAAGTGGCGATCGTAAATTTCTCCCGGTTTCATCGCCGTATTAGCGAAACACATGAGCAATATGATGAATGCCACGCGGATATTATTTTCTTTGGCAATTTCACCGATATTGTATATGCCGACCCTTATTGTCATGAAACTGAGAAGCAGACCTATGATAATCGACCAGCAGGCCCAATTGGAACTTCTAAGGAATGTCAAAAATACTGCAAGCGGCGTGTTGTAGTGGGTATCCTTGCGGTAGGAACCGACCTTGTTATGGCAGCTTTTGATTTGTCGTGTGATCGCTTTTTTGGAAAGAACGATGCATAGGGAGAAAAGAACCAATACGAGCACGCGCGGCAGTTTTTTCAAAACTTCGCCTTCGAAATTAGATGCGTCCACAAAGGCTCTTGTTCCTGTCAGTTCTTTTTGCAACATGTTAGGCAGGTTTTTAAACCAAGCTTTGTTGATTTTCGGATTTGATTGCAGCCAGAATAGTTTTTTGGTTACCGTTTCCTGGATGCTTCTTTTATGCTGTTCGTAGAGATCGTTGTTCATTTTAAGCGACAGCAGCAGTTGGCTTTCGGTCTGAAGTTTTTCCAGGTATCGCGATACGAGCGTCCGTCTTATTTTCAGAAGTTCTGCGATTGCATTGATCTGTGCTTTCGTCAGTGGGGTTTTGCCTCGCTGAGATATTCGTTGTGCAGTTCCTTCGGGATCGGCAAGGCGGGCAAATTTTATGTTTTGTTCATAAATGTCCAGTCGCACCGCACTGAGCGTTTCTTCGAAATTAAACGGCGCATCATACTCTGGAATTGAACGAAGCAAACTTTCGAGCGCCTGCGCGAGGAACATCGAATTGGAAAAATTACCGATTTGAGAATTTACTTCGTATTCGATATCGCTGGCTTGTTCAAGGGCCAGTGCTATTGTTTTGGATTCTTTTTCGTAGATATCTGATTTTGACGTTGCTTCTTCGATAAGTTTGCGATATTCATCATTTTGTTCAGCTATGAAGTCTGATATTTTCGAACGTTCGTCAACAGATAGTTGCAGTTGTGCCGATTCGCTCTCGAATTTTTTAAACTCTGCCGCTTTTTCCTGTTTTGATATCTCCGCAAGGCGGGCATCAATTTTTGTCAGCATTTCCTTATCGTGGTCGACGATGACTTTTCTGAGCGAAAGGTTGGCATCAGTAAGTTCAGACAGTTTTCTTTTTGAAATATTCAGGAACTGCAGATAGGAAACGTAGTGCTGGTAGTATTTGAGTTTCTGAGCATATGCGGCAGTTTCGAAAGGTAAAAGATTTTCCTGGAGAAGCTGTTGTTTGGCTTCGTCTATACCTTGCTGAAGAGTGGAATTTTTTTCCTGCGAATATTCGCTAAAAATCTGCAACTTGTCTGATTTGATTTTATATTCTTCGAATTTTTTTTGATCGTCTAAGAGTTTGCTTTGGAATTTGCTGAATTCTTCTGAAAGCTGCGAATGGTTCAGTTTAAGCAAGTCCTGCCCGTCTTCTTTGGCAAAAATTCCTTCAAGTCTTTCTTTTTCCGCATTAATTCTTTTTATCTCGGAATCGGCATTTTTAACATCGTTCGAGGCTGTTTCAAAATCCGCACTCATCTGTTCATATTTGCTGAGAAATTCAAGATGAATGTTTATGGCGTTTTTGAGGCGAGTGTCGTTTTCGCTAAGATGTTCTTGCTTGTTTAACTGCGCGAGCGTGTCTTTAAGAGCTGTGACTTCTGATGATTCGGCAAAAGATGGAACTGCCGAGAAAATGGCTGCAAAAAATAACAAGAAGAACGAAGCAATCCATCTGAACGTTTTCATGACACAAATCCTATGCTGTTTTTTGCCGAATCGGCAAAACAATGAAGATTTTACACTAAGCCTTGCCGCTCACGAGGATTCTGTTAAAGGTTTTCTTCGTTGTGAACTAAAAGAACATCATTCCTTCATTTGAACAAAGGGGACCGAGAATTTCTATCAATCGGCAACGGGATAGAGTGTTTGGCTTTATCAGGTGCGGCATAAACTTTGGCAAGCTGCCGTCTTGCTGTGTATTGAAAAAAAAACTCCCGTAAAAATTACAGGAGTTTTTTGTCAGATTATTTCCGTCGGCTGACGCCAGCCCGTATTACAGGGTGTGAACGGAAGAAGTATTGGTGTGACCGTTTGGAACGAGTGCGCCGGAAACGGTTACGATGCGATCGCCTGGCTTGGCAAGACCGAGTTCAAGAGCAAGCTTCTTTCCGAGAGCGAAGAACTCGTCGGTGTGCTCGAATTCGTGGTCGATGACGTATGGAGTAACGCCTTTGACCGGGCAAAGCTGCTTAGCAGTCTTGAGAACCGGAGTGATGGCAAGAATAGGAGCAGCAGGGAAGTACTTGCGTACCTTCATAGCAGTGTTGCCGTTTCTGGTAGAGCAAACGATAAGAGCTGCATCGGTGGTTTCTGCAGTCTTAACAGCGCCGCGGCATACAGCCTCGGTGATGTGAGCCTTAACAATGCTCTTTTCTTCGATGTCGAGACGTACGAGAACGTGCGGATCGGTGCGTTCGCAGATGGTAGCCATGGTCTTAACGGCTTCCTCTGGATACTTACCCTTTGCAGATTCGCCAGAAAGCATGACTGCATCAGTACCGTCGAGAATCGCGTTTGCAACGTCGCCTGCTTCTGCTCGGGTTGGGCGCGGGTTCTTCTGCATGGACTCAAGCATCTGAGTTGCGGTGATAACGAACTTACCAGCCTTGTTGCACTTTCTGATAATCATTTTCTGCGCGAAGATAACGTCCTGGAACGGAATTTCAACGCCCATGTCGCCGCGTGCAACCATGATGCCATCGGATACTTCGAGAATTTCATCGAAGTTGTTCAAACCTTCCTGATTTTCGATCTTAGAAATGATCTTGATGTCCTTGCCGCCGTTCTGGTCGAGGAACTTGCGGATGCCGAGAACGTCTTCCTTCTTGCGGATGAAAGAAGCAGCAATGAAGTCGACTTCGCGTTCGCAACCGAAACGGAGGTCGATTTCGTCCTTTTCAGCGAGCGCAGGAAGAGTGGTGATAACGTTTGGAAGGTTAACGCCCTT
>JAZQPH010000084.1:0-7944 GCA_045628385.1 Succinivibrionaceae bacterium
TGCGACTACCATCAAAGCTGCAAAGAAGATGGTTGAGCGCGAAGAGCCGCAGGTATGGGATATTCTTGAAGAAGTTATCCGCGAACATCCTGTAATGCTTAACCGTGCGCCTACATTGCACAGACTCGGTATTCAGGCATTCGAACCAATTCTCATCGAAGGCAAGGCAATACGTCTGCATCCTCTCGTATGTTCAGCGTTCAACGCTGACTTCGACGGTGACCAGATGGCAGTGCATCTTCCACTGACTATTGAAGCTCAGTTGGAAGCTCGCGCTCTCATGATGTCCACAAACAACATCCTCTCTCCTGCATCAGGCGATCCAATCATCGGACCGTCTCAGGATATGGTTCTCGGCATCTACTACATGACCAGAATGAAGGTAGGCGCCAAGGGCGAAGGCATGCTGTTGACCTCGCCAAAGGAAGCAGAATCTCTTTACAGAGCAGGTCTTGCTGAGCTCGGCGCGCGTGTTCGCTGCTATATCACCGAATACACCAAGCTCGAAGACGGATCGTTTGAGGCTTCGACCACGCTTAAAACCACTACCGTCGGTCGCGCAATTTTGTCCCTTATCCTGCCAAAAGGACTCCCATATTCGCTCATTGACAAGCCATATGAGATGACCGATGCGGATAAAGAGGAACTTAAGAAAGATCCTCGCTGCTGGTTTAAGTTTGTAAATAACGAAGCTCTTTCCAAGAAGCTTATAGCCAAGATGCTCAACGCTTGTTACAGATCGCTCGGCATCAAGGACACCGTAATGTTCGCCGACCACCTCATGTACATCGGTTTCCATTATGCAGCGTTGTCCGGAGCGTCCGTTTGCGTTGACGATATGGTTATTCCTTCTGAAAAGGCTGCCATCATTGAAGATGCTGAAAGCCGCGTAGCCGACATTCAGGATCAGTTCAATTCCGGTTCCATTACACAGGGCGAAAAGTATTCCAAGGTCCTCGATATTTGGGGCGACGCCAACAAGCGCGTTACCAAGGCGATGATGGAAAACCTGCGCACTGAAACCTTGAAGAACTCTCTTGGCCAGGATGAAAAGCAGGCATCGTTCAACAACATCTATATGATGGCTGACTCAGGTGCTCGTGGTTCCGAAAAGCAGATTTCTCAGGTTGCGGCAATGCGTGGTCTGATGGCTAAGCCTGATGGCACCATCATTGAGACTCCTATCGTTGCAAACTTCCGTGAAGGTCTGGACGTCCTCCAGTACTTTATTTCTACTCACGGTGCTCGTAAGGGTCTTGCCGATACGGCTCTTAAGACTGCAAACTCCGGTTATCTTACCCGTCGTCTCGTTGATGTTGCGCAAGACGTTGTTGTTAAGACCGAAGATTGCGGAACGACCAACGGTCTCATCATGACTCCGCATATCGTCGGCGGCGATGTTATTGAAAAGCTCCGCGAGCGCGTATTGGGTCGCGTGGCTGCAGTTGATGTCGTAAAGCCTGGTACCAGCGAAGTCATTATTCCTGCTGGCACGCTGCTTGACGAATCAAACTGCGATTTGCTCGAAATGAATTCGATTGACAGCGTCACGGTTCGTTCGCCAATCACCTGCGACACTGCATTCGGCATTTGCGCCAAGTGCTACGGCCGCGATTTGGCACGCGGATATATGGTTAACTGCGGCGAAGCAGTCGGCGTCATGGCTGCGCAGTCCATCGGTGAACCTGGTACACAGCTCACCATGCGTACGTTCCACGTCGGCGGTACGGCATCTCGTTCCGTTGAAGATACGTCTGCGCAGGCAAAGAATGCAGGTACCGTTCGACTGAAAGCTAAGTATGTGGTCAATTCTGACGGCAAGCTCGTGGTTACTGGCCGCAGCGCTGAAATTACTATCATCGACGATTTCGGCCTAACCAAAGAAAACCGCAAACTTCAGTCAGGTTCTGTCCTCGAAATCAAGGATGGCGACAAGGTTGAGGTTGGTTCCGTGCTCGCTACATGGGATCCGCACAGCCACCCAATCATCGCCGAAGTTCCTGGTTTCATTAAGTTTGTCGATATCATCGACGGTTCTACCGCAACCGCAAAGAAAGATGAACTGACAGGTCTTACTTCTTGGCAGATAAAGGAAACCGGCAGCTCCGCGAAAGACGCAAAGCGTCCAATGATTAAGATTGTTGATGCCGACGGAAAAGATGTCGAATCTAAGAACGGCGTTCCTACTTCTTACTTCTTGCAGGATCAGTCAATAATTGAATTGACCGACGGCGACGAAATCAAAGTGGGCGATGTTATCGCTAAGATCCCTAAGTCCGTATCCGGTACCAAGGATATTACGGGCGGTCTGCCTCGCGTTGCTGACTTGTTCGAAGCTCGTCCTCCGAAAGAGCCTGCAGTCCTGGCTGAAATCAGCGGTCAGGTTAAATTCGGCAAGGAAACCAAGGGCAAGAAGCGTCTTATCATCAAGGCGCAGGATGGCACTGAACACGAGGAGATGATTCCTAAGTTCAGAAACATCAATGTGTATGAAGGCGAAACCGTCGAGAAGGGCGAAGTCATCGTTGACGGCGCAGAAGCTGCTGCTGATATTCTTCGTCTGCGCGGCGTCAGCGAGGTTGCTCGCTACATCGTTAACGAAGTCCAGGACGTGTATCGCGCTCAGGGCGTTAAGATTAACGACAAGCACATTGAAATCATCATCCGTCAGATGCTTCGCAAGTGCGAAATCGTCAACCCAGGCGATTCTGAGTATCTTGAGGGAGATCAGGTTGAAATTGCGCGCATCAAGATGGTCAACAGCCAGCTTGTTGCGGAAGGCAAGGAACCAGCTACCTACAATCGCATGCTCATGGGTATCACGAAGGCTTCTCTTAACACCGAATCGTTTATTTCGGCAGCATCCTTCCAGGAAACAACCCGCGTGTTTACCGAAGCTGCTGTTGCCGGCAAGGTCGACGATCTCCGCGGCTTGAAAGAAAACGTTATTGTTGGACGTCTCATTCCTGCTGGTACCGGCTATGCATATCGTCAGGAACGCGATCGTCTCCGTCAGCTGAATGCTCAGGCAGAAGCTGAGGCTGAAAAAGAAGATGCTGAGGCAAAAGATCTTGATAAGTCTGTAGCTGAAGCTTACAAGGCAGCTGACGAAGCAGAAGCGGCTGAGCAGATGGCTCAGGTTGTATCTGAGCTACAGCCCGAAGCTTGATAGCTTTTATAGCAACCGCTGATTAGTCAAACAGAGGGATCGCTTTGATTGCGGTCCCTTCTTTTTGCCTAGCGGCGCAGATTGCGCGAGTGTTAAAATTCAGTTGTTGTTTTTGTTAATAGTTAAAATTAGGAGTTCATATGAGCAGGGAAGTTATTGCAACGAACGAAGCTCCGGCTGCGATCGGTCCTTATGTTCAGGCTGTTAAAGCAAATGGCTTTTTGTTCACCTCAGGTCAGATCGCTATTGATCCTGCAACGCAGCAATTTGTAAGCGGCGACATCGTAGCGCAAACAGAACGCGTCATGAAGAACCTTATGGCCGTTCTTAAAGAAGCCGGTCTTACCCCTGCCAACGTCATCAAGACAACCTGCTTTTTGAAGAACATCGGCGATTTTGCAACTTTCAACGGCATTTACGGAGAGTACTTCGGACAGACAGCTCCTGCCCGTTCTTGCGTTGAAGTCGCCAAACTTCCGAAGGACGCTTTGGTAGAAGTCGAATTGGTTGCTGTCTGTGGCTAAGCAACAAATTGCTGATGCCCCTACAGGTCTTGTTTATACGATAGTTGTTGAAGGACCTCCTTACGGCACCGAATCTGCATCTCTTGCGTATTTATTTGCATCAGAAGCAGTCAAAGAACACAGCGTGCGCGCTGTGTTCTTTTATGCCGACGGCGTATTGAATGCATGCCGAGGTTTAAGTCCCGCCAATGACGAATTTAATCTTGTAAAAGCCTGGCAGAAATTCGCCAAATCGCACGCAGTTCGTTTAGTTCTTTGCGAATCAGCAGGCATGCGCAGAGCCGTGACGGGAGCATATGCCGACGAGGGATTTGAAATAGGATCCCTTTCGGATTTGGCAGTGTTTACGTCAAGATCCGACAGGACGGTGCAATTTAAATGAAAACCGTGATATCGTTCGTGACTCCCCCGCACGGCACCTCTTCTGGCAGGGAAGGTCTTGATGCATTGCTTGCGCTTTCGGCATTTCATGACGAAGCTGCTGTGCTTTTTATGGGTCAGGGTGTTCGGCAGATTGCTAAGGATCAATGTCCTGCCGGCGTTCTTTCCCGCAATCACGCAAAGACGTTCGGTTTGCTCGGCGTATACGGCGTGGATGAAATTTATGTCCTTGAATCATCGCTTAGTGAAGAGAATCTTGCTTTGGACGACTTGCTGCTTCCTGCCAGGGTGATTTCGTCGCAAGAGGCTGCTGACATTCTGGCTTCTGGTGATGTAAGGATGGTATTTTAATGCTGTATCTGTACCGTCACTCACCCGAATTGACTGCCAGACTGTCTTTGCTCAAAAGTCTTGTGCGCGAGGGGGATGCCGTGCTTTTTATCGAAGACGGCGTGATTGTCCCAGCAACCGGGCGCGCGGGAGTTCCGCCAGGCATCGAGGTGTATGCATTGAGCGAGGACTTGCTTGCCAGGGGATTTGCGGACAGCGCATGCCAGTGCGTTGACATGAAAGGGTTTGTGGCACTGACCGCAAAACACGGCTCCCCAGTCAATCTGTAGCTCGAGACCAAATAATAAAGACCGCCATGCGGCGGTCTTTTGTCTCAGATACAGATAAATTACACAGCGTCGTCGTCTTCTTCGCCTGTACGGATTCTGATGACGCGGCTTACGTCGCTGATAAAGATTTTTCCGTCTCCGATTTTGCCTGACTTGGCTCCCGCTATGATACCTTCCACGCAAAGATCGACATCTTCGTCTCTCACGACTACTTCAATTTTCGTTTTCGGAAGAAAGTCCACTACATATTCGGCGCCTCTGTAGAGTTCCGTATGGCCTTTTTGGCGGCCAAAGCCTTTGACGTCGGTTACGGTCATGCCGCTTATTCCTCGATCGTTCAGGGCCTCGCGCACGTCATCAAGTTTGAACGGTTTGATGATTGCTGTAATCTTCTTCATGTGTGATGCCTCGCTTTTGCTTATACGCAGCATTATATAAAGAGTTCGGTTCAGTGGGAGTTATCGTCATCAAATTAAATTCGGATCTTCTGAAGCTTGCGATCTGGCTAAGATCGTCATGATCTTGACGATCGCACTTGGCACGGCAGTTGCTTTTAATTGGGCATCGGCAGTTGTTCTTTTGGAGGCGGTCTTCAAGACCGACGCAGAAATGGAAAAGGGTATTTCGAGATTCGGAAAATTTGCGGTTCTTAACTGGATCATGCTTTGGGCGATTATCATCAATGCAATGATTGTCATGATTCCTGATGCATGGCTCGGCGCAAAAGTCAGCAAATGGATTGCTGACAGAAATGTTCTGTGGCTTACAGGACTTCTTACCGGCATCTCGTACTTTCTGAGTCATGCTATTTCCATAGGTTGCACATGGGCTTATGAGAATTTCACCTCCAAATCCCGCGAGACGCTTATTCACAATATGGTTGCCTGTCTCGACTTTACTGAAAAGGCGGTGCTTAGGGAATTTGTGCTCCAGCGCAGAAGCGTTATCAATCTGCCTGTAGCCGAGCCTGCGGTAAGAAACCTGCTTGATGCCGGAATTCTTACTTATGCATATGGCACGCCAGCGGCTTCCGACAGCTCGGTAATCAAGGCTCTGATGATTTCGCTTGATGCAAGACAGTTCATTACCTACAAAATCCTCGGATTGAGCAAGAACGGAATGACCGAAGAACAGATTGAACAGATTCTTCACGAACGTCCAAAGTTCGCCACTAAGAAACTGTCAAGATCCTGACATATGACAAATTGCCGCTAACGCTCCCTTCGGGGAGCGTTTTGCTTTTTGGGACAGCGCATAACTTTGCGCCGATCGTTTAGCTATAATCAAATCAAAATCTCAGATTTGGACTCGCGCTTGGAGAATTTATGAAATTTCTTGGCAAAGTTCTTTTGTGTACGGCAGCGGCGATGGCGGCAGGATGTTCTGTCAGCCCTCCGAAAAATCCCAACAATATATGCTCAATATTTAGGGAAAAACCTGATTGGCGAGAGGATGCCATGCATTCTCGCATGCGCTGGGGAGCTCCTGTTCATATAACTATGGCCATAATGGCGCAGGAATCGTCTTTCATAGACGATGCCAAGCCGCCGATGCAGTATTTCCTTTGGATCATTCCGATAGGCAGAGGAAGCTCCGCATACGGCTATGCTCAGGCGCAAGACCCTGTATGGGAAGAGTATAAAAAAGATGTCGGCGGGATGTTCGCATCAAGAGATGATTTTGGCGATGCCATAGATTTCATCGGCTGGTACGTAAATAAATCGTATCAGCGAAACAGCGTTTCCAAATGGGATGCGTATAATCAATACCTTAATTACCATGAGGGATGGGGCGGATACAGCCGAGGCAGCTACAAGGATAAAAAATGGTTGTTGGGCGTAGCCTCGAAAGTCAAAAAGCGTGCTGATCAATATGCGGCTCAGCTAAAGGATTGCCCTTGATAAAAGAGCGGAGAGAGAATGTCAGTAGTAGAAAGTTTTTCGGTTGATCACACCAAGATGGCGGCGCCAGCTGTTCGTCTTTCAAAAAGGCTGAAGACGCCGTCAGGGGATATTCTGAGCGTTTTTGATCTTCGGATGTGCAAGCCAAATTGCGAAATGATGGACGGAAAAGGTCTTCATACGCTTGAGCACCTTTTGGCAGGGTTTATCCGCGATGCTCTGAATTCAGGCGATGTCGAGGTTATCGATATTTCTCCTATGGGATGCCGCACGGGATATTATTTGTCGGTGATAGGAAAGCCTTCTGAAGAGAAAGTTGCGGACGGTCTTACGTCGGCGTTAAAACGCGTGTCCGGGATTCAGAGTCTGAAAGAGGTTCCTGGCGTTAACGTTTACCAGTGCGGATCTTGGGAATATCAGGATCTCGATGCTGCAAAATCGCTGGCTGCCAAGGTAGTATCAGCGGGTATCGGCGTAAACAGGAATGAAGATTTGCTGCTTGATCCTGCGCTGCTGGGAGAATAAGAGTTATGGCTGAAGAAAATACCAATCTGCCGCTCGATGCTTCGGTCGAAAAAGAAATTTCAAAACTTATGAAAGAAGCTTCGGAAGTTCTTTCAGAGATGCGGACGGACGGTTTTGATTTAAATGAAGACGACTATCTCATCGAACACCATTTTGCATGCCGCGATTTTGCCAAATTGGAAAAACTGGCAGTAGATCTCGATGGTTTGGGATATGACGTCGGAGAAGCAGACGAATTGCAGGACATGCGCAATAGGGTAATTTTCTGTTTTGACGCGCTCAAAGAAACGGCTTTGTCGGAGTCTATCATCAAAGCTCAGCTTGAAGAGATTATTCCGCTTGCCTCCAAGTACGGCGTTGAATACGACGGCTGGGGCATCCCTATGGATGATTACGAAGACGATTACGAAGAAGACGATGCAGAAGAGGAGTAATTGTGCATTGAAATTCCGATCTAATTTTTCAAATCAATAAACCAATTCTGGCTCGCATCGGCGGGCCTTTTTTTTTTGTAAAAACCGACTATTCGTGAGAGGTTTTTCACATTTTTATAAAATTCATATGATTTGTCTCGAATTGCGGATAATTCTTTTGTCTAAAATCACAACGGCGCTCGCAGTATTGGCATCGCGCAGTATTCATCAGGCTTGAGTGAGACAGAGGTATAGAATGGGCAAGTTTAGAAAATCTCGCATTTTTGCGGCAATGCTTCTTGGCATGGCGTTGACTGCTTGCGGTGGCGGCAGTGGCGGCGGCGGGTCCGATGATCCGACTCCAACGCCGACCCCTACTCCGGAGCCAACTCCGACTCCAGAGCCGACCCC
>JAZQPH010000085.1:0-2378 GCA_045628385.1 Succinivibrionaceae bacterium
GAGTTATGTCTTGCAGCAGACAATCGGCAAAAACGGCAGCCGCATGGATTATGCCCGTTACATTAATCTTTTCATTTGCCAATTCGCGCCATAGAGAAACCAGCGCATTTTTGTCCGAAACATCGCAGCGCTTGACGATAATTCTTGCAGCGGCGCCGCCGAGATTTGACGATTCGCCGTTTGAAGACAGATATCGAGATGCTTCTTGAATCACGGAAGAGTCGGTCATTCCCGATCTTGAAACGAGCACAACCTGTTTTATATTCCGATCCAGCAAATACTTGGCGGTTGCCCAGCCGAAACCTCTTGTGCCGCCCGTAATCAGCCAAACATCATCAGACGAAAAAACAGTATTTAAAAGTTCTTTTTCCGACTCCGGCTTATTGTCTGCCAAAACGGGCATTTGACCGGCATTGTTTGCAAATGCTTCGCGGCCTGAGCCGGCAACACAAGGAGATTCCAGAGTATTTTCTGTTGATTTTGAAGCGTCATAGGTAACGACAACCTTTCCGATTTGGTTGCCCTGCTGCATATATTTAAAGGCATTTACGATATCGGCGCTTCGGAATGCAATATACGGCAACGGCGTAAATTCTTTATTTTTGAACAAGTCCATGACTTGCTTAAAAATATTTTTTGCCTTTGCAGGATTAAATTTAAATAACTGATCTACGTCTATAGCAAAATAACTGATATTTTCTTTAAAGTACCTTAAGCCAAGAGAGGTATTTTCGACAAAATCTCTTTTGCCCAATTCCATGAAACGGCCGAAAGGCTTAAGCACGCTTAAACTTTCTTTCATGGCTTCGCCAGACAGACAGTTAAGAACGGCATCCACGCCTTGGCCTTCTGTGTCTCTCAGCAATTCGGTTCGAAAATCCAGTTCTCTGGAATTGTAGATTCGTTCGACTCCCAACATTTTTAGGAAATCGCGTTTTGACTCAGAGCCGGCAGTCGCATAAACCTTTAAGCCAAGGAAACTCGCTATTTGGATAGCAGCTATGCCCACTCCGCCCGCGGCGCCGTGAATAAGGATGCTTTCGCCCTTTTCCATATTTGCCAAAGTGGAAATAGCGTACCAGGCCGTGAAGAACACTATCGGAGCAGTAGCTGCGGATTCAAATGACCATTCGTTAGGTATCCGAGCAACCGAGAAATCGCTGACGGCTAATTTATTGCTGAAACAAGACGACCCGAATCCTAATACTCTGTCGCCTACTTCAAAATCAGTTACTCCCGAACCAAGAGCCGCTACCGTTCCAGAAAATTCCAGTCCAAGGAAAGGCCCCGAGAAACCGTTCTCCAAAGCATCATCGGGAACCAATCCCATGGTCATCATGATGTCTCTGAAGTTTAATCCCGTGGCTTTTACGTCGACAATAACTTGATTTGCTCCGAGCTCTTCAGGTGTTGGCAATTCTTTCTCAATCCAGCACAAATTTCTTAATCTTCCCGGAGCTGAGAAATCCAAGTAATAAGCTCTGTCCGCACGGATATCGGCGAGTCGGTTTTCTGAGTCGTTTTCAGCGCTGAAGTCTCGACACGCACCGATTCCGCAAATCCCGTCATTATCGTTTTCAGAAAACGGACGGCATGGCAAATCGGCTGAATTTTGCTGATTCCCTGCCGGCAAGAGATCGGACATGCCTTCGGCTATGATCGTTTTGCGGCGAATATTGTTGCCGCCCGACAAGTCGATTGTCACTTCATCAAGGCCGTCCGAAAACAGCAGCTCTCTCCATATCGGAATTACATCGACGCAACGCACGCCTGACTGTTCTATTGAAGCGTCAGCATGTTTATTGGCATTATCATCTTCGTCTGCAGATGAAACTACGCTGCAATCTTTTGCATATAAAGATGCCATCGATGCAGTCTCAATATTGACAGAGTTAATCTCGGCGGAAGACAGCTCGTTGGCTGCAACTCGAGTCATTCCTCGAACGGCAGAAGACGACGAATCAGCATCGGCATTGAATGTGATGACGCTCAGGGAAACGTTTTTCCCATCGGCATTTAATTCGTTCACGCATCTTGCGACGTCTGCAAGTTTCTGCAGAACGTAAGGAGTTTTGGCATCTTCTAAAGGAGCAGCCACGAAAACGGCTTTATTAAACTTAAACGAAGCTTCGCCAAAATTTGCATTTAAAACCTGCTTGACTTGTACGGCGTCATGAACAATTTCAGGGCTGCAAGCCTGATGCGCGTCACCGTCTTTTGTCTGATAAGCAACTGAAG
This sequence comes from Succinivibrionaceae bacterium, assembly GCA_045628385.1. Lineage (GTDB taxonomy): Bacteria > Pseudomonadota > Gammaproteobacteria > Enterobacterales > Succinivibrionaceae > JAZQPH01. The sequence goes on from JAZQPH010000085.1 coordinate 2,239, forward strand.
TTATGTTTAAGCCACTCAGCGCCTTGAATATCACATCCGAAGATATTGAGGAAATATTATTTTTGCCAAAACCGGTTGCATGCAGTTTGCAAAAACCTTCGGCGTCAATCAATTCGTTTATCGTTTCGTGCACGAAACTC
>JAZQPH010000086.1:0-2081 GCA_045628385.1 Succinivibrionaceae bacterium
TAGAAAATAAATTTAAAACATTATCTTTGCAGCCATTATTTTTTGCGATGAAAATTCTAATAATCAACGGACCCAACCTGAATTTGCTTGGGAAGAGGGAACCCGAAATCTACGGAAACACTTCATTTGAGACGCATCTTGTGCATCTCAAGCAACGTTTTCCGCAACACGAAATCGACTATTTTCAGACGAACCACGAGGGCGTCATTATCGACAAATTGCAGGAAGCCGATACCGTTTACGATGCCGTGGTCATGAATCCAGGCGCCTACGCCCACACTTCCATCGCCATCGCCGACTGCATCCGTGCCATCAGCATCAAGGTTGCTGAGGTTCACATTTCCGACATCAGCAAGCGCGAGCCTTACCGCCGTCATTCTTTCACGGCTGAAGCCTGCGGCAAATGTTTTTCGGGATTCGGCATGGAAAGTTATGACAAAGCCATCGAATGGATTGAGACAGCTGTTTTATAGGGAGTTGTTTCCTCCCACATGTTCCGTTGACTTACGCCGACTGCGAGAATGCATGTCACCCATAGCCCTAAATTCAAAATGCCATTAACCCATAGAACCGCGATGAATCGCGTCTAAAATGAGCCTAATAGCATCCCTCTTGTGCCCCTCCCTGTGGTTATTGCAACATTTACACACACCTTGCGCACAGCTCATCCAATTCCTTAGATTGGACGAGCATTGAGCGAACATTGAGCAAGCATTGGACGAAGTACGGAGTTGGTACGGAGCGGGTACGGTGCGGTGACATTCAAGCTACTACCCACTCAGCGATGTTCCGTTTCTCTGACGAGAAGCCCACACCGACCTTGAACAGCTTCCTGCTGTCGGCGGCATACGGCTCAGCGTAGCCTTTGTCGTCAATCTGCTTGAGGGCTTCGGCGGCCGTGCCGTCGAGCTTGAACTCGAAGACATACACATAGTCGGCAGTCTCGACGATGATGTCGGCCCTACCACGCGAGTTTTCCTTTTCCGTCAAAGTAGTGTAGCACGAAAGGAGCCTGAATATCAGGTACAAGGTGTAGTGATAATGACTCTCATAGCTCCACGCGCGCTCCTGATAATTCGCATTGTATGGTATTGACGCGAAGAAGCCCGAAAGCGCCTCGCGCATATCGTCCAAGCGGCACTCGTCGAGCATGTCGTTGATGTCGAGGACGAGGTTCTGCGGGTCGTTCCTGCTGTCGCAGTAGTTGTTCGCGAGGAGTGCGACGAATCCGCTACGCACCTCGTTGTTCGGGAAGTCGAGCCTGTACTGTTGCCTTTTCTCATTATAGCCTTTGATGGTGAGGTAGCCGCTCTGATATATCATCGCCAATGGGTCTTCTGTGTCGGCCTTGTAGTCCATGAAGTAGCTCCTGCCGTACTGTTTGCTCACCATCTCCTGCATGTTCGTCTTCTTGCGGTCAAGCAGCCGCATGAGGTATGTAGGCGTGCCTGATGCGAACCAGTAGTTGTCCAGCTTTTTGTCGTTCAATGCGTTGAGGACGCTAAACGGGTTGAAGATGCCGGTCATTTCCTCAGAGAAATGGTATCCGTCGTATTGTTTCTTGAGGCGAATGTACATCTCTTCTTTTGAGCATTTTCTTTTCTCCGCCATCGCAGCAATCTCCTCATCAAAATAGCCCACGAGTTCGTCCGCTGTGATGCCGCACAGCGCGTCGAACTCGCTCTTCATGCTGATGTCCTCCGGCTGGTTGAAGCCACTGAACACGCTCACCTGCGAGAATTTGGTGACGCCGGTGAGGAGCACGAAACGCAAGTGCTCGCCCCCCGACTTGAAAGTGCCGTAGAACTCTTTCAGTACGGCTCGGTTCTCCTGCTCCATCGGCTCCATCAGCACGTCTAATAAAGGCTTGTCGTATTCGTCGATGAGGACGACGGCCTTCTGACCGGTCTTCTCGCATGCCCTTTTTATCACATTCTGGAACCTTCTGTCAAGTTCAACGACATCCGATTCCCTGCCATACTGTTTCTCCCATTGAAGAAGGTAATCGTTGATGAGGTTCGTCAGACCTTCCTTCTTGCCGAAGTTGCCATTTGCAAAATCCAAACGGAACACTGGATATT
>JAZQPH010000087.1:0-4424 GCA_045628385.1 Succinivibrionaceae bacterium
CTGGATCGGATGCGATGGCGGCAAGAGAGGCCGCCCCCTTGAGGACTTTGGTCGAAAGTCCGGCATTTTTGATTTCTCGTTCAAGTTCGGATGCGGCTTTTTCATCGGCCAAGGCGGCAAAGCGCGGTTTAAATTCCAGGCACTGACCGAGCATGGACTGAACGTCGCGTCCCGCGCCCAGGGCATATACCGAAAATTTCTCGGGATTTCTGCGGATTACATCAAGCGTGCTCGTTCCGATGGAACCCGTCGAGCCTAAGACCGTAACCTTTTCCATACCAAGAACATCCTCAAGCTGCAAAAATCATAATGGCAGAATAGACAGGCAGCGCGGCAGTAAGACTGTCCACGCGATCCATAACGCCGCCATGCCCAGGAAGAATCCATCCCGAGTCTTTGATTCCGGCGGTGCGCTTAAATGCGCTTTCAAGAAGATCGCCGAGAACGGAGGCAATGACGGAAACAGTGGCAGCCGTTCCGAGAACAGGAAGGCTTACCGAACCGCTTGCGGCAAACGAAACGCCGACCGCGACCAGAAGCGACAGAAGAAGTCCACCCGCCAAACCTTCCATAGTTTTCTTAGGGCTGACAGCCTCGAGCATTTTGTGTTTTCCGAAAGACCGTCCTGCAAAATAAGCGCCCGTGTCTGCGCACCACACAAGAAGCATCGCAAAAAAGAGATTCATGCCGCCCGAAGCAAAAGGCAAAAGACCTGACGGATTTGCTTCGTGCAGCCACACGATCGAAAAAAAGAAAGGTATGAGCGTCAGCATGCCGGCCGCCCAGGCAAACGGCTTAAGAGCAATCATTATCGCCGACTTCGGGAAGCCGAATACAACGATTATGGCGATGATCCACCAGCCGCACCCAGCAGCGAAACACATTTTTAGGGCGTCATGGTGCGCCAAAAGCTGCCTATCCGCCTCGCAAAAAGGATTAATCGAAGTGCAGCATCCTGCTAACAGCGCAGCGTAGGCTGCGGCAAAAAGCCAGCTTTTTGCGCCCTTCAGACCGACGAAACCGCCCCATTCCTGAGCGGCGATGACGCAAAGAATGCATGCTCCTGCCACGAACACGTTTCCTTCAGTCAGAAACATCCAGCACAGCGCAAGCGGCAAAAGCCAGGCTGCCGTAAGTATACGAAGTTTCATTGCAAGGTACCCACGTATGAATTATTAAAATCTGTCAAGAATCGGCAAGCAGAGCCTTTATCTGCTCACCCGTGCAGCCGAACCTGCGCTCTCTTCCCGCAAACCAGGCAAGCGCCTTGGCATATTCATCTTCCGAGAAATCAGGCCACAAGATGTCCGTAAAATATAATTCGGCATAAGCCATCTGCCACAGCAAAAAATTGGAAATGCGCTGTTCGCCGCCCGTTCTTATCATGAGGTCGACATCGGATGCGCTAAGACGCGCAGATATGGATTCTTCGGTGACGGTCGCGGCCGCATCTTGGACATTCTGGCAAGACGAGATTATTTCCCGGCATGCCGAAGCGATGTCCCATCGTCCGCCGTAATTCACGGCAATATTGAGTTTCAGTCCCGTATTCATGGACGTATCGGATTCTGCCGCCGCGATCTTGTCTTTCAGCCCGTCGCCGAACTTCGACAGATCGCCGATCATCTTGATGCGTACATTGTCTTTTTTCAGTTCGCTGACTTCCGACACGAGATATTTGCCCAGAAGATCCATCAAAAAGCCGACTTCTTCCTGCGGTCTGCGCCAATTTTCGGAAGAAAACGCAAACAGCGTCAATTCCTCGATGCCGAGTCTTCCCGACATGCTGACGGCAGCCCTGACGGCTCCGACGGCATTTTTATGACCAAAAACCCGCATCATGCCGCGCTTTTTTGCCCAACGGCCGTTGCCGTCCATGATGATGGCGACATGGCGGGGCAGGCGTTCTTTGATGTTGTTTGGAATATCTGCGATAGAAGTCTGTGCCATAACAAATCCGAACAAAGAAAAGGACGTCTGAGTCGGAAGACGCAGCCGTCCTGCGATGCATGAGACGGCAAGCGATTATCGCCGCCGTCAGACAGGCATCAGATTTCCATGAGTTCTTTTTCCTTGGCTGCAAGGATGGTATCGATCTTCTTTACGTACTCATCGGTGAGCTTCTGGATATCGGCTTCAGAACGCTTCTGATCATCTTCGGAGATCAGTTTGTCCTTGACCTGAGCTTTCAGATCGTTGTTGCAGTCGCGGCGCGCGTTGCGGATGGATACGCGTTCCTTTTCAGCTTCCGCGCGGACGATTTTGATAAATTCTTTTCTGCGTTCTTCGGTGAGCGGCGGCAGAGGAACGCGGATGTTGTTGCCTGCGGTCTGAGGGTTCAAACCGAGCTCGGAATCCATGATGGCCTTTTCGACTGCCTTGATGGCGCCGGTATCGTATACGGTGATCGAAAGCGTGCGGGCATCTTCGGCGACGATGTTGCCGATCTGCTTAAGCGGAGTCTGCGATCCATAGTATTCAACCATGATGCCGTCCAAAAGCGCAGGCTGCGCGCGGCCCGTGCGGATTCGAGACAGCTGAGTCTGGAAGGCAGCGACTGCCTTATCCATTTTTTCCTTGGCAGTGTTCTTGATATCGTTGCTCATTTTTCTTCCTTAAATTGCGAAAGGAGGAGATGCCCCAAGGGCGATCTCCCCCATTGATTCAATTATGCCCTATTTTGCGGTTCACTTCCACAAAATTGCCTAATGCCGTCATCTCAGCGCTTGACGTTGTGAATGAGCGTGCCTTCCTTTTCGCCGAGAATGGCGCGGCGCAGAGCGCCAGGCTTATTCATGTTGAGAACTCTGATCGGCAGATTATGATCGCGGGCGAGCGTGAAGGCCGCAAGATCCATAACCTTGAGTTCTTTGTCGATGACTTCGGAATAATCAAGCTCATCATAAAGAGTAGCGGAAGGATCCTTCATCGGATCGGCTGAGTAGACGCCATCGACCTTGGTGCCCTTGAACACCGCGTCGGCTTCGATCTCGATGCCGCGCAGGCAAGCTGCGGAATCGGTCGTGAAGAACGGATTGCCCGTGCCCGCCGAAAGGATAACCACGCGGCCGCGGCGCAGATTGGAAATCGCATTGAGCCAGCTGTAAGGCGTGCACATGCCCTGAAGAGGAATAGCCGAAAAAAGCTTGGCTTCGACGTTGGCGCGGAAAAGAGCATCGCGCATGGCAAGACCGTTCATGACGGTAGCGAGCATGCCCATATGGTCGCCGATAACGCGGTTCATGCCTGCTTTTGCAAGTCCGGCGCCGCGGAAAATATTGCCACCGCCGATAACCAAACCGATTTCCACGCCCATATCCACGAGTTCTTTGATTTCGCCGGCCATGCGATCAAGCACGGACGGATCGATGCCGAAACCCTCGCTGCCCTGCAATGCTTCGCCGCTCAGCTTAAGAAGAATTCTTTTATAAGCAAGTTTATTTTCGCCGGTCATCCTGTAACTCCCGAAATGAGAAAAATTCCGCGCATAAGTATATACCGAACAGACACAAAAAAACCGCGGCAACGCCGCGGTCTGTTCAATTATGGAGCATAAAAAATTATGCCTTTGCCTGAGCTGCCGCAACCTGTGCCGCAACTTCGGAAGCAAAGTCGACTTCCTGCTTTTCGATGCCTTCGCCGACCTTGAAACGGGTGAAACCGAGAACGTCTGCGCCCTTGGACTTGAGAAGTTCGCCGACGGTCATGTTTGGATCCATGACGAATGCCTGACCGGTCAAAGATACTTCACCGGTGAACTTCTTCATGCGGCCTTCGACCATCTTTTCAGCGATGTTCTGAGGCTTGCCGCTCTGCATAGCGATTTCAACCTGAATCTTGCGTTCGTGTTCGACGACTTCAGGGGAAACGTCTTCAGGCTTGCAGAAACGCGGATCCTGAGCGCAAACGTGCATGCAGACCTGCTTTGCGAGTTCTTCGTCGCCGCCTTCGAGCTGAACGAGAGCGCCGATGTTGCCCATGTGAACATACTGGCCGAGGTTGGAAGCTTCAGCGAGCTTGACGCGGCGGAACTTCATGTTTTCGCCGATCTTGGAGATCATGCCCTTGAGAGCGTCGAGGCAGTTAACGCCTGCTACAAGATCCATTTCCTTGGCAACGGTTTCGTTGTTGAAAGTAAGAGCGTTGATTGCGTCAACGTCTTCAAGATTGTTGGCAAGAGCCAATTCAGCAACGGTCTCGGCATACGCCTTGAAAGTTGGATTCTTGGCAACGAAGTCGGTTTCGCAGTTGACTTCGACCATTGCAGCCTTGTTGCCGTTAGCCTTGATTACGATGATGCCTTCTGCAGCGATGCGGCCTTCTTTCTTGGCTGCCTTAGCTACGCCAGACTTGCGCATGTTGTCGATTGCAAGTTCGATATCGCCATCAGCGGCAACAAGAGCCTTTTTGCAATCCATCATGCC
>JAZQPH010000088.1:0-3472 GCA_045628385.1 Succinivibrionaceae bacterium
GTCGTTGTGAACTCCCATTACGGCTCTGCCTGACGGATCGGCCATCGATTTGAACTTTTCATCCCATTCGATCGCTTTCGGCGTCGAGCAGGCCACCGATTTGCCGTATGGAACGCAACGAACGGCAGATTCGAGCGGGAAGAATTCTTCAAAAACGGAACGGTAGAAATAAGCTTCTTTGGTAAGCGGCGTGTTGATAGGGAATCTGTACTTTGCCGCAGCGAACATCTGATCCGTGACTTGCGTTTCGACATAGTCTTTGAGGGAATCGATCCAAGAGTAGCCAACGCCGTCGGAGAATTGTTCTTTCTGGCGCCAAGCGACTTCCTTTGGCAGATATGATTCAAAAGCCTCACGCACTATATGCTTTTCGATTTTTCCGTTGCCGCACATTTTGTCCTTTGGATTCAGACGCATCGCGACATCGATAAATTCCTTGTCGAGGAAAGGAACGCGTCCTTCGACGCCCCAGCTCATTAATGATTTGTTAGCGCGAAGGCAGTCGTACAGGTGCAGCTGGTCGAGTTTGCGCACGGTTTCCTCATGGAATTCTTTGGCATCAGGCGCTTTGTGGAAATACAGATATCCGCCGAACAGTTCGTCGGAGCCTTCTCCCGACAGAACCATTTTGATGCCCATCGCTTTGATATAGCGCGACATGAGGTACATAGGGGTCGATGCGCGAATGGTGGTCACATCGTAGGTTTCGATGTGATAGATGACATCGCGCAGGGCGTCAAGGCCGTCCTGAACGGTAAAATTGATCTCGTGGTGAACGGTTCCGAGGTGATCTGCCACCATTTTGGCCTTGGCGAGATCAGGCGCACCCTTGAGACCAATAGCGAAAGAATGCAGCTGCGGCCACCAAGCCGCGCTGTTGCCGTCGTCTTCAACGCGGTTTGCCGCAAATTTTTTGGTGATTGCCGAAATGACTGACGAATCGAGACCGCCCGAGAGAAGAACGCCGTAAGGCACGTCGCTCATGAGTTGGCGTTTGACTGCAGCTTCGAGAGCTTCACGCAATTCTTCGGTGCTTGATGTGTTGTTCTCGACCGCATCGTATTCCATCCAATCGCGCTTGTAATATTTTTTGATTTCGCCGTCTTTTGAATACAGATAGCTGCCTGCGGGAAATTCTGCGACAGTCTTGCATACGGGAACGAGAGCCTTAAGCTCGGATGCAACATAAAAATTGCCGAATTGGTCATATCCCGTGTACAGAGGCACGATGCCGATGTGATCGCGTCCGATGAGATATGCGTCATTTTCCTCATCATAAAGAATAAAGGCGAATATTCCGTTCAGATCTTCGAGAAACTCAGGACCTTTTTCCTTGTAAAGGGCAAGAAGCACTTCGCAGTCCGACTTTGTCGAGAATTCGTAATCGGTTTTGAGATTTTTTTCTAACTCGCGGTGATTGTAGATTTCGCCGTTTACCGCAAGCACATGCGTGCGCTCTTTGTTGTAAAGAGGCTGCGCACCGCTGTAAGGGTCGACTATCGCAAGACGCTCATGAACGAGAATTGCGCGATCTGAACTATATACGCCAGTCCAGTCTGGACCGCGGTGGCGCATTTTTTTAGACATTTCTACTGCGGTGGAGCGAAGTTTCTGGGCATCTGTCCTGATATCGAGGACGCCGAAAATGGAGCACATGGACGATACCTCCTAGGTATTCTCTTGTTTTGCCTAACATTGCTATATGTTTAACATAAATTCAAAATCCGCGCAATTTACTTAATAAAATTAGTCTATAATCATTATCGGTTAATAAAATTAAGTTTGCTCCAATTTGGAGCATAATGAACCAAGATAAATCGAAACCGATCCGCGGTAGGGCGATAATGTGAACGCCTATCCCCCGAAACGCCGATTTTTGGTATACTTTTCACAACTTTTTTCTAATCAGACATCAAGGTGCAAAAGCATGTTTTTTGATAAGGTTGCGGCCGCTCCGGCTGACCCAATTCTCGGACTTACCGAAGAATTCAAGAACGATCCGAATCCCAACAAGATCAATCTCGGCGTTGGCGTCTATAAAAATGACAACGGAGAGACCCCGGTTCTTTCATGCGTAAAGAAGGCTGAAAAGGTAATCCTCGACAGCGAAAAGACTAAGAGCTATCTCAGCATCCCTGGTACCCCAGCTTATGGTCAGCTCGTCCGCGAACTTGTATTCGGAAAAGATCACGAGATCATCGCGTCAAATCGCGCTTGCACCGCACAGGCTCCAGGCGGCACGGGCGCTCTTCGCGTCGGCGCGGATTTTCTCTTCCAGCAGAAGATTGCTTCCAAGATTTGGATCTCCAATCCTACTTGGGTAAACCACTTTAAGGTATTTGGAGCAGCAGGTTTTGAAACCGCTCAGTACAACTACTACAACGCCGCTACCCACGGTCTTGATTTTGAAGGCATGAAGGCATCCCTTCGCCAGGCTGCAAAGGGCGACGTCGTTCTTCTTCACGGCTGCTGCCACAATCCTACCGGCATCGATCCTACCGCTGCGCAGTGGGAAGAATTGGCTGTTCTTACCAAAGAACTCGGTCTTCTTCCATTCTTTGATTTTGCGTATCAGGGTCTTGGAAACGGTCTTGACGAGGATGCGGAAGGTCTCAGAATTTTTGCCAAGTACCACAAGGAATTCCTGGTATCAAGTTCTTTCTCCAAGAACTTCGGTCTATACAACGAACGTATCGGCGCCATCACCGTAGTGAGCGAAAATGCCGACAGATCTGCGACTGTGTTCAGCCAGCTCAAGATTGCGGTCCGCGCGAACTATTCCAACCCGCCTGCGCACGGCGCGAAGATCGTAGAAACCGTGCTTTCCGATGCATCTCTTAGAGCAGAATGGATTGCGGAAGTTGGCGAGATGCGCGCTCGCATCAAGGAAATGCGCCAGGCGATGGTTTCTAAGCTCAAGGATCTCGGCGTTTCTCAGGACTTCTCCTTCATCAACGAACAGAACGGCATGTTCTCCTTCTCCGGTCTCAACAAGGAGCAGGTAGCCCGTCTTAAGTCCGAATTCGGCGTATATGTCGTGGGTTCAGGACGCATCAACGTCGCAGGCATCACGACTCACAACATCGATGGAATGTGCAAGGCGATTGCCGGCGTTCTGTAATGTAACAGACACGGCTGCACAGCTTTTGATTCTGAAGGCAAACCTAGGGTTTGCCTTTTTCATTTTGGCACGAAAAAGCTTTGATAAAAGGAAAACCGATATTGTGCGGAATACTCGTTTTCCTTCAAATCAGTCTTGATTTCTGGTTGAAATTGGAGCAACGCCGAATTTGGAGCATGCCTAGGGCACATGCTTTGGTGCAAAGAGTGAATCGATGAGTTAAAATGGACAATAGAATAATAGTTGGTGGATTTTCCATCTTTCGCGCAATTGGCGCAGTCAACCTTAAAACAGCAGCGGGATAGCAATGCAAAACGTAACCGTAACGGATAATTTGAGAATGAAAAGTGT
>JAZQPH010000089.1:0-9009 GCA_045628385.1 Succinivibrionaceae bacterium
GCCATCAGCCTTTCTCCTTCGTTGAGTACTTTAAATTGGCGGAAACAAGTTTCGACTATGGCGCGTTCGCGGTAAACGACGAGTCCGTCAGAAGCATTCTTCACGGCGTTGGTGCGGATTGCAAAATATCCGTTGTACTTGCAGGCTTTGCTCACGGCGTCGGCATCCGGATGCCACCCTTTTGAGTTTTTGTCGTACACGACGTATTTGGAATATGATCTGAATACGTCGGAATCGATTTTTGTGCCTTTTTCTTTTGCTTCAAGCACCTTCTGAACATTTGCCATGAAGTCTCTCGATTGCAGCTCGCCGAGAACGCCGTCGCGGTACAGGTGCAGATGTACGCTGTAATCAATTTTGTAGCCGTCGGCAGTGGACGACCAGGTTTCTGCGGGGGCGGTTCTGGCATAAACTCCGAGCTTTCCGTCAAGAAACACGGGGCTGTTCAGAGAATCCTTGTATTTATCGATAAGAGCCTTTGTTGCGTCGTCCGATATTCTTACGCCCGTGAGGAAGTTCAGCCTGCAGTCCAGCTGCTTCTGAATGTTCATGACAGAAGAATAACCCCTGTCGGTGACGACAAGGACATCTGAAAGATCAAAGCCGCAGTTCTTCATGCGCATAATAAGTTCGGGAAACAGAGCCATGTCGTTGATCGAACCTTCAGATTCATAGGCATAGCAGGTATCTCCGGTTTCATAGTCGACGCACAGAGTAAGATTCGCCTGCTTCAGGAAACTGTCCTGTTTGGCATGACCGTAAGCGGCGTCTTCGATAGTGCCGGAATACGTGCCGATGCTTGTGGAATCGACAGCCATCATCATAGGCGGCAACTCAACGCCTTTCGCTTTGGCGTCGGCCGCTTTTTGCGCATGAATCGCGTTCAGCCTGTCGTGGCGAATCTTGTAATAAGCGTCCATCTTCTCCTGCGTGACGGAAGCGAGCAGCTCGCTGATTCTCCTGCCGGAGAGAGGCTTCGCGCCGGGAAGATAGTTCATCGAAAGCCAGTCTTCGTAGTTCTGCATCGCCATGCCGCGAGAGCACAGTTCGTAAATGCCGAGCCTCAGCAGTTCCTCGCCGACGTCTCCGAAAATTTCTCTGAGGGACCCGTCAATCCCGTGGCGCTTGGCAATCTCCCAGCAAAGATAGGTCAGACCCAAAGAGACGGAATCGCATCTGAAATCCAGATTCTTGTCGGCTTCTTTTTTGATTTGTTCCTTTTCGGCTTCCGTTCTTTCGACGAGCTTTCTGTTCTCGAAAAAAAGATTTTTTCCGATGAGCTCGGGATGCGCTTCCAAATATTTCTGCGAGCAGGTGACCTCGCCGGTGTCGGCATTGAGCCTGCCGACATGAACTTTCCCGGCGACGCGCGACTGCTTCTTTTCGGGATTCCATTTGTTGTAATAGGAGATGACGTAAGTTCTGCCCTGCGCGTCGGTCTGGGTCGTGAAATTCCAGCGAATCGGATTCTGCTCGGTCATGTGGATAGTCTCTACAACATAAATATGGACTATGGTACAACAAAAAGAAAATTATTTCCAGAGAAGTTGTTGAAAATAAAAGGGATTTATAAAATATTTTAAAGAAATGTGATATAGATCAATAAGCCCGGTAACTAGCGTACTGGGAGTTTGGGGTATAAATCAAAACCACTGGAAACGGTGTTTTTTTGTCCTTAATTTTGTCCACCGTCTACCTTGGTCCCAAACAAAAAAGGAGCATTATAATGCTCCTTTTGCGCATGCCAAATCTATTACGCACACAAACGCTTATCTGCGCGATGCATCAGTGCATGTGTCTTCCGCAACACTTATGCTCGCCGTGCTCATCTTCATCATGGTGATGATGCCCGTGGCAGCACTTGTGCTCGCCATGTTCGTCCTCATCGTGGTGATGATGCCCGTGGCAGCACTTGTGTTCGCCGTGTCCGTCTTCGTCATGATGCCCATGGCAGCAGCAAGAGCCGGCATGATGGGCATGTCCGTGAGCCAGCTCTTCGGCATCAGCTTCGCGCACGTCGGCGATCTTAATGTCAAAGGTCAGATCTTTTCCCGCAAGAGGATGATTAGCGTCAACAACCACGACATCAGAGGATATATCCTTAACCATTGCCGGCAATCTTCCCGCTGGAGTCTGTATTACGTACACTGAGCCGACTTCCAGAGGCATTCCGGAAAATTCAGAGGCAGGGAGTTTTCCGACTAAATTTTCATCACGCTGCCCGTATGCTTTTGCAGCCGGCACCGTAACCGTAAATTCATCGCCCGAGGATTTTCCTTCAAGCGCATCTTCCAATCCCTGAACGAGAACGCCCGTGCCGTGCATATAGACAAGCGGCTGCCCTTCGGGAGACTGATCGATGATCTTGCCTTCCGCGTCTTTTAAAACATATTCGATTGACGCAACCGCATTCTTTGCAATCTGCATTACTGACTCCTTATCGTGCCATTCGGCGAATAAGCCATTAAAACAAAGACGCCCTTCTGCGTCAACGAACACCCCGCCCCTTTGATATAATCCGACGATAAAATTTTTACTCAGCGGAAGTTCGGCACGAACGAATGCTCAATCGCCAATTCAAATGTGCATGGTTATCTAAGGAGATTGCATGGAGCGCATCATCTTGAACGAAGGCAGAGAAAAATCCCTTTTGCGCAAACATCCATGGGTATTCTCAATGGCGATTGCCGAAGTCAGCGGCAATCCTGCCCCCGGCGAAACTGTCGATATCTACGCAGCAGACAAAACAACCTGGCTCGGAAGAGGCGCATACTCGCCAGCATCCCAAATAAGAGCCAGAATATGGACATTCGATAAAAACGAAAACATCGATCAGGCATTCTTCGACAAAAAAATTGCGGACGCGCTCGCAAGAAGAAAAGACGACATTGAGCGCGGCGCACTTACCGCCTACAGGCTTGCCGCAGCGGAAGCCGACGGGCTGCCTGGATGCGTAATCGACGTATATGCCGATTTTGCCGTCTTTGAAATACTTTCTGCAGGCGCAGAATACTGCAAGGAAATGATTTTCGAAGCTGTAAAAAGAAATATGCCAGGCATCAGCCTCTATGAGCGATCAGACTCCGATGTGCGCAAAAAAGAGGGGCTCGAACTGCGCTGCGGAGTCATCTCGGGAAAAGAACCTGAGGAATACACGGAAATTTCCGAAAATTGCGGCATGAAATTCCTGGTCGACATCAAAGGCGGTCATAAAACAGGACATTATCTTGACCAGAGAATGAACCGTCTCGCTCTCATGAAACATTGCAAAGACAAGAATGTGCTTAACTGTTTCAGCTACACGGGCGGCTTCAGCCTGTATGCGCTAAAAGGCGGATGCAAAAGCGTAAAAAACGTCGACGTGTCGGCAAAAGCGCTTGAAACAGCCAAAAAGAACGTCGCCAACAACCACCTTGATCCAGGCCGCGCAAAATTCATCAAAGCCGATGTGTTCGACTACCTGAGAAAAGCGGCCGAAGCGGGAGAAAAATTCGACGTAATCGTGCTCGATCCGCCAAAATTCGTGGATAACAAAAGAAAGCTCGTATCGGGATGCCGCGGCTATAAAGACATTGCGATGCTGGCTTTCAAATTGCTGTCGAAAGGCGGAATTCTTCAGTCATATTCTTGCTCCGGGCTCGTCGATCCCGCATTGTTTCAAAAGATCACCGCCGATGCCGCGCTCGATGCAGGAAGGGACGCGAGGATTATCGAACGTCTTGAGCAGGCACCCGATCATCCGGTGCCGCTTCCGTTCCCAGAAGCGCTATATCTTAAAGGGCTGACCGTCATGGCCGACTGACGAATACAGCAGCGCGCCATTAATAACGCATCCGGTACATTCATTCCTGCCAGATAACAGCGTTGCCAGGCGCCGAGGATTAGGCTTGATCCGCAAGTTGCGATCGCGCCTTTCCAGAAAACAAATGCCAAGCGGCAATTATCGGATGAAGCTACGACTATGATTGAAATTTCCAACATCGAATACCGAGCCGGCGACAAATTTATTTTTGAGGGAGCTTCGGCTTCAATAGCAGACGGAGTGCGCACGGGCGTCACGGGACGAAACGGCTCCGGAAAATCGACATTGTTTGCCCTTATTGCGGGAGAAAGAACTCTTGACGGCGGCACTATCTGGATGCCGCCGGGAACAACCATTGCCAAAGTAGAACAGGAAACGCCTGCGCTTGAAACTCCTGCCATCGAATACGTGATAGGAGGCGACAAAAGACTGGCGAAGGTGAAAGAAGAACTGGCAGCTGCCGAATTGTCAGGAAACGGAGACAAAATCGCGCATCTGCACGCAGAAGTCGAACTGTGCGACGGATACACCATCAATTCAAGAGCCGCCACGCTGCTCACGGGTCTTGGATTTTCCCAAGACAAACATCAGACTCCCGTCAGAGAATTTTCTGGCGGCTGGCGCATGCGCCTCAATCTTGCGCGCGCGCTCGTGGCAAAATCCGACATTCTGCTGCTTGACGAACCGACGAACCACCTCGACATCGACGCCGTCATATTTCTTAAGGAGTTCCTGTTAAATTACAGAGGCACGCTGCTTCTTGTTTCGCACGATCGCGATTTTCTCGACTCGATCGCCCAAAAGATCGTGCACGTGGAAGGCGGGCATCTTGAACAATACACGGGCAACTACACTTCCTTTGAACGCCAGCGCGCCGAGAAAGCAAATCTTCAGGAAGCGGCCCGCGAAAAACAGGAAGCCGCGATGGCAAAAATGCGCGCTTTCGTCGAGCGTTTCCGCTACAAAGCCACAAAAGCAAAGCAGGCGCAGAGCCGCCTCAAAGCGCTGGAGAAAATGGAGGTTATCGCCAAAGTAAAACGCGACTCCCCATTCTCTTTTTCATTTGCCGATCCGGGAAGAGTTCCCGATCCGATTCTTGCCTGCGACAACGCTCGTCTTGGCTACGGAGATCACACGGTTCTTGACAAAGTCAAGTTAAGACTGGTTCCCGGATCTCGAATCGGTCTTCTCGGAAGAAACGGCGAAGGCAAATCCACGATGGTCAAATTTCTTGCGGGAGTTCTCGCTCCGCTTTCGGGAGAATGCATTCCGAGCAAAAACGCCCGCATCGGCTATTTTGCGCAGGAGCAGCTTGAGGCCCTGAGACTTGACGAATCGGCCTTATGGCATTTAAGGCGCGAGGAGCCCGACACTCTCGAGCAGGAACTTCGCGATTTCTTGGGATCGTTTGCATTCAGAGGCGATCGCGTGACCGACAAAGTCTGCGGATTCTCTGGCGGCGAAAAGGCAAGACTGGCCCTGGCGCTTATCGCAAGACGAAAGCCAAACCTGCTGCTTCTTGACGAACCGACCAACCATCTCGACATCGTCACCCGCGACGCTTTGGCCGAAGCTCTTCAGGGATTTGACGGCGCGCTCGTGACGGTATCCCACGACAGGCATCTTCTTGAATCCACCTGCGATTCATTCCTTCTTATCTCTGACGGAAGAGTCACTGAGTTTGACGGCGATCTTGCCGATTACGCCGAATATCTCGCGCAAAAGCGCAAAGAGCAGAACGATGGCGCCAAAACTGCGGAGCAAAACGGCGCTCTGGCGGCATCATCCTCGCCTGCAGGCAATCAGACGGCGGGAAAATCGCTGACGCAGAAAGAAATGCGCCAGGCGCAGGCCGCATTCAGAAACAAAATGCAGCCGCTCAAAAAGGAAATCGAAAAACTCGACAAAGAAATGGCAAAGCTCAGCGCAAGAAACAGCGAAATCGAAGAACTTCTTGCCGATGCGACCATCTACGAAGCATCCAGAAAAGCCGAACTTTCAGCTCTCTTGGAAGAAAAAGGCAAAATCGGGAGCGAACTTGAATCTATCGAAGAGCTGTGGTGCGAAAAAAGCCAGGAGCTCGAAGACAAAACAGCCGAATTCGAGGCAAGCCTGGGGGACCAATCATGCTAAGTTATCTGCACTCTTTCCACGCGGGCAATCACGCCGATGTGCTGAAGCACGCACTTCTCTCGCTGGCGCTCGCAAGAATCAGAGAAGCGAAAGACAAGCCGTTCACCTATATGGATTCGCACGCGGCAGGAGGCGTCTATGACCTGCTTTCAAGCGATGCCGAAAAAACAGGAGAAGCAAAGAACGGCATTTTGAAGATGTTCGCCGATCCGCGGCTTAGGCAGGCGGCTCCCGAATACATCGAAGCCATAGAAAAACTCAACGCTGCCGTGGCGTCTTCCAATGACGTTTCCGAAGGAGAAAATCAGACCGAACTTGCGTCATGCCCGCGGTTCTATCCTGGCTCGCACATGATCGCGGCTTCAATCATGCGCGAATACGACAAACTCATACTTATCGAACTGCACTCTTCCGAAATCGAGCGTCTTAAAACCAATACAAGACGCGATCCTAGAGTCAGCGTCCACAAGCGCGACGGTTTTGAAGGCATCTCGGCGCTTACGCCGCCAGAAATCAAACGCGGACTGCTGCTTATCGATCCGTCCTACGAAAAACCGTCCGACTACCACAAAACAATCGAAACGTCACTTTCGGTTTTGAAAAGATGGCCCGGCGCTTGCGTCATGATTTGGTACCCGCTTCTCGCGGGCGAAAAGGATCACGGACTGTTCATGTCGGAAAAACTGAGAAAATCCGGAGCGCCTGACAGTTTCACCATGACTTTCTGCCCGTCTTCGGCAGACGAATCCGAGGGTATGCGCGGCTCGGCTATGACCGTCCTCAATGCGCCGTGGAAACTTCGCGAAGAAGCAGGAAAGCTTGCAAAAGCTCTCAACGCCATGGACGGCAGCTCTCAGGCATGCCTCATAAGAGATCACGGTTCGGCTTTTGGAAAGACTGATGACAAAACATCGGCCAAAGATGTCCGAACTGATTTTGCCAAAGCCAAGACAAAAGCTCCGAAGATACCGAAAGCTTCCGATATTCTGGACGCCGGCAATGACGCGTCTGCAGAAGGGGCCGGAAAAAAACGCGACTCCATTTTGGTTCCGCGCGGCGGTTTCCGCTTCAGAGGCACATCCGAATCCGCAAACCAAGACAGCTCAAGAGGAAAATATTCTTCCGAACGCAATTATGATCGCCAAAAGCAGGATGCCAAAGGAAGAAAAGATTCGCCATGGAACGCAAGCCGCGGCAGGATTGCTAAAAAAGGAAGCGGAAGAAATCCTAAATAGCCTCTATGGAAAATACGCTTCTCATTGGCTAAAATGTTGTTTTTAGCGAGAGCGGATCCGAAGGCGCAATATTTTAAAATATACCGCCGAGGGTTCACCCTTTTGCCTGGCATCAGACGAGGCAAAAATATCTGCCGCATGCATCCGCGGCAAGGCGCGAATTATATAACGCAACAACAGTTTTTCCGCCCCACAAAGGCGCAGGAGCGAACAGCCATATGGAAACCAGCGAAGACAGCAGATTCGACGCAATCAGGCCGTACAGAGACGAAGAAGTGGTCCCTGCCGTCGAAAGACTGCTTTCGGCACCAGGCGCGGTAGATTCCATAATCGATTTTCAGTTCAAAAAATCCGTGCTGTCTTCCGCGCTGCTGCGTCCGCTCACCCGTTGGGCGGTAAAGAACAAGTTCCGGAAGCTAAAAAGCGTGCACGACGTGCAGCTGTGCGTTGCAAAATTCCTCGACAGCATGATTTCGTCGACGACCGACGGCGTCACCTGGGACGGATACCAAAATCTTAACCCCGATACGGGCTACCTGTTCATATCCAACCACCGTGACATCACGCTTGATCCCGCTCTTATCAATCTCGGACTGCACAGACAAGGCAGAAAGCTCGTGCGCATCGCCATTGGCGACAACCTTCTCCGAGGCGAAGTTGCGACCGATCTGATGAAGCTCAATCAAAGTTTCATCGTCAACAGATCCGCAAAAGGAAGAGAGATGCTGACGGAGCTAGGCACACTTTCCGACTATATGCGCCTCACCATTTCCGAAAATAAATCGATCTGGATTGCGGAGCGCGAAGGCCGCGCCAAGGATGGAAACGATCTTGCCGATCCAGCAATCTTCAAAATGATGCATATGGCAGGACGTAAGCTGAAAATTCCGTTTGCCGAATACATGTCGTCTCTCAAAATCGTTCCCGTGGCGATATCTTACGAATACGATCCAGGCGACATGCATAAAGCCAAGGAACTGGTCAGCATCGCCCGCGACGGAACTTATAAAAAAGGCGAAAAAGAAGACATCGATTCTATTGTCCGCGGCATAACGGGATATAAAGGACGCATCCATATCCAAATAGGAAAGCCGATTCTCGACGGTTTCGAAACACCGGAAGAGCTGGCTTCGCTTATCGATTCTTTTGTGCACAAAAACTATAGATTGTTTCCGACAAACCTCGCGGCCGCCGGAAGAACAGAGAATTTGACTGCTGCCGAACAAAAGAAATTTGCCGACAGAATCGATCAAATGCCTGAAGAACTCAGGCAGACGGCGATCGATGCATATGCATATCCCGTAAGAAATGCCGAAGCCGCTTTAGAAAAAAAATAAAGACTGCAGTCGGCAGTTTGGGAAAAACCTGAACGGACGGATAAAGCTGCCTGGACGCCAAACAAAAGAACGTCCAGTCCGGGCTGGCGCTATTAAAATTCAGTCACTTTTTTCGCAATTTACTCAAAATACAACTTTGGGAACAATAATCGGATATTCCCTTAACATTGAAGGACTGAACAATCCGTGTTCAGAACTTAGCCAATTTTGGGAATGATTATGTGTTTCTTGTCACACTTGCCCTCAATCCGGTAACTGATAAGCCGCGAATTTGAGCAAACCGATTTATAATCCGCAGTTATAGTGCCTGCTTTGTGCGGGCAGCGGGTCAATACCGGAAAAACGGATTTTGAAGGAGATTAACCATGTCAGTGACTAAATCCTCTCACGGACCAGGAAGGTTCAGAAAGTCGAGAGGCTTTACCATGCTGGAACTTATCGCGACCATCATTATTTTGGGCGTGCTTTCCAGTCTGGCTGTAAATATGATGCGCGATTACCG
>JAZQPH010000090.1:0-8451 GCA_045628385.1 Succinivibrionaceae bacterium
ATGGCTACGATCCGACTTCTGGAGTCGCTCGTCAATGCTTAGCTCGATGTTTCCTGCTTCCTTTCCTTCGCTCACAAGCTCAAGATGCTCGATGACATGGCCTTTGCGGTCTTTTCTTACCTTTTCCTCAGACGGTTTTCCCGTCAGCCAATCGTCAAAACTTTTTTCCACGCCGTCGATGCCTTTGTCGTCGATGTTGGTAAGACCGACGAGCTGGGCGTTAATTTCTCCAGTCGGATAAAAACGCCTGTATTCGTTTTTGACATAGACCCCGGGCAAAGCCAGCTGTTCTATGTAATCGCCGACGCTTCTGGTCACCTGTCTTTGCAAATAGACAAAGCGCTTTTTCGGATTTGAAAGCTTATCCATGAGTTCTGCGTAGTCGACGTTAAGAACATCGGCCATGGCGCGCCATGCCTTCTCCTTTTCCAGGGCGCCCTGATCGTGGAGAACTTTGGGATCGGCATAAATTGCCCGAACCGGAACGGAAACGGCCAGCGGCTCGCCGTTTCTGTCCGTAATGATTCCGCGAGGGGCAACGCCCATGATTTTTCTGACCGAACGGAGATCGCCTTCATATTGCAGCCTGTCGGGCTCAATGATCTGAATCCATGCGGTGCGAAGAAGCAACCCCAAAAAACCGATCGCCATGAAACCGACAACCAACCGAAAACGATTTTTAGAGTAGGCAGGAAGAAGATCGACAGTTTTATTCTTTTTGCGTCCCTTCTTGGGGAGCTCGCGGATCATGTCAGCCATTATTTATTCGTCCGACTTCAGCGTTACCGCGGTGTCAAAGCCCTGCCGCATCATCCCGAGCTTGTCCTCGGCGATGCGCATCACGCGTGAGTGTTCCGACAAAGTTTCGTATTCGAGCGTGAGGTTCAGCCATTCATTGTTCAGATCGTCCACCTGCGAGCGCAATTCCTGATTGCGGGTAACTTCGACTTTCGACTTTGCGGTCATAACGATCGTCATCATTGCCGTGGCGCAGATGATTCCGTACAAGAGCACGACGAATGCGTTGTCGCGAATATCTTTGATTATTGCGATAACGGGCTCAAAGGGCTTTACCTTGGCTTTATTCTTTCCGACGATCATTTGCTTATGTCCTCACCGCACCTTTTTGCCGTCCTGAGCGTTGCCGAGCGCGAGCGGGGATTTGCCGCAATTTCGCGCTCCGACGGTTTTATCGGCTTACCCGGCCTGAAGGCCTGCCTATACCCCAAATCTTCTGCGGTAACTGGCAAACCGCGCGGTATTTCCGGACGTTCTCCGTCCCCGCGCAAGAAACGCTTTACAAGGCGATCTTCCAAAGAGTGAAACGTTATCACGCAAAGATTGCCCCCTTCTTTTAGAACTGATTTTGCAGCCTCAAGCGCCGTTTCGGCTTCTCTTAGCTCTTCGTTGACCTTTATGCGTATCGCCTGAAAAGCTCGCGTCGCGGGGTGTTTTTTAAAATCGCCCCGCGTTTTTCCGGCAATCAGGGACGCAAGATCGGAAGTTCTTTCAAACGGCTGTTCTGCTCGTCTTGCCGCAATGGCGGCCGCGATGCGGCGCGACGCCTTTTCTTCGCCGTAAAGCCATAACACATCGGCAATTTCTTTTTCGGACGCGGTGTTTACAAAATCTGCCGCGCTCATGCCTTTGTCGGGATCCATTCTCATGTCGAGCGGACCGTCGTTCATAAAACTGAAACCGCGCTCGGCATCGTCAAGCTGAGGAGACGACACGCCAAGATCCATGAGCACTCCGTCTATTTTTCCGAGCAGGCCGCGTTCCTCGGCAACTTCGCGTAGACGGGAAAATTCGGTGCGGACGATTTCAAAACGAGAGTCCGCTTTGAGCGGCTCTGCCGCGGCGATCGCCATAGGATCGCGATCAAGAGCTATCAGCCTGCCCCGTTCGCCAAGCTTCGAAAGGATCAGTTTCGAATGCCCGCCCCTGCCGAAGGTACAATCGACATACACGCCGTCTTCCCTGACATCAAGAGAATCCACGGCTTCGTTCAGCAATACCGTTATATGCTCACCCAAGATCATTCAGAGAAAAGTCCTTTAATTCATCAACGGCCGACAGATCGGCGCCGCGCACAGCCTGCAAATCGTCGGCGATTCTGCGCTGCCAGCCGTCTCGAGACCAAATCTCGAAACGATTCAGCTGGCCAGAAAGAACCAGTTCACGGCTTTCGGCGGTCCATCCGGCCGATTCGCGCAAAAAAGACGGCAGCAGAATTCTTCCGGCCGCGTCCATTTCAAGATCGCTGGCATGACCGAGAAGAATGCGCTGCATCGATCTTGCAAGAGCATTGGTTCCTGGCATGGCGGATATCCTTTGCTCAAGCCGTTCCCAGGCAGGCAAAGGGAAAAGAAGCAAGCAAGGATCGGTAACGCTAAGCGTGCAGACAAGCCGACCGTCGCACCCGGCAAGAAGCGAGGCGCGAAGTCTGGTCGGTATGGCAAGTCTTCCCTTGGCATCCAGGGATACTGCATGAGCTCCGCGAAGCATTGGTTATTCCGATCCACAAAAATCCACTATTACCCACTTATTGTAAAAAATGACCGATGCAAAATCAAACAAAGCGCACAATTTTCAGCGCATAAACAGCCAAACCGGCCGGGCATATCAGTTTGATTGAAAAAACAGGGCCCATGCCCCTCAAAATTCAAAGCATATGTTGAGTCGCTATGTGAGAATCATGATGCCCGTTGAAAACGTAGGACAAAATTCAATCGGAATCATCATAGAAATTTTTACCTGCAGGCTAATAAATCTCATGCATGACGCAATGCTCAAGATTATTTCGGCAATCCCGCGACGCTGGATAAAAGGACGAACAGCATCGGCCTGACGATGATGCAATTCTAACGATGAACATCCGCGAATTCTTTCTGACGAAAGCTCTGCCTGAAGCAGGAGCAAAATATTGTCATGCGGACCAGAAAAATTTTGGGCAGAGGCGGCAATTTTGAAATGTTCTCAAAAAATTCAAGAACCTGAAAACGAAGCGTCCCCAGGAAATTTCCGAGGACGCGGTATAGGTGCAAGCCGGCGTATAAGCCGGGTTCTGTTCCTTTCGGCGACCGTCATTCATCTAGGCCGCAAGTTGCCCTGCGGCTCAAGCAATCAACCCGCCCTCAATGCGAGCAACATTATAGAGGGCCTATTTGATCTTGCTCCGGGTGGAGCTTGCCGTGCCGCGATCAGTTGCCTGCCGCGCGGTGAGCTCTTACCTCGCCGTTTCACCCTTACCCGATAATTCGGGCGGTCTGTTCTCTGTTGCGCTATTCGTGGGCTTTCGCCCCCCGGGCGTTACCCGGCACCCTGCTCTATGGAGCCCGGACTTTCCTCTCCCCTTGCGGGCAGCGACAGTCACGCCAGCTTGCGTGCGCATTATAACCCAATAATCCCAGGGATTATTGCTGCTGTTCGTTTTTAAGTTTCAGGGCCTCGTCGTACAGCTCGTTTTTGCTCAGGCCGAAAATTTCGGCAAGCGCCGCCGCAGCCTTTTTGGCTGGAAGATCCTTCAAAAGCAGGCTCAGCGCGTTTCTCACCTGAGACGTTATTTTGGCAGGCTCGGGGTTTCCCGCAACCATCAGCACGAATTCGCCGAGCAGCCTGTGTTCGTCTTCTTCGATGAATTTCGCCATTTCTCCTGCGGGATAGTCATAAAAACTTTCAAAAGCCTTGGTTATTTCCCTGCCAATGACCAGCCTGCGCGAAGGCCCCAGAATTTCGGCAATAGTTTTCACCGTCTGCAGGATACGGCGCGGGGATTCATAAAATACGCATGTCGAAGGCTCGTCGGCCAAGGCTGCTATCGCATCATGAAGCGCCTTTTCTTTAACCGGCAAAAAACCTTTAAAAATAAAAGAATCCGTCGGCAGCCCCGACGCGCATAATGCCGCAATCGCAGCACAGGCTCCCGGCACGGGTATCACCCTAAATCCCGCCGCGCGGCAGGAGGCCACCACATGGTAGCCAGGGTCCGATATTAGCGGAGTTCCTGCATCGGAAATGATTGCCATGGATTTGCCGGACTTCAGCAAATCCATGACATACGCGGCTTTGCCCTGCTCGTTGTGATCATGCAATGCGATAAGCTGCTTTGCCCTGATCCCCAGCATTTCAAGCAGTTTTCCCGAATGCCTGGTGTCTTCGGCGCCGACGACATCGACCGAAGTCAGAATATCGATCGCTCTTTTGCTCATGTCTGAAATGTTGCCGATAGGCGTTGCCACTACATAAAGGGCATTTTCTATGGTTTCCATCGCATCTCCATTGATCGCGGTCTGCCGATCCAGACCGAAAATAGGCTCAGTTTGCGCTTAGGCCGCATGCGCGCCGCGGCTCTATGTTATCATTCGCGTTTGTATTTTTGCCACTTGCATAATGGGAATGACGCCATGAAAAAGGGACTATTTGCGGCTGTGTTTCTTTCGGCCGCGCTTGCTGCAGGCTGCGCCATGATGCCTTCAGGCGGTTCGTCGTCAGAAGACTCGGGAGAAAGCGCTGCGATTGCGGCTTTTGCGCCTATCGAACATAGCTCCGACTGGTATAAGCAGGCTTTTGACGCATCAAACGGCGCTCACAAGCAGGATTTGGCAATTCTTGTCGCGCGCGCATATTTGAAAGAGAACAATCCAGGCAAGGCCGAACTTTGGATCAAATATGCGTCAGAACACGCTCTCACGCCGCTTCAGTCGTCGCGCGCAAATTTGGTAAGAGCGCAGCTTTTGGAAAACAGAGCCGATTATGCCCAGGCGTTGCGCATTTTGCGGGAAATAAGCCCGGAACCGCTCTCCAACATGGAAAGCGCAAATTATTATGCTTTGCTCGGGGCCGCGCAAAAACACTCGGGCCAATGGCAATCAGCTTTTAAATCGCACGTCATTCTGAATCAATTCATCGAACAGGACTTTGCCGCTCTCAAAAAGAATCAAGAAGCGGTAATGTCGATTCTTCTGACCCAAAACGCCGCTGCCCTCGAACAGCTCAAATCGCAATCGGAAGACGAAACGGAACTCGGATATCTGGAACTTGCCCTCATTCACAGCTACGGACAGGGCGCGGCTCTTGTCAGCATGGAACGCGACTGGCTCCTCAAATATCCTAATCATCCGGCAAAATCCATCATCGACGCCAATAAATCGCGCGGCGCGGATGCCGATCCGCTAAATGCCGACATGTCGGGAAACACCGCCAAGGTCGCCGTGATGATGCCGTTTTCGGGCAAGCTTGCGCCGTACGGCAATGCCTTCAGGCACGGCATCATGATGGCTCAGCGCAACACGGGCTATGCGGGATCCATCCGTTATTACGACGTGACAGGGCTTGACGCAAGAGCCGTCTACGAACGCGCCGTGGCAGACGGCGCAGGCATCGTCATCGGACCTCTGACAAAGCAAAATGTCGGAATCGTGGTGGCAGGAGGAGCCAACGTGCCGACTCTCGCAATCAACGATTTCAACTCCGATATGAGCTACCACAACGTTTTCTTCTTCGCTCTCAGCCCTGAAAACGAAGGTTCCCAGGCGGCGATAAAAATGAAGTATGACGGCATAACCAATCCGGTGCTTTTGGTGCCGGCTACCGAAAAAGGCTCCCGAATCATCAACGGTTTCACCAAATCTTGGCTCGAAGCCGGCGGCATCGAACCGCAGGTTCTGCGTTTCAGAAACAAAAAAGACGTAACCGAAGCCATAAGCAATGCCTTTGCGAACGGAGATCACGACGGCGTATACATTTGCGGCTCCGCGATCGAAACGGCTCTTATCAAAGGCAAGATTGAGGCCGACCACCCGGGCCAGAGAGATTACTACATAACAGGCAACTCCAACCCCGGAAGCATGCACGCGTCAGTCGTCAAAAAAATGGGCGGCATGCACTTGGGAGACATGCCGTGGCTTCTCGAAGACTCCGACATGAAAACGCAGATCGAAGCATCCATCGACGAAAGCAACATCAACACGCTGACATTCTTCGCATTGGGCTACGACGCGCTTTCTATAGCTCCGGAACTCTCTGAACTTGAGCAGACCGGCGCGCCGCGCGAAGGTCTGTCGGGATACCTCGGAGTGGATCCGTCTGGACGAGTCACCGTCAGAGCCAAGTGGATCACAATTCCGAACGAATACCGCTAAAACAACGGGGAGCGATAAATGACAACCGACGCAATTGCCAACAGCGCCTTCATGGCAATAGAGTTTGCCAAGGATATCTTGGGAGCAGAACTTTCAGTGGCTGCATCAGTTCTGTTCGCATCAATCGCTCAGGGCGGCAAAATCGCCGTCTTTGCGGGCCGCGGCAGGCTTAATGCCGCCGAGGCATTTGTGTCGGGCGCCAACGAAACATTTTCGCCCTACACGGGCCAAATGTCGGCAATTCGCGTCGGGCGTGACCAAACTCTGGCAGAAGCGCTCGGCTCGGCGCGCTGCGCCGCTGCGGAATTTGAAGCCGTGGTTGCTTCAAGCGACGCGCTCCTTATCTCCGTAGGCCCGTACACCTCGCAGGAAGACGGCTCGCTCCCGCTTCTTGATGCGGCAAAACAAAGAAAAATTCCGACCGTCATCGTGAGCGAAGACGGAGCCGCAGACAATCTGGGGCTGCTATCGCGCATCGACACGACAACGGATTCGGTAATAGAAACTCCGTCTTGCGGAAACAAGCCGGCTCAGCAGGTTCAGGAAGCATTTATATTCAACGCGCTGCTCGGCAGCATGGACGCAATGCGTCAGGGAGTTTGAAAACAGATGAAGAAGATTTTAGGCAAAATATTGGTGGCTTCGGCGACGGCAACGCTTCTTGGCACGCAGGGATGCGTCACTGCGGCAATTGTCGGCGTCGGTGCGGCCGCGGTAGTCGGAACTCAGACTGCGGTAGACCGCCGCACGCTCGGAAGCCAGGTTGACGACAGCGCCATAGAGTCAGTGGCATCCGATGAAATCAAAAGCCTGGATCCCCTCGGATACGAACAAAGCAACATCGGAACGACATCAATAAACGGAAAAGTTCTCGTGCACGGCCAGACGCAATCTGACAGCATCAAAAAGGGCCTCAAACACCGCGTGTCGAAAATCAAAGGCGTGACTGAAGTCTTCGATTACGTGACCATCGGCGAAAACGTGCCCGTCGGCACGAGAAGTTCAGATTCCTGGATCACCACCAAAGTAAAAACTGCATTTGTCGGCGAGCGCAGCATCAGCACCAATAATTTCAAAGTCGTCACCGAAGACGGAGTCGTGTTCCTTATGGGGCTTGTGACCAAAGAGGAAGGCGCGACGGCTGCCAAATTGGCATCGGAAATCGACGGCGTGAAGAAAGTCGTAACTCTGTATGAGTATGTGGAAACCGACGTAAACGGAAGACTTAAAAATACCGAGCAGGCGAAAACTGCGGTTAAAGATTCCGCGGCAGTCGCAACTTACGATGACGTGGAAACGATCGAAATAACCGAAGAACCAGCGGGCGCGGCGCCTAAGGCTCAAGCAGCCAAGCAGCAGGTTTCTTCAGCAGGCGATGCCGTCATCGAATAACTCGCCGGCATTACCTCAATTGCCACCAAATACCGTCTTGCGACGGTATTTTTTATCTTGCGAAAACAGCCGACTCTGCACAAATCCGCCGTCCCAACATACCGTTTCCATATAACCCAACGTCTTGAGGCCGAAGGATATCTGCCTTCGCCGGGCGATTTCTCAGATTAAGCAAAATCCCCCGAACTTTCGGTTATTGCCCGCCGCTTTAGCTCTATTTCTTCAATGAATGCGGATTCTGTTCAGACAGCATCGGTCTGTGTTTTCGCTTATTGCAATGAGTGGAATTTTCAGGCACGTGCGGCGTATTAGAATAGCCTGAAGCATCCTCACGCAATAACAAAATTTACAGTTCGGAATCCTGTCTTGAAACGATTTATTGCAGATTGACTGCAAAAAAAGGACCGCCGAAGCGGTCCTTGATTTAAGAAAATGTCTTTTGCTTAGAAGTGAGAAAGAATCTCATTAACGGTAGCCTTGGCGTCGCCGAAGCACATCGTGGTGTTTTCTTTGAAGAACAGAGGGTTCTGAACGCCTGCATAGCCTGCATTCATGCTTCGCTTGAACACGACGACGTTCTGAGCATTCCATACTTCAAGAACCGGCATGCCGTAGATAGGGCTTGACGGATTTTCAGAAGCTGCCGGGTTAACGGTATCGTTCGCGCCGATAACGAGAACGGTATCGGTTTCGCCGAAATCTTCGTTGATTTCATCCATTTCAAGAACGATATCGTACGGAACGTTGGCTTCAGCAAGAAGAACGTTCATGTGTCCAGGCAGACGTCCGGCAACCGGGTGAATGCCGAAACGAACGTTAACGCCCATATCGCGGAGCTTCTTGGTGAGCTCGGCAACAGGGTAGTGCGCCTGAGCAACAGACATGGCGTAGCCCGGGGTGATAATGACAGAAGAAA
>JAZQPH010000091.1:0-7067 GCA_045628385.1 Succinivibrionaceae bacterium
TATGCCGCCGTGAAGTCTGCAATGGACGAGCGCGGCGCCGAATCCATATCTTTGATTCTCGTCGACGCGATATCAGGCGAAATTCTGGTTATGGTCAATGCGCCTTCTTTTAATCCGAATGCTCTTGAAACATACGAAAGCTACAAAGCAAGAAACAGAGTAATCACCGACACGTATGAGCCAGGCTCTACGGTCAAGCCGCTTATTGCGTCGATTGCGCTTTCAAAAGGAATCACCAACTGGCGCGAAGTATTCGATACGCGTTCATTCCAAGTGATGGGCAAGCTCATCACGGACTCGCACAAGATGAATACGGGAACTCTCAACGACATCATCAGATTTTCATCGAACACAGGCATGGCGCGCATAACGATGCGCATGAATCCGTCGGAAGTCATGGATGGGCTCAGGAAATTCGGACTCGGCGATCCTCAGGAACTGGGGCTGGTCGGCGAAGCCCCCGGCATGCTTCCGAGCAGAAGCCGCTGGTCGGAAATCGAAAAGGCAACTCTCGGATATGGCTACGGCCTGCGCGTTTCTCCTTTGCAGATCGCGGCGGCATACACGACGCTTGCCAACTTCGGCGTGCGCAAGCCGCTTTCGATCCTGAAACTGGATCCAAGCGAATATCCCGAAGGAATGCGCGTCGCTGACGAGAAATTGATGAAGCAGATGGTTGATTCCCTGCGTGCTGTGGTCGAAGCCGGCACCGGCAAACAATCCAAGATCGCAGGCTATTCCGTTGCGGGAAAAACGGGCACGGCCAAAGTCGCGGTCCGCGGCGGATACGGCAAAGATTACGTGGGTACGTTCGTAGGTTTTGCGCCGGCATCAAAACCGAGATTTGTGCTGGTTGCGATGGTCAACAAGCCGACTAAAGGCGGATTTTACGGAGGCATGGTTGCAGGCCCGCTGTTTCATGAAGTCATGTCGGCAGCTCTTCAGCTGTATAACGTGCCTCCTGACGAACTGTCCGCCGGAGCCAAGAAGTAAGCTCAAAGGAAGATGTGTATGGCAAATCTTAAGTGCATGGCTATAGCGGCAGGCGGTGCGGCGTGTTTTGACGACACGCAGGTTGCGTCAATTACCTGCGACAGCCGCAAAGCAGGTCGGAATGACGCTTTTATCGCTTTTCCTGGCGAGGTTTGCGACGGAAGAGCTTTTATCGGCAAGACGGACGCGGGCGTCGTGATCTACGAATCGGGCGACGGTTTTGAACCCGTCACGCCGGCAAAATCTTTCGGCGTTTGCGGTTTGCGAAAGAAACTTCCGGCCATGGCGGCAGCCTTTTTCGGCGATCCGTCGGCAAACGGCCTCAAGGTCGCGGGCATCACGGGAACTAACGGCAAAAGTTCAACATCCTGGTATCTTGCGCAGCTTATCGACGCGGCTGGCGGAAAATGCGGCGTCATCGGCACGGTGGGAAACGGTTTCGTCGGCCATTTGGTTCCTTCGGTCAATACGACTCCGGGACCCATCGAGATTCAGCAGACTCTTTTGGCGATGAAGGAAGCAGGCGCGACCCACGTCGCCATGGAAGTTTCGAGCCACGGCATTGCCCAGGGCCGAATCGACGGAGTGACCTTTGCGGCAACGGCTTTTACTAACTTCACGCAGGATCATCTGGACTTCCACGGAACCATGGAGGAGTACTTTGCCGTAAAGCGCGGATTTATTCTGAATCATGGCGGCGTTCCTTCCGTCCTTAACGCTGATGATCCAGAAATCGCCAAAAATCTTGCGGACGCGGCGGGAGACAGAGCCGTGCTCATGGGAAGCCGAGGAGCTTATCAGGTTAGCGGCATAAAGGCCACGGGGGCGGGAACGTCTTTTGTTCTTTGCCGCGGGCAGGAATCGGCGGCTTTGAATCTTCCGCTCATCGGCGCCTTCAACGTAATGAATGCGGTCATGGCTTTGGCGCTTGCCGAGTCCATGCTCGGGAAAAGGCTAGATCCTCGACTTTTGGAGGGGCTGAAGCCTCTTTCAGGGCGCATGGAACTGTTTAAAACTCCTGATTCGCCGCTTTGTCTCGTCGATTATGCTCACACTCCCGACGGCGTGGAGAAAGCGGCCGCAGCCGCCAGGGAGCATGTTTCGGGAAAAGTGGTGGCGGTGCTCGGATGCGGCGGCGATCGCGACAAAACCAAGCGTCCGATTATGGCAAAGACCGCGCTCGACATCTGCGACGAGCTGATTATTACGGACGACAATCCGCGAACCGAAGATCCCGAGGCGATCGTCAGGGACATGATTTCTGGCATATCGGGCAGAAATAACTTTTCCGTGGTGCACGACAGAAAGCAGGCCATAGAAAAGGCCGTCAAATCGTGTTCGGACGGCGATGCCGTTTTGATCGCGGGCAAGGGGCACGAAGATTATCAGATAGTCGGCGCCGAACGCCGGCATTTTAGCGACCAAGAAACGGTCAGGGAGATTTTGGATCTATGATTCCGATGATGCTGAGCGAAGCTGCCCGCCATGTCGGCGGCAAGCTTGTGGGCGACGATGCCATGATTAAAGGGGTATCCACGGATTCGAGAAAAATCGGAGCCGACGACCTGTTCGTGGCGCTCAAAGGCGAGAGATTCGACGCTCACGATTTTTGTTCGCAGGTCAAAGATGCTGGCGCGCGCGCGCTGCTTGTGAGCCGCAAGCCAGATGTCGACGGCATTTCCTACATTCTTGTTGATGACACGCGCATTGCTTTGGGCCTTCTTGCAAAAGCCGTCCGTGACGTCTGCAACCCAAAAGTCATAGGCGTCACGGGCACCTGCGGCAAAACTTCCGTCAAAGACATGCTGCTGTCGATATGTTCCGAAGAAGGCAGGGCAATGGCTACCGACGGCAACTTCAACAATGACATCGGCGCTCCTCTTACCATGCTCAGGATGGAAAAAGGATTGGATCTTGCCGTCATCGAAATGGGCACCAACCATCCGGGCGAACTTAGGTACATAGCTCCGCTCGTTTCTCCCGACGTCGTCGTCATCAATAACGTCGGATATGCTCACCTTGAGGGATTCGGGTCCTTAAGGGGCGTATTTGAAGCAAAGAGCGAAGCGTACGAAGGACTTAAGAAAGGCGGGACTGCGATATTCTGCGGCGACAGCGAATTTGCGGGCGATTTTGCCGCTTCGAAGATCGAAAATGCCGTAGCAAAGGCTCTGTTCGGCAGTTCTTCTTCCTGCGATGTTTATCCTTCGGAAATCTCGTCCGACGAAACGGGATTCTGCTCGTTTACGCTGCATCTTCCGGGTGACTCTTTCAAGG
Source organism: Succinivibrionaceae bacterium (assembly GCA_045628385.1). Classification (GTDB taxonomy): domain Bacteria; phylum Pseudomonadota; class Gammaproteobacteria; order Enterobacterales; family Succinivibrionaceae; genus JAZQPH01. The sequence continues at coordinate 3,271 of JAZQPH010000091.1, forward strand.
TATCGCTCAAGGTCCCTGGCAGACACAATGTCCTAAATGCCTGCGCTGCCGCCGCAGCCGCCCACTATGCGGGCGTCAGCGCGGCTTCGATAAAGCAGGGTCTTGAAAATTGCGTGCCGAGAGTCGGCAGGCTGCGCGCCGAGACCGTCGGCGGCTACAGGCTCATCGACGATGCCTACAACGCTTCGGTCAACGCGGTGCGCGCCGCAGTCGATTATCTGTCGTCGCTTCCCGGACGCAAAGTCATGATTCTCGGCGATATGGGCGAACTTGGCGAGAAAGCCGCCGAATTGCATGCCGAGGTGGGCAGATGGGTCGCGGAGTCTCCGATAGACGATCTTCTTACGCTCGGACCGCTCATGGAACATGCCGCCCGCGCGGCTGGGGCAAAGGGCGCAAGTTTTGCGTCGCGAGAGGAGTTGTATAAAATGTTGCCTCGTTTTCTGGAAGAACGTCCGGGCGCAGCCGTTCTTGTGAAGGGGTCGCATGGAATGCGCATGCACGAAGTTCTTGATTTTCTCAGAGGCTCATTATGCTAGTTTTGCTGGGCGAGTGGCTGACTCGCAACGTATCGACGGGGTTTAACGTCGTTTCCTATCTGTCTTTCAGAGCGGCCATGGCGATTCTGACGGCTCTTGTGGTTTCGATTGTGATCGGCCCGAGGACAATAGCCTTCCTTCATAAGCTCAAATACGGCCAGATGGTGCGCGATGACGGTCCGCAGTCGCATCTTAAAAAGCAGGGCACGCCGACGATGGGCGGCATCATGATTCTGGGTTCCATCGCGGTGTCGACGCTTCTGTGGGGCGAACTTCGCAACATGTACGTCTGGGTGATTCTGTTTTCTGTCGCGTCGTTCGGCGCCATCGGTTTTGCCGACGATTATCTTAAGATCAGCAAAAAGAACTCAGACGGTCTGTCGCCGAGAGGCAAACTTCTGGGTCAGCTCGCTTCTGCGGCGATCATTGCCTGCTGGCTGTACTTTACGGCGCCGACTTCCGCGGAAACCACGCTGGTCGTGCCGTTCTTCAAAGCGTTCATGCCTAGCCTGTCCTGGTTCATTTTTATCCCGCTCGTGATTTGCGTCATCGTCGGTTCTTCCAATGCCGTCAATCTTACAGACGGCCTGGACGGGCTTGCGATCGTGCCGACGGCTCTTGTCGCGCTGGCCTTTGCGCTTGTTGCCTGGCTTACGGGCAATGTGACTTTTGCAAATTATCTGAATATTCCCTATGTGGCGCAGGCTGCGGAGGTTACGGTCGTGTGCACCGCGATCATCGGCGCGTCGATCGGATTTTTGTGGTTTAACACCTATCCTGCGCTCGTGTTCATGGGCGATGTCGGTTCGCTGACCCTTGGCGCTTTGCTCGGAGTCATTTCCGTGCTGATCCGTCAGGAATTTCTTTTGTTCATCATGGGCGGCGTTTTTGTCGCAGAAACGCTCTCGGTCATGCTCCAGGTTTGGTATTTCAAGAGAACCGGCGGCAAGCGTTTCTTCAAGATGGCGCCGATTCACCACCATTTTGAACTGTCGGGATGGCCTGAGCCGCGCGTCATAGTGCGTTTTTGGATCATTACGTTCGTGCTGGTTCTTTTCGGTCTTCTGACTCTCAAGCTGAGGTAAACGGCAAATGGCATTTGATACGATCGTCGTGGGTTTGGGTCTTAGCAACCTGAGCGCTGTAAAGTACCTGCTTGCAAAAGGAATTCGTCCGCTTGTCGTCGACAGCCGCGAAAATCCTCCGCTTCTTGCAAAACTTCCAGAGGGAGCTGAATTCAGAAGCGGATCGTTTGATTCTTTCAAAGACGAATTTGCCGCGGCAAAAACTTTGGTCACGGGCCCGGGCGTTCCCGTTTATGAGCCTGCAATCAAGCATGCTGCCGAATGCGGGGCCGAAGTTATCGGCGACATCGAGCTGTTTGTGCGCGAAGCCAAAGCGCCTGTCGTCGGCATCACCGGCGCCAACGGCAAAAGCACGGTGACGACGCTTGTGGGCCTTATGGCGGAAAAGGCGGGCATGCGCGTCGGAGTCGGCGGCAACATCGGCATACCGGCTCTCGATCTGCTCGAAAAAGAGTGCGATCTCTACGTGCTTGAGCTTTCGAGTTTCCAGCTCGAAACGACTAAATCGCTCAAAGCCTGCGCCTGCGCGATTTTGAACGTCACCGAAGATCACATGGACCGTTACGAGTTCGATATCGAAAAGTATGCGGCCGCCAAAAAAATAATTCACTGCGGGGCGCAGAAAATCGTCGCCAACCGCGAAGACGCGCGAACCATGCCTGAAGATCGCAAGCCGGATGCCACGTTCGGCGGAAATTCCGATTCCTACGGTCTTGCCGAAAAAGACGGCGACAAATATCTGTCGAAGTCGGGACGCCCGGTCATGAAAGTGTCCGACATGATTATCGCTGGCAGACACAATGCCATGAATGCGCTTGCGGCCATGGCTTTGGCTGATTTTGCGGGCATTTCTGAAGATGCGCAGGTTAAGGCGCTCAAAGAATTTGCGGGCTTGCCGCACAGGTGCAGATTTATTGCCGAAATAGGCGGCGTCCGCTATTACAACGACTCAAAGGCTACCAACGTCGGCTCCACGCTTGCCGCGGTGTCGGGGCTTGCTGACGGTCTTAAAGGAGACATCCTTCTTCTTGCGGGCGGCATCGGCAAGGGTCAGGATTTTTCGCCGATAGGAGAACTTCTGGGTCGCGAAATCAGGCGCATGTACTGCTACGGAAGAGACAAAGCCGCGCTTTTGAAACTGGGCCACGGCGGCGCCGATCTCGAGACAATGGAAGATGCTCTCAAAATGGCAGCTTCGGAGGCAAGGCCAGGAGATGCGGTTTTATTGGCTCCTGCCTGCGCAAGCATGGATCAGTTCAGAAGTTTTGAGCACAGAGGCGACGTGTTTGAAGAACTCGTCCGCCAAATGGCTGGCAAGGCATAAAGCATGTTTGGATCGGAAGAAAAAAAGCCTGTGTTCTACGACAGGCAGCTGTTATTTTTGGCAATCAGCCTGATATGCATCGGCTTTATCATGGTTTTTTCCGCATCGGTCATGCAGGCGGAGAGCAAGTACGGCAGCAAATTTTTCTTCGTGTGGCGCGACATTCTTGCCATCACGTTTGCAGGCTGCGCGGGGATTTGCGCGCTGTCGCTTTCCGGCGATTTTTATCGCAAGTCGGGGCCTTCGCTGCTTCTCCTCGGTCTTTTGGGACTGGTGCTCGTGCTGTGCGTCGGCTCAAGAATAAACAGCGCCAAGCGCTGGATAAATTTGGGATTCATGAATATCCAGCCCGCCGAATTCATGAAACTTTTTTGGGTTATATTTCTGGCGGATTTTCTGGCAAGAAAACACGGCGAGATGAAAAAAGTCCGGTCGTTTGTGAAATTGGGCGCGCTTCTCGCTCTTGCCGGCATGCTTTTGCTGCTGCAGCCTGATTTCGGCACCCTGTCTGTGCTTTCTGCGCTGTTTATGGGGATGCTGTTCATCGGCGGATCCAATTTGTACATATATGGCATGGTCGTCGCGGCTATTGTCACCATCCTCGGGCTTTTTGCATTGCTCGAACCGTACCGTCTGCTGCGCATGACCACATTTTTGGATCCTTGGAATGATCCTTTCGGCAAGGGCTACCAGCTGACGCAGTCGCTCATGGCTTTCGGGCGCGGAGGTTTTTGGGGAGAAGGACTCGGAAACAGCGTGCAGAAAATGGAATATCTGCCCGAAGCCCACACTGACTTCGTGTTTGCCATTTTGGCCGAAGAGCTCGGCTATGCGGGCGTCATCGCGGTG
>JAZQPH010000092.1:0-3140 GCA_045628385.1 Succinivibrionaceae bacterium
ATGGTCTGTTGAATGGACGCATTCTTGATATGGATGTAGAATCTATTGGTGATGTTCAATCCTTTGCTAGTTGGTTCAAGAACGAAATTAGCAACCAAGGAGAATCAATTTGCTTTAACGGTTTGTTACTGAATCGAGAACAAGTCAAAATTGCATATAGAGGCCGTTCTATTGAAGAAATCCAGGAAGAAATTGTTGCTAATCAACAGGAATTACTTCGTTTGCAAGAACAGCTTCGTTTACTTGCTGATCTAGAAAAAGGACAGCAGGAATTGGCTACTCTGCGTAGAGAACTAAGCGCGGCACAACAGGAACTGCGTGATTATGAAGAACTGACTGATTTGCGAAAGAACGAAGCCGAACGCAATGCAGATAAGCAATCTCTACAAGACCAATTGAAAGAGAATGACGCTGAAGACGAACGTCTCACTCTTGATGAACGAGATCTTGATGATAAGCGCTCTGCTCTTGTGGATAAACAGAGAGAACTTAAGCAACAAAATGAAGCTATAGAAGAAAAGAAACGCTATCGCATTGACATGCAGTCTGATATTGAATTTGCAATTCAATTGCCTCATGATGAATTCTTCTATGATGGTGATATTCTTGGTTGTCTTAAAGATAAATTGCAGGAACAATCTGCAGATTGCTTTGAATTAAAAAATGCTAGTGGCCGTGTTAAAGAAATTCTAAGTGATCTGTTCAGCAATGGCTTTACAAAATATCAGGGCCAGGATACTGAAGACGAACAGATTACGAAAATTGTTGGCTTTGCTAATAATCTTGAAAATGAAAATCAAGCCATTCAGAATTTGATGAGAACGGCAATTGCCAGCGTTTCAAGTGTATTACGTGAATTTAGCTCTAAGTTTGACAACTTTGAATTGGAATTAAAGGATTTTAATAGTCTAGTTAGAAAACGTAGAGTTAGCGACCTTGAACAACTTTCTGTAGACATTGTGCCAGAACCGATTTTGGAAGCTGTGAGAACTTTCGCAAAGTTCGCTTCAACCGATGAAAATCCGACACTTTTTGATTTCTCTGTAAATAACAGTGAATCTGGTAACGCAGAAATAGAAAAAGCCAAGAATGAATTGCTTCGTTTTTGTGATGTCAACGGAAGCATGAAACTTGAACACTTATTCAATCTTTCTTTTGGTGTTTGTAAAAAAGGCGGCAAACTTCTGAATTATACAGACTTGTCTCAGATTGGTTCAAATGGTACTGTTCTTATGGCCAAATTGATATTTGGTTTGGCATTACTCTTCAAGATGAGTTCAAGAAATAAACGAATCGTGTCTGTATGCTACTTAGATGAAGCGGCAAGTATTGATGATGAAAATCAGAAGAATTTGATTGCAACTGCAAAGGAATTCGGATTTAACTTGCTATTTGCTTCCCCGACGCCTCAAAATACTGTTCGATATTGCGTATCCATTGTTAAACGAAATAACAAGAATGTGGTTACACGCAAACAATGGCAAATTTTTGAAGAACTTAAGCGTTCAGAGAATGTGATTGAGGAGGTTTCTGCATGAATAATGAAGTGCTGTTGAACATCTTCAAACGCATACAAAGAGATGGATCCTTGAATAGTTCCGCAATATCAGCGAGTACATATCGTGAACTATTAAATATGGGGGAGTCTCGAGGCTTTCTTATTGAAGAAAAGGCTGGGCGTGGAAAATGTCTGAAGATTGTTAATGCAAGAATTCTTGAATTAGAAATCAAACGTTTGGAACCCCAAATTGACAATCTGGATAGTTTGCCGAATAGAGTTAAGAATCTTGCTGTAAATCAAGATACTAAAATCGGCGAAACAACTCTAGACTATACCTATTGTATTTGCAAGGCTGTGGGCGAGAATGTAATCGTCAATGGAGTTGACGTATCCTTGTTGACAGCGAGTTTGGGCTGTTTCTCTTTACCCATTAGCGACAACAACTTTGGTGTTCAGTGTTCAGCCTCTTTAATGCTAGTGGAAAATCAACAGCTGATAGATGATTTGAAATGGCTTCCTGCGGATTTTACAGGCGTAGTCCTCTACTATGCTGGAAACCTCTCGGAAAGGGTCCTTAATTGGATTAAACAAAGCACATTTGCATCGGTGTGGCACTTTCCTGATTACGATGCTGTCGGTATAAGCAATTATGCCAATTTAAAGAATGTTTTGCCAGAGGCTCAATGGTATTGGATGCCGAATTGGAAGAGTGTGTTTGAAAAGTTCGGCAATAAGGACCTTTGGGCAAAAGATAATCAGCATGCCATGTTTGAAAATCTCTGGGCAAAATTCATGGAAAATGGATTCCCTGACTCGCAGTTAAAAGACCTTATGGAAGAATGCCGAAAACAGGGTAAAATGCTGGAACAGGAAAGTGTTTTATTGTAATATCCAATAGAGGTCAATTTTTTTACCTCTATTGCCTTTTCAAGAAATCTTAACTTATATTATCCCTATGTCCATCCTAGATTCCATTTTCAATAAGCACTTTGGTCCTGTATTCCTTAAAGAAAAGAGCAATGCAGAAGAATTCATCGAAAAGATGAAGGCTTTGTCCGCTAATGCATCTGGTGATCTGAAGAATGAAATCGAGGAACAGATTGCCGCGGCCGAAGCAGGTCTTTACGGGGAACGTCAGATTGTTTTCGAACTGAAGAATAGCGGCCTGGATATGTACGTGCTGCACGATATCTATCTTGAAAAGAATGGATTGTCTGCGCAGATAGATTTTCTTGTGATGACCCGTCAGCATATTTTTGTAATCGAATGTAAGAATCTTTATGGCGACATTGAAATTGACGAAAAGGGTAACTTTATTCGCCATATGAGTTTTGGCAAGCGTTACAAGAAGGAGGGCATCTATTCTCCGGTAACGCAGAATGAACGTCACTTGAATGTCCTCAAGGAAGTCCGCTTCGAGGCCAAAACCAACATTTTGACTCAAAAGATCTTCGAAAGCACTTTTTCCCAGAATTACCTTTCAATGGTTGTTCTTGCTAATCCGAAAACTGTATTGAACGACAAGAATGCGCCTGCTGATGTCAAGTCAAAGGTTATGCGCGCGGATCAGATTGTTGCCTATATCAAGGCCGCAGATGCCAAAAACGAAGACGCAAACTGGACCGAATCCGATATCCGT
>JAZQPH010000093.1:0-1798 GCA_045628385.1 Succinivibrionaceae bacterium
CAGGAAATCGACGGCCATGATGCAAACGCCATCGCTGAGGCGATCGATAAAGCTCAGGCCGAAACTTCGCGTCCTTCCGTAATCTGCTGCAAGACCGTTATCGGTTTCGGAGCACCTAAGGAAGGCACCGCGGGCGTTCACGGTTCTCCTCTCGGCGACGAGGGCATCGTTGCCGCCAAGAAAAAGCTCGGCTGGAATTATGGTCCGTTCGAAGTTCCTCAGGAATATTACGACGAGTGGGATTGCACCGCTCAGGGTTCAAAGTCCCGCGCGTACTGGAATACGCTGTTTGAAGCATACAAAGAGGCATATCCTGAACTCGCCGCAGAATATTCCCGCCGCATGAAGGGCGAACTTCCTGCCGATTGGGAAGCTAAGTCCAATGAATACATCAAGACGCTTTGCAGCAATCCAGCTAAGGTCGCAACCCGCAAGGCAAGCCAGAACGCGCTTGATGCCTATGGCGCAGTCGTTCCTGAACTGCTCGGCGGTTCAGCTGACTTGGCTCCAAGCAACCTCACATTCCATAAGTCTTCAAAATCCATTACCGCAGATGATGCGTCCGGCAATTACGTGCACTATGGCGTGCGTGAATTCGCGATGAGCGCCATCATGAACGGCGTGCAGCTTCATGGCGGTTTCCGCCCATACGGCGCGACATTCCTCATGTTCATGGAATATGCCAAGAATGCGGTTCGCATGGCAGCTCTCATGAAGCTTCCGGTCATCTTTGTTTATACCCACGACTCCATCGGTCTTGGCGAAGACGGCCCGACCCATCAGCCTGTTGAACAGACTTCTTCTTTGCGCATTACGCCGAACATGAGCGTATGGCGTCCGTGCGATCAGGTTGAATCCGCGATTGCCTGGAAAGCCGCAATCGATCGCAAAGACGGTCCGAGCTCGCTCATTTTCACCCGTCAGGGTTTGGCTCAGCAGGAACGCACCGAAGAGCAGGTCAAGAATGCATTCAAGGGCGGATATGTCCTGAAGGATTGCGATGGTCAGCCTGATCTCATCTATATCGCGTCCGGTTCCGAAGTTGAACTTGCGATGAAGGCTTCTGCCGAGCTTGCCGCGAAGGGCAAAAAAGTTCGCGTCGTTTCCATGCCTAACACCAATGTGTTTGATGCCCAGGATGCGACATACCGCGAGTCCGTGCTTCCTGCAGGCGTGCGCCGCCGCGTAGCCATTGAAGCAGGCCAGACCGATTTTTGGTACAAGTATGTCGGTCTCGACGGCAAGGTCGTCGGCATGGATTGTTTCGGCGAATCGGCTCCTGCGGAAGTTCTCTTCAAGGAATTCGGATTTACCGTCGAGAATGTCGTCGAACAGTCTCTTAAGCTGTTCTGATAATTCTTGAGCGACATGCTATAGAAGTTAACCCCTGTATGCACTGCAGGGGTTTTTTGCTCTCTAAATTCGAGGTTGCCGTCATGAGCATGAATTTCACCAAGGCTGTGTTTATCCTGTCTGCCGTCCCTGCCTTATGCATTCCGTCATGGGCGTCAGGCGCATCGGAACCTGAAACGGAATATGATTCCGAAGACGCAATGGATTTGTCCGAGAATATGCCGATAAAAGATCATTGGGCGGTTTCGGCTTTGCAATTTATTTTGGAGAAGCGCCCCGATATCTTAAGAAAATCTTCCTTTGTCATGAATATTCCGGCAGGCCGTCAGGAATTGTCCACCGGGCTAAATCTTGAGTGGGAAGCGATTTCCGTCTCTTATTCTTTTGCCAAAGAAACAGGCAATAAATTTGAAATCAAAATACCCTCGGCCAAGCTGGCATCGGG
>JAZQPH010000094.1:0-25962 GCA_045628385.1 Succinivibrionaceae bacterium
TTAATTTTTATTAAGACTACAAAAGTTTATTATAGGATCAATACTCCTTCATAACAGAGCGAAAAACAATTAAAGGAAGTTGCAGTTCTCATCGCATCCGAAAAAGATCCTGCTGTTCTCGACACGGCCATACATGCCGTACGCGAATTCATGGTTGATGAACCTGAACTGTGGAAGGCGATAAAAGGACATATGAATTCTGACAGCGCCGAAGTTAGAGGTAGAGTCGCACTCAATATCATACTCGCAACAGGTGCCATGAAACTAGACGGAGCCATGGATTACCTATATTCCATGCTTACCCAAGACAAATCAAAGGACAACCGAGAACTCGTCTGCAAGCAGCTCGGCACTATAGCCGACTACAAGTTCCTGGAACCTGCGCTCGATATGCTCAAAAATAAAGGTTTTGAGTATTGCGCCGCAGGCATTGCAGATTGGTGGATGCAAAAAGGCGATGAAAAAATATTTGCCGTATGGATGGACTACGCCAAAAACACCCCATCGCAGAATCTGTCTTGGGTATTTGCATCTCAAATGGATTTAGCAAAACTTCGAGATGCTCCACAGATAAAAGCGGCCTCGTGGTATAAAGAATCAGATATCGTCGATCTGCTTAAATCAAAGGCTCTCGATGACAATTATCTGGCGATCGGGCGAACAGTCGTAGTCAATGCCCTAATCACCTCAGGCGACAAAGCCATGCTTGCAGATCTCAAAAATAAGATTGCTTCGGGAAAAGCCAGCGACTCAGACAAGAAAGCCCTTATCGAGAAAATCGACAGCGCTCTTTCCGAAATGTAATAAGCGGGAATGCCTGAAAACATGGCATCATTCTACTGGCGCATAAGCAATGCATATCGAGCTTTTGTTACCAGAACCAATGATGCCTTATCGCAGAACTCCATCAGGAGTTCTGTATTTTTTTGATGACAGACGTTGTCGAACATCCGTCCTTAAAAGAAAGTATTTTCACTTCGCCGCCAGCTGCAACAACTTCTTGACCGCCTGCAATTTCTTCAGGGCGATAATCTCCGCCTTTTACGAGAATGTCGGGCAAAACTCTTGCAATCAGCCTTTGCGGGGTATCTTCGCTAAAATCAACAACCCAATCGACAGCGGCAAGCGACGCCAGCACGTCCATGCGTCCCTGAAGATTGTTAATAGGGCGAGTAGGACCTTTAAGCCTAGAAACCGAAGCATCATCGTTAACCGCAACAATCAGTCTGTCACCAAGCTCCGATGCCTGACGAAGATATTGGCAATGCCCAGCGTGCAGAATATCGAAGCAGCCGTTCGTCATCACGACTTTTTCTCCGTTTTTCTGCGCTTCTCTTACCAATTCGACAAGTTCGTTTTCATTAACAACTCTGCCAAAATTTTTCTTATTTGGTGTCATTTGCGTCCCCGTCATTCAAATTTTTTCCTGCGCCTGTTTTCACCAATGGATCGCCAGATTTTTCGCCGCGAACACATGCCGAATTGGAGTTTTCCGCATCACAACGGTCCTCTGATTCAGAGGCATTATCGTATTGCCAAGGTTTTTTATGCATATTCTGTATCGAATCAGAATAGTATGTTGGCATGTCGGGACTAGGGCGCGTAGCGAATCTTCTATGAACCCACATGTATTGGTCAGGAGCCTCCAAAATCGCGCGTTCAATGAACTCATTGAATATTTTGGCATCCTTAACTTCATCGCCTGTCGGGAAATTTTCAAGTTTCGGCTCAACAACCAATTTATACTTGCCGCCTGGCATTCTTATCGCATAACTTGGAATGCTGACAACGTTCTTTAACCGGCCAAGCACTGACGGAGCTGTTACCGTAGGGCAATCCGGAACCGCAAAAAACGGCACAAAAACTCGGCTCTTGGTCCGATAATCCTGATCCGCCGCATACCAAATCGGATTGCCGTCGCGTAAAGCCTTAATGATGCCCTTTAAGTTTTTATGGCTCACCATGTATTTATTGGCGCGAGTGCGGCCTTTTGTCTGCTCGTATTCAACGACAGGATTGGAGTTTGGCTTGTATACGCCTACTCCAGGATGAATCATGCCGTAAAGACGGGCATGCATCTCTAGATCCAGCATATGGCATGTCAGCACTACCTGCCCCTGCGAAGCCCAAGCTTTGATATTTGCCACAGTCTCGTCAGAGACTATCATGTGCTTTCTGATCCGCTCGTCCGACCAATACCATGCCATCCCTGTTTCAAATATGGCGCGGCCCATCGAGGAAAAATTTGATTTCAGAATCTTTCGGATATCTTCGGAAGATTTGTCCGGGAAACAGAGTTCAAGATTGCGTTTGGCTATTTTTACGCGCTTTCTGAGCACGATGCGCATGCCAAAACCTACACAGTCCCCCAGAAAATATAAAACCGGGAGCGGAAGAACAACGCTAAAGCGCAACAAAGCAAATATCAGTCTGATCGGCCAGTATCTGATATCCCACCACGAAGGATAATCTTCGGGTTTTTTTATTTGTTCAGCCAATTCGTCATTCTCCCGATTGCTCCAAAACGCCTATGGGATTATCGAATCACCACGGATCTTTGCGGCGGCGGTGCGGCTTCGGAAGGTAAACTATAACAACACCGAGAATAAGTCCGATGCCTACTAGCATGGCTCCGATCTTTGCCCAATGAGTCTGAATCTGCTGTTCGGAATTTTCTACCTGAGAAGTCAGTTCTTCATTCTGCGCGCTGAGGGAATCAATCTTTTTGCCCTGCTCTTCGAGTTTTCCTTTGGCATCTTTGTAATCGGATACCAATTTGGCATACTGCTGCTTCAGAACCTTCAGTTCTCTTGCCTGTTCTGTATCGATATTGGCGAGTTTATTGTTGAGTTCTTCATTGATGCGCTGCAAGTTCATAACCTGCACTTTGCTGCTTTCGCTTTCCTGAAGATATTTGGATTCAATCCACTTCTGGCGACCTTTGAGATCCTCAATAAAACTGAATGCGCCCTGTTCGGCGAGAACCTTGACCGGATCGCCAGCCTTTACGCTTCCTCTTGCCACAGCATTCTGCTTAGGAATGTTTCTGAGGTAAAAGTCCGAGTTCTCCACGACATACATAATCTTGCCTTTATCGGGAGACACGGCGTTGGCAGGTCTCTGAGCCTCCTGCTCTGGTTCAGCCCACGCACCCGTACTGGCGGCAAAACCCGCAGCCAATGCCACCACAGCCAACAATCTCTTCACAGCAATACCCCGCTAGCGCGTCCAAAAAATAACCATGAAATTATACCCGACCAAGCGGTCACTCGACAAACTCTAGTGCCCATTGCTGGGGATTCGCAGTCAATCCGGTAAAATGCACAAGTTTGTGCGCATGCATGCGCTTTTAATTTTACAATCAGGGAACTACCGAAATGGACTGGTCCATAACGACAACCTTCATTGTTTACATCGTAGCAATGCTGGCGGTCGGCATTCTTGCCTCCCGCTATACCAAAAATTTATCTGATTACATCTTGGGCGGCCGACGCCTGGGAAGTTTCGTAACCGCGTTAAGCGCTGGCGCTTCCGATATGAGCGGGTGGCTTCTCCTGGGACTTCCTGGCGCCCTCTACCTCTCAGGTATCTGCGAAGCTTGGATAGCTGTAGGTCTTACCATCGGCGCATGGTTTAACTGGAGACTTATTGCGTCAAGGCTGCGCGTTTTCACGGAAATCTCCAATAATTCGCTGACGCTTCCAGATTATTTTACCGAACGTTTTCGCGACAAACGCCACCTGCTGGCCATCATTTCCGCGGTAGTCATTCTTCTGTTCTTCGTCGTATATTGCGCAGCCGGCATGGTTTCTGGCGCCAAACTGTTCTCTCAGACTTTCGGCATGGAATACGAACATGCGCTCTACGCTGGATGCGCGGCAACGATAGCCTATGTGTTCATCGGAGGATTCTTGGCTGTAAGCTGGACCTATACCATACAGGCATCCCTTATGGCATTTGCTCTGATGCTGACGCCTATCATGCTCATCGTCGCTGTCGGCGGCGTTTCTGAAGCCATGGAGGCCATAAAAACCGTAAAACCTCAGGCAGCCGATCTTTTCAGTGGCGATTCTGCAGTCGCAACGACTGTCATGCTCATATCTTGCCTGGGCTGGGGCTTAGGTTACATGGGTCAGCCGCATATCCTGGTGAGATTCATGGCAGCAAATTCTTCTAAGCAGATGGCAAAATCTCGCAGAATATGCATTACATGGATGATTATCACCCTTGCAGGAGCAAGCGCCATTGGCTTTTTCGGCATAGCATACGTTGCCATGCATCCAGAACTTGCCGATCTGAACGTAAAAGGGCACGAAGAAACCGTGTTCATTGTTATCAGCAAATCCCTGTTCAATCCTTGGATTGCCGGTATTCTGCTGTCTGCGATTCTCGCTGCAATCATGAGCACCCTGTCCTGTCAGCTTCTCGTTGCCTCGTCTGCTCTGACTGAAGACTTTTATCACCACTATCTGCGTCCTAAGGCATCACAGAAAGAACTCGTTATCTGCGGCCGTCTCACTTTGTTGGCTGTTGCCGTCATCGCGGTGGTTATTGCCATGGACCCTAACAGTTCAGTTCTCGGACTTGTGTCTTGGGCATGGGCAGGATTTGGCGCAGCCTTCGGACCAATCGTCCTTCTGTCTCTGTTCTGGAGAAAAATGAACCTTACGGGAGCGTTGTGCGGAATCATCGCAGGCGTGGCAACCGTTATTCTGTGGAGCACTTTCAAGGCAGATTTGCTTGGTTTGTACGAACTCGTTCCGGGATTTATCGTCAACTGTCTCGTGATATTCATCGTAAGTTCGATTACTCACAAAGAAACTTCCGAGTGCGCGGCATATTTTGACAAACTGAACGATGCGTACCACAAGTCAAAAATAGAAGACTGAACACCGCCTCATCGCTGAGTTCATACCATCCATCCCTCCAAGTCTTCCAGACTGGAGGGATTTTTAATCTGGCAATTTAGTATATAAATTGAGCGTTTTTATCACAGACAAAGTGTGCCTAAATCCACACAAATAAGATCCAAATATAGATCCGTGTAGCGATCTAGAATCGATCGCATAGATCGGCAATGATTTATTGGTTTTAATGATAGATGCCCATGACGCATTACAAAATGCGAAAAAATTACAAAGAACGAGGGGGTGCTCATGTCAGCCGAATACATCATCACGAAGCTAAACAAAACGCGTCAGCTTCTGGCCGGCAAGTTAAAATCCGTCGATCATATGCTCGATGCAAGAGAGTCCTTGCTTCTGCAATTCTGTACCTTGGTCGATCCAGTTGTAGAGGGCACCGATCAGGAAATGCCGCCGCGCGACAAAATCAAAAAGTTCACCGAGGATGTTATCGATTACATGTCCAGAGGTCACTTTGACATATATCCGCGCATCGTGCAGATAATGGAAACAGTTTCGGGAAAACGACTCTCCCTGGCGAAGAAAATTATTCCTCGAATCAACAAAACAACCGACGAACTTCTGAAATTCGATAGCAAATACGGCGAAGGCGCCGATGAGACAGACTTGAGCGCCAATACCGATATTAACCAGTTCAAAGAAGATCTTGGAAAAGTCGGACAAAATCTCGAACTAAGGTTTTCATTGGAGGACAGGCTTGTTATTACGTTGCAATTGCTCGACGATCTGATGAAAATGCCTCTTGAAAGCAAAAAGTAAGGAATCAAGACCATGGAACAAGAGCGCAGAAAGTTCGGCAGAGTTCTTTTTGAGTCGCCTGCCGTTTTGGAAACAGAAGGAACAAAGTATCCCGGAAAAGTATTGGATTTTTCCCTAAAAGGCGCATTGTTCGAAGCAGAAGAGGGCAGGATTCTGCCAGAATCGACCACACAATTGTCTCTTAACGTTATTTTGTCGGAAGACGTTGCCATTTCGATGGATTGCGAAGCTGCATATAAGAGAAACAGGCTGATAGGACTTAAATGCATCGGAATCGACATCGAGAGCATGACCGCTCTCAAGCGCATTGTCGAACTGAATTATCCTGACGACATCGCACTGCTAAGCCGAGAATTTGAAACACTGTGCGGCGACTGAGCGCGGACATTTCCTATTAAACAGCCCAATTGGGCTGTTTTCTTTTGCATATTGTCAGACCAATTCAGCAATTTCGGCAATATTCGAAACAGCCGTAACTTCAAGCCCTGGAACAGGATGCGATGCGGTCGGAGCATTATCTTTTGGAACGATTGCTCGCTTGAACCCGTGCTTCGCCGCTTCAGCAAGCCTTTCAAGCCCGCATGGAACAGGTCTGATTTCTCCCGAAAGCCCCACCTCGCCAAAGCAGATAAGGTCAAGCGGCAGCGGTCTGTCGCGATAACTTGACAGCATGGCCATGGCAAGCGGCAAATCGATAGAAGTCTCTTCGATTTTCACGCCTCCTACCGCATTTATGAACACATCTTGATCCGACATATGAACGCCGGCATGCCGATGCAGCACGGCCAAGAGCATCGCAAGCCTGTTTGAGTCAACGCCTACCGTCAGACGCCTCGGGACAGATCCCTGCGGAGCATCGACGAGCGCCTGGATTTCTACAAGAAGAGGACGCGTTCCCTCTCGCACTACCATGACGCACGATCCTGATCTTTCTTCTTTCGAACGGTTGAGAAAAATTGCAGACGGATTGCTGACCTCTCGCATGCCGAGTTCGGTCATGGCAAACACGCCCAGTTCATTAACTGCTCCGAATCGGTTTTTCATGCATCTCAATGTTCTGAATCTTGAGTCGCTGTCCCCTTCAAGCAATACAGAACAGTCGACGCAATGCTCCAAAACTTTCGGTCCTGCGAGTGCGCCCTCTTTTGTTACATGGCCTACCATGAAGCAGGCAATCTGTCTCGTTTTCGCAATTTTTGTCAGGACTGCCGCGCACTCTCTGACCTGCGTGACCGATCCCGGCGCTGATTGAATTTCGTCAAGCTGCATTACCTGAATGGAGTCGATGACAATGACCTGCGGCTGACATTGCTCGATGAATGCACAGATGTTGCCTATCGAAGTTTCCGAAACGACATTCAATTCATTCATAGGCAGACGAAGTCTTTTGGCTCGCATTGCCACTTGCTGCAATGATTCTTCGCCTGTAATGTAGAGCACTCTGCTGTGCGATGCCAAATTGCACATAGTCTGCAGCAGGAGCGTGCTCTTGCCAGCGCCCGGATGTCCGCCCACAATAACCGCGGCGCCCGGAATCACGCCGCCGCCGAGCACGCGGTCAAACTCCGAAAAACCGGTTGAAAATCTCGGAAGATCGTCAACCGAGACCTCGGACAGTTTCTGCACTTTGGATGTCAGCGTTCCCGCAAAACCGTCTCTTCGTCTCAATTTGCCGACGCTTGATGCACCAGCAACAGAAGAAATGGTTTCAGACGCCAATTTCATTTCTTTTACGGTATTCCAAGCGCCGCAGGCCGAGCATTGTCCCTGCCATTTGGGAAAATCGGCCCCGCATTCTGAGCATACATATACAGATTTTGCTTTAGCCATAGGATTGAGTCTCTATATTCATATATATTTATGACGTTATGCAATATATTAACATATTACATTTACTAACATGCTGTATACATGCAATATTTAGTCATATTTATATTTTTTTTACCAATGCTATAATCCAAACGTTTGTCCATACTCTGAGGCATATTCATGGATGCATGGAATCTTGTTCTGTCTGCCGTAGCTATCGTCGGCGGACTGTACCTTCTCATCAAAAGTTCCGATTGGTTCGTAACGGGCGCTGCCGCAACGGCAAGCCACCTCGGCATATCTGAATTTATAATCGGCATGATCATAGTCGGATTTGGCACATCGGCACCTGAAATGCTTGTTTCGGCCAACGCCGCGCTCGACAATTCTCCGGGCATAGCCCTCGGCAATGCTTTCGGCTCTGATATCGCAAACATTGCGCTTATTTTAGGCGTTACTGCTCTCATAAGTCCTGTTCTTGTCCGCAAGCAAATATTCAAAAGAGAACTGCCTATTCTGGCAGTAACGACAATCATTGCAGCAGCATTGCTTCTTGACGGAGATCTTACTCGCACCGAATCCTTTATTCTTCTTGCGATATTCGCCGCCTCCATGGCCTACAGCATAGCTATGGCCAAAAAAGAAGATTCCGCATGCGAAGAAGAAATCGATAAATCCATGAGCCTCAAAAAGGCCTTAGCATACACTGTCGGAGGCCTTGCCATTCTCGCGCTGTCGTCCAAAGCGCTCGTTTGGGGAGCTGTCAACATTGCGACTGCGCTGCATGTAAGCGAAATGATTATCGGTCTTACGATCGTCGCCATCGGCACATCATTGCCTGAATTGGCAACATCCATTACCGCCGCAAGAAAAGGAAACAACGATCTCGCAGTCGGCAATATCGTAGGTTCCAACCTGTTCAACACGCTCGCAGTCACCGGCATTGCAGGAAGCATATCGCCGTTCACCTTCGATCCGGTATTCTGCTACCGCGACGTGGGTCTGACTGTTGCGCTGACGGCAACTTTGTTTATCTTCGGCTTTCCCAAAAAAGGAGAATCCGGGCTTATCGGAAAGAAAAGCGGCTTATTGTGGGTTCTGTCATACTCTGCATACACCGCTTGGCTTGTCTACGAGGTTATAAAATCGCAAAACTCTTGATATTGCGCAAGCCAATACCCAAATAAGCAGCCCGAATACGCTCAACGCGGATTCGGGCGTTTTAAATTAAATTTTTTCCAGTAACATTACTTGGCCTCTTCGACCTCATCTTCCATTACGTCTATTCCGTTGACCAGGCAATGTTCAATATCGCATTTTATGTCGAACCTGTACTCGTCCATTTCTGAAGCGGCAGGATCCCAATTCTTAAACAGATCTTCATACTCTTTAAGCGCAGGCATGTAATTAACCGCCACTTTGCTGAACCGCAGATTTGCTGTGATTGAACTGCTGAGGATCAGCGCATCCCAAGGATCCTTTAGCGGATTGTCAGCATCGATACGGTAAATAATATTTCCTTTTATGTTCCCGCCGTCAGCCTTAGCCGTGTATGAAATTTCAAACTCCAATCCCTTTTTGAACAGCATGCCGGCTTTGTTTATATCTGTAGTTATGCACAGCAGGAGTCTTTCAAAACTGTTGCTCGACTTATCCTTAATGCCGCAAGCAGCATACACTGCTCCAAAATCGACATTCCTTGCATCAACGGATACGCCTGGATTTTCGATCACGAATGCAGCCTTCTTGTCGGCATCCTTCTGCAGAGTCATTTTCTTTGCCGAAAATGCAAAATCTATAGCGCATTTGCGATTTTCCCCGCATACATGTTTGTATCCAGATTCGATGCCTTCCGTGATCAGTTTGCCGTCATCAAATGGTGTAACAGCACCGATTGCCGAAAAACCGGAGTTCAATTCAGAACAGCCTCGGTTACCGCATGCACCCGTAAATTTGGCTCCCGCCAGCTTATAGACATCTACACCGTCGTCAATTGATATTGCACCTACTTCGCCTGTCCAAGAAGAAGACAGACTTGATGATTCGAGTTCTATCGGCATCCAGCGAGCTTTTACCCCATTGTTTTCAAAGCTTCCTTCGTCGGAATGGATTCGCAAAGTACCTTTTCGATCCCACAGAGAATAATCGTATCGAATGTCTGACAACAGCCTCTTCAGCAGATGTTCGGTAGAATCTTTCCACCACAGATATTCATAAAAATCCTGCGTGAACACTATGTTCGAAGATATTTCTCCCAGTCCGTATTCATTTTCCATGATGATTCCGATACTGGAAAAATTGCTATCTTTACGGGATCCAATCTCGAATCGATCGCTTATAAACGGCTTGTCTCCTGGAAGAAGATTCTTGTCAAAGCCGCTGCCCTCTGATACGAGAAACTTAGTAACGGCTTTGTCATAAGCAAATTTTGTATAACAGATGCCGCCGATCCATGCTGATGCAGCTATTGCTGCCAAGACGCTCAGACCAACAATGGTTCTTTTGACGCGCATCTTATTCTCCCGATTATTGTTGTTTCATAAAGTACAGCCCCTTCGAGATTTGAGGGATTGCAATAAAAAAGCCGTCCAGAATGAATCCGAACGGCCGAAATTTTACTTCAATTGGCTATCAGTGGCGGAAGTGTCTCATGCCGGTCAGAACCATAACCATGTTATGTTCGTCTGCAGCCTTGATTACTTCTTCATCGCGAACGGATCCGCCCGGGTGAATTACGCACTCGATTCCGTTAGCAGCCGCTGCGTCCACACCGTCGCGGAATGGGAAGAATGCATCAGATGCCATTACCGAACCCTTAACCTCAAGCCCTTCTCGCTGAGCCTTTATTCCAGCAATTTCAGCTGAGTATACTCGGCTCATCTGACCTGCGCCGACGCCGATGGTCATGCGATCCTTGGAATAAACGATGGCGTTTGATTTAACGAATTTGCAAACCTTCCAGCAGAAAAGAAGTTCTTCAAGTTCCGACTGAGTTGGCTGACGCTTTGACACAACTTTGAGATCTGCAAGCTCAACCATGCCGAGATCTCGCTCCTGCACCAGCATGCCGCCATTCACGCGGCGGAAATCATAACTAGGAGCTTTTTTCTTTTCCCAGTATCCGCATTCAAGCAAACGCACGTTCTTCTTGGCAGCCACTGCAGTCACCGCGCCTTCGCTGACAGCCGGAGCGATGATTACTTCGCAGAACTGATTGCCGACAATCTTCTGTGCAGTCGCTTCGTCAAGTTCGCGGTTAAACGCGATGATGCCGCCGAATGCAGAAGTCGGATCGGTGCGGAAAGCTTTCTCATATGCCTCGAGAATATCTTTGCCCAATGCCACGCCGCATGGATTTGCATGCTTGACAATAACGCATGCTGGCTCGTCAAACTGCTTTACGCATTCAAGAGCCGCATCGGTATCAGAAATATTGTTGTAAGAGAGAGCCTTGCCCTGAATCTGGCGGGCAGTCGAAATATTAGCCTCGGCATTGTCCTTTTCGACATAGAAAGCAGCAGCCTGATGGCCGTTCTCGCCATAGCGCATATCCTGCTTCTTGATGTACTGCAGATTTACAGTGCGTGGGAACTTAGAATTATCCGAACCGTCTTCATCTTTGATGCCGTAAGAAGGAACCATCGTACCGAAGTAATTGGAGATCATTCCGTCGTAGCATGCCGTGTGTTCGAATGCGGCAATCGCCAGATCAAAACGGGTCTCAAGCGTAAGAGACTTGCCGTTCGCGTCCATTTCAGCAATGACGCGATCATAGTCGCCTGCATTGACCACGATAGCAACGTCTTTGTGGTTCTTGGCCGCCGCGCGAACCATGGTAGGACCGCCGATATCGATGTTTTCGATTGCTTTCTCGAGCGGACAATTAGGATCTGCAACAGTCTTGGCAAAAGGATAGAGATTTACGACAACGAGATCGATCGGCTGAATGCCATGCTCTGACATCACGCCGTCATCAATGCCGCGGCGACCGAGGATACCGCCGTGGACCTTAGGGTGCAGCGTTTTTACGCGTCCGTCCATCATTTCAGGGAAGCCGGTGTAATCGCTTACTTCGGTAACCTTAACTCCCGAATTGGCAAGGAGCGTGGCAGTGCCGCCTGTGGACAGAATATCTACTCCGCGCTCTGACAGAGCTTTGGCGAACTCAACAATACCAGTCTTGTCGGATACGCTGATGAGCGCCCGGCGAATTGGACGATTTTCCATGAATATTTCCTTGCTGGATCTGATGAAACAATGATCGGGACGAACCCAGTAACTGGCGATATTTTACCACGTTGGACGACAAAAGCGGACATTCGTCACACTTTATCCAAAGGCATCAGCGTTTAGGAAGATATTTTGCGGGATCTACCGATTTGCCGCGGAATCGAATCTCAAAATGTAGATTGACGACGTCGCTGTCTGTATCGCCCATCTTGGCAATCTGCTGACCAGCTTTCACGTTCTGCAATTCTTTTACGAGAATGGCGTCATTATGCGCATAAGCAGACAGATACTCATCTCCGTGCTTGATGATTATCAATTTCCCATATCCTCGAAGCGCGCTTCCCGCATACACGACTTTTCCGTCTGCCGCGGCAACAATTTTCTGTCCGCGCTTGCCTTTGATATTAACGCCGGTATTGCCGGGAGAGCCCTGAGAGAAACTGCTTATCACAAGTCCAGAAGTCGGCCAGAGCCAGCTCAAATGCGACGTTTTGTCATAACTTGCCTGGCCTTTCGATGCTACTTCCACAGGTTTCTCTTTTGGAGGCAGTTTCGGAGCCGAATATCCCGAGTACGGTTTCTGATGTACTTTCTCGGCTGACGAAGGCGGCAAGAACAGAGGCTTTCCGGGATTAATTACGAGCAATTGTCCTGCATTTAGCGTATATGGCTTAGAGATATGGTTATTGTCTGCAAGCTTATCTATCGGAATGCCGAATTTCCTCGACAGACTGTACATCGTATCGCCTTGCTTTACCCTATAAACGTTACGCTGGTCGATTTCGCCCATGCTGACGATCAATTTCTGGCCAGGATAAAGCACGCAATTTCTGGCATCCAAATTATTTATGAGAGCAAGAGATCTGTAATCGATGCCGTTCAAAAACGCGATCGAAAAGAGAGTGTCGCCCTTTTGGACTTTATAGTAGTCTTCAGCTTTATACTGTTGCTTCGGCGCGGTGGACTGATTGGACTTTTTGCCTGTCTGTGCAGATTTTTTTGAATCCTTTTTGCCTTTCGGCTGCGGTTTTTTAGCACTGCTTCTGCTTGACGGAGAATGCTGATTTTTCTTGCTCTGATGGCTGGTCACGGACGAATGGTTGTCTGCAGACCCAAACAAAGACTGACATCCGGCAAGAGGCACGCCTGCAACAGCAATCGCTGCCGCAACGCACACCGTCCTGCTGAATTTAAGACCCTGTCCAAATAGCATCTGTTAAACCGTTAAGCCCAAATTTTATAAACAATGATACCAACTACAACCAAAACCACGCAAACCCAGCCTATCGCGTCTATGTATTTGCGTACTTTGTCGGCCATAGCT
This sequence comes from Succinivibrionaceae bacterium, assembly GCA_045628385.1. Taxonomy (GTDB): domain Bacteria; phylum Pseudomonadota; class Gammaproteobacteria; order Enterobacterales; family Succinivibrionaceae; genus JAZQPH01. Next base: position 13,048 of record JAZQPH010000094.1, read on the forward strand.
TCGCCGCCAGCGCGTATAAATACCGCCTCGATGCCAAATCTCGCACCACGGCCCAAAAAAGAAACGAGCGCAAACATCACCAAAGAAAGCTGTTCCGAAAGCGACAGCACGTCGGCATGTCCCGCTGCGGCCATCATGCCCACCGTCCACGCGATAACCTTATACGGAATAGGAGTAAACGCACCTATGGCCACAAACAAAATGCCCATATCAACGAACCATGCTTTGATCGTCTCTACATGCTTGCCGTAACCTAACTTAGCGATGATCTCGCCCAAAAATCCATCAAAAAACCAGTAACCCAGGCCATAACCTATCATCGCGCCCAAAACCGAAAATATCGTCGTCCAGAACGCCAGCACGAGTGCCCTGTTAGGTCGGGCAAGACACATGGGAATCAGCAAAGCATCTGGCGGCAATGGCCAAAATATCGATTCGATAAAAGAATTCGCGCACAAGAAAACAGGAGCCAATCTGTGCTTTGAGAGTTTTATGCAAAAATCATAAATGCGCTGAAACATTCCGCCATTCTTCTTGGATAAACCTGCCGCGTTTTCTTTTTGGTTGACCATTTATATGTCCTAAACGAGCTTACGCTCCATTTAATTAATTAGATTGAATTCCGGGAACCAACGGCACAAAATTTACCAATCCAAGTTTTGATGTGACGATTTTTGATTCCGTTTTCTTTGCAACAATCAATTCTTGCTGCGAATCGGGAGAATCAGTTGCGCCGACTGGCATGACTAACACGCCGCCTTCAGCGAGCTGTTCTAACAGCTTTTGCGGAATTGCTGGCGCAGCAGCCGTTACCATGATCGCATCAAACGGAGCCTGAGACGGCCAACCTTCGTAACCGTCGCCGGCTATTGCCTTGAAATTATAGATTCCGAGCTTATAAAGGCGTCTTATCGAATCTAACTGTATGTTGGTAATCCTTTCGATGGTAAACACATTTTCAACAAGCCGGCACAAAACCGCAGTCTGAAATCCAGAACCGGTACCTATTTCAAGCACTTTCTTCGGAGAACAGGAAATGACGGCTTCAGTCATTTTTGCCACTGTGGATGGCTGAGATATAGTCTGCCCCATGCCTATAGGCAACGCTACTGACGTAAGAATATCGCCCCTGAACGAATCTGAAACCGATTCAGGCACAAACAGCTCTCGCGGAAGATCCATTGCCTCGAGGACCTCTTGCCTTACTTGCTGGGTTTCTGAAAGTTCTCTAAGCCAAGGCGGTAAAAGTTTCGGCATCATGAAATCTCTTTGCAAAGCAGCGCGCACGCTTCCGTTGCTATGCCTTCGCCGCGCCCTGTGAATCCAAGTTTCTCGGTGGTTGTTGCTTTGAAGTTCACATCATCAATGTCAACATTCAAATCTTCAGCAACATTCTTGCGCATTTCGTCTATGAACGGGCGCATCTTGGGCGCCTGGGCTATGATTGTGACATCGACGTTCACAACTCGGTAACCTTTTTCTCTAATCTTGGCGTATGCGTCACGCAGCAATATTCTGCTGTCTATTCCCTTGAATCTATTGTCGTTGTCGGGATACAGTTTTCCGATGTCGCCGAGCGCCGCGGCTCCCAACAAAGCGTCTGTCAGCGCATGAAGCGCCACGTCGCCGTCAGAATGGGCAATAAGACCTGATTCGTACGGAATTGCGACGCCGCCTATATGTATCGGCCCTTCGCCGCCGAAACGATGCACGTCAAAACCGTGCCCTACTCGATATGTCATCAGAGTTCGCCCCTTTTTGAAAGAATAAATGCTGCCAGCTCAAGATCGCCAGGTCTCGTAATTTTGATATTGTCGGGCCGGCCTTCTACGGGCAGCGGTCTAAAGCCAGCAGCCTCCATTGCCGATGATTCGTCAGTAACCAAAATGCCGGCTTTCTGTGCGCTGATGATAGCCGCATTCAATTCTGCAGTTCTGAACAGCTGAGGAGTAAGGGCATGGTACAGACAGCTTCTGTCAACGGTTTCTTCAATGGCACCGTCAGCTCCCACGCGTTTCATCGTGTCGCGCGTTTTCATGGCCAAAATGCCGCCGCCAACCGGCACAGCATCGTCGATAAGTCTTTGAATATCGGAAGGGTCGACGCAGGGTCTTGCAGCATCGTGAACCAAAACCCATTCGGTCGATACCAAACGAAGACCTGCCAAAACTGAATCAACTCGTTCCTTTCCGCCCTCGGTTCTGACAACGCGGGATTCCGATGCAATCGGCAGCGTATCAAAAATATCGTCATCCGCTTTAAGAGGGACTATTACTTTTCCGACAGAAGGCAGAGAAAGCAGCAACCTAATGGTACGCTCTAAAACGCTTACGCCCGAAAGATCCAAATATTGCTTGGGTACTGAGGCACCCATGCGGCTGCCGATACCGGCGGCAGGGACGATGGCATCAATAATCATGCTCTGTTACTCGGCGCTGTTCTTGGGAATAATACGTACGAAAGTTTCTTCAGGCAGCGTGTATCCAAGTTCCAGCCTTGCAGCTTCTTCAATACCTTCCGTTCCGTTTCTCAAATCGTCAATTTCTGCCTGACGGAGATTATTACGCTCAACAAGCAGTTTAATATCCTGCTCTTTTGCCAAATTATCCATAACCGATCTTTTGTAGTCATACCAGCCATTTTTTCCGTAAAAGAACTGGTACAGCATGCCGACCATCAGCGCAAAGAGAACAAGTGTGAAAATACGCATTTGCGAATATCCGAATTCCGAAATTTCATTTTGCACAGCTACATCTGCGCAAAATGAAATTTGGGCAAGCTTTAAAAAAACCGCGGCAGCCGCCGCGGTTTTCGCTCAAACGGTCAAAAAGACACTAATTAGTTCTGACCCTTAACAGCCTTGCGACCTGCGTATGGAGCCTTTTCGGAACCGAGCTCTTCTTCGATACGGATGAGCTGGTTGTACTTAGCCATACGGTCAGAACGGCTGAGGGAACCAGTCTTGATCTGGCCAGCAGCAGTACCAACAGCGATATCAGCGATGGTGCTGTCTTCGGTTTCACCAGAACGGTGAGAAACAACTGCAGTGTAGCCAGCCTTGTGAGCCATTGCGATAGCGTCGAGGGTTTCGGTAAGGGAACCGATCTGGTTAACCTTGATGAGGATAGAGTTAGCTACGCCCTTTTCAATGCCTTCCTTGAGGATGGATGGGTTGGTAACGAACAGGTCATCGCCAACGAGCTGGCAGCGGCCGCCGATCTTGTCGGTGAGGTACTTCCAACCGTCCCAGTCGCCTTCAGCCTGACCATCTTCAATGGAGATGATTGGATACTGATCGCAAAGGTCAGCGAGGAAGTCAGCGAGCTGGTTGGAGGTAAGATCCTTGCCTTCAGCCTTCATCTTGTAGAGCTTGGAAGCTTCATCATAGAATTCGGAAGAAGCGCAGTCCATAGCGAGGGTGATGTCCTTGCCGAATACATAACCTGCAGCTTCGACAGCTTCTTTGATAGCAGCCATTGCAGCAGCGGTGGAACCGAGCTTAGGAGCATAACCGCCTTCATCGCCAACGGTAGTAGGCTGATTCTTAGACTTGAGAACCTTAGCGAGGTTGTGGAATACTTCAGCGCCCATGCGGATAGCTTCGCGAACAGTCTTTGCGCCAACTGGCTGAATCATGAATTCCTGCATATCCATGGACCATGCTGCGTGTGCGCCGCCGTTGATGATGTTCATCATTGGAAGTGGCATGGAATATACGCCGTGGGTGCCGTTAAGGTCAGAAATGTGCTCGTAAAGAGGAACCTTCTTAGCCAATGCGCCAGCCTTAGCAACTGCCAAGGAAATAGCGAGAATAGCGTTTGCGCCGAGGTTCTTCTTGAACGGAGTTCCGTCCTTATCAAGCATAACCTGGTCGATAGCGCGCTGCTGGGTTGGGTCCATGCCTACGATAGCTGGTCCGAGGATTTCGTTAACATTCTTAACAGCGGTAAGAACGCCCTTTCCGAGGAAACGGGACTTGTCGCCGTCGCGGAGTTCAAGAGCTTCGCGAACACCAGTGGATGCACCAGACGGAACTGCTGCGCGGCCCATAGAACCGTCATCAAGAATAACGTCTGCTTCTACAGTTGGGTTACCGCGGGAGTCAACGATTTCGCGACCAATAACTTTAACGATTTTAGCCATTGTTTTCTGTCCTTACAGTTAATGACACATTTGTTGCAACAAAACCTCCCGGAGCGACCGGGAGACTAATAAGTTAGCCGTTTTTGCGGCCTTTCTTAAATTCCTGCGCCGCCTTGACGAAACCCGAGAACAACGGGTGCCCATCACGCGGAGTAGATGTAAATTCAGGGTGGAACTGCACAGCCACAAACCAAGGATGGTTCGGATTTTCGATAATCTCAACGAGCTTATTATCCGTAGATTTGCCGGTAATGGACAGACCTGCCTTGGAAAGGTCATCGATAAAACGATTATTTACTTCATAACGGTGGCGATGACGCTCGAACACATCTGGTTTGCCGTACATTTCGCGAACCTTGGAACCTTCTGTCAAGTGGCAAAGCTGGGATCCAAGACGCATGGTGCCGCCCATATCGGAAGTTTCGCTGCGGCGTTCGACATTGCCCTCTTCATCGAGCCATTCAGTAATGAGCGCGATGACTGGGTGCTTCGAGTCTTTGCTGAATTCCGTGGAATTGGCGTCTTTCCAGCCGACCACGTTTCTTGCGAATTCAATAATTGCTATCTGCATGCCCAAGCAAATTCCGAGATACGGAACATTGTTTTTGCGAGCATATTCGGCAGCCATAATCTTGCCTTCAATACCGCGATTGCCAAAACCGCCAGGAACAAGAATCGCATCGACCTGAGACAGTTCGTCTGTGCCGTTCTTTTCGAGATCTTCGGAATCAATATAGCGAATTTTTACCTTCACCATGTTGCTGAGACCGCCGTGATGCAAAGCCTCATTCACGGACTTGTACGCATCAGGAAGCGATACATACTTGCCGACCATGCCGATTGTTACTTCGCCGACAGAATTGGCCTGTCTGTAAATGACCTGTTCCCATTCGCCGAGATTGGCTTCAGGACAATTCAACCCAAATCTTTCAACAAGGAATTGATCAAGACCCTGAGACTTCAAAAGCTGCGGAATCTTGTAAATAGAATCGACATCCTTAAGGGAGATGACAGCTTTTTCTGGAACATTGCAGAACAAAGAGATCTTCTTTTGTTCATTGAGAGGCAATTCGCATTCAGAACGGCACACGAGCACATCAGGCTGAATACCGATAGACAGCAATTCCTTTACGGAGTGCTGTGTCGGCTTGGTCTTAACCTCGCCAGATGTCGGAAGATACGGAACCAAAGTAAGATGCATGAAGGCTGTATTATTGCGGCCTACATCGGTAGAAAGCTGTCTTATAGCTTCAAGGAACGGCAACGATTCGATATCGCCGACGGTGCCGCCGATTTCAACAATCGCCACGTCATGGCCAGCTCCGCCTGCAATAACGCTATCCTTAATTTCATTGGTTATGTGCGGAATTACCTGTATGGTCGCACCGAGATAGTCGCCCTTTCGCTCTTTTCTGAGCACCTGCGAATAAATTTTGCCCGTAGTGTGGTTGTTGTTTCTGGTCATCCTGGTGCGGATGAAACGCTCATAATGACCAAGATCGAGATCGGTTTCAGCGCCATCATCGGTCACAAACACTTCGCCGTGCTGAGTCGGGCTCATGGTGCCAGGATCGACATTGATGTACGGATCAAGTTTGATCATCGTTACCTTAAGACCTCTTGCCTCAAGGATTGCTGCCAAAGACGCAGCTGCGATGCCCTTGCCGAGAGAAGATACGACACCGCCCGTCACGAATATATACTTAGTCATCAGAAACTTTCCGTAATTGAAGATACGGGGAACTCCCCGCCCGCTTTATGCAAGAACTACAAATAGTAAGACTCGCGCCAAGCGGCAAATAACACGGATCAACATTTTACCAAAGGCTAGCGAATACGCCAAAGGCAAAAATTGATGTTCGTTAATCAATGCCGAACTTACGGCACACACAAAAAAAACCGCGCTCCAGAGGACCGCGGCACACGACAAAGGTGAACAAATTTCCAATTTCGCTACATTTGACAACTTGGATTTTGTTCAGTTCCCGTGCAAAACTGTATTTTTAGTGAGCAAGTTCCCAATTTTTGGCAATTCCGACGCCAACCTCGAGAGGAACCGCCAAATCATATGCGCGAGGCATAATCCTCATAATCATATCCTTGGCCTCAGCTTCCAATTCGCTTCTTACATCAAATACCAGTTCATCGTGAACCTGCAGCACCATTTTTATATCGCCTGGCGCCCAATTCTTTGATATTTCCTCATCAATCGCCAGCATGGCATTCGTGATGATGTCTGCAGACGATCCTTGCATCGGTGCGTTGGTTGCCTGACGTTCCGATGCTTTTGCGGCAATAGCATTCGAAGAATTTATTCCCGGAATCGGAATGTGGCGTCCGCAAACAGTGGTCACGAACCCGTCTCGTTTTGCCGAATCAACCACGTCCTTAAGGTATCTTCCGATATCAGGATATCTGGCAAAATATGCATCCATGTAATTTTTGGCTGTTCCGCGGGCAATGCCCAACTGTTTTGCAAGGCCAAACGCGCTCATTCCGTATATCAGTCCGAAGTTCACCGCCTTTGCGCTGCGGCGCTCTTCTGCGGAAACCTCTTCCGGCAGTTTTCCCATTATTTCCGCTGCCGTGCGTCTGTGAATGTCTTCTCCTGCGCGAAATGACTCTATAAGGGCACGATCGCCTGAAAGATGCGCCAGCACGCGCAATTCTATCTGAGAATAATCGGCCGCTATGATGGTTCTGCCTTCTCCAGCCACAAACGCGCTTCTGATTTGCCGTCCTGCCTTGGTCCGAACCGGTATATTCTGAAGGTTAGGATCCGAAGATGACAATCTGCCAGTAACCGTTCCTGTCTGATTGAAGGAACAGCTGACGCGCCACGACGATCGATCCGCAAGCCTCGGCAGAACATCAGAGTATGTGTTCTTTAATTTTGATACGGCTCTGTAATCCAGAATCATCCTAGGAAGTTCATAGTTATCCGACAGATCGAGCAATATCTCTTCCTTTGTGGAGTAGTCCCCTTTTTCGATTTTCTTGGCCCATTTCGGATCAGATGGCACCATTCCCTGCTCGACAAACAGAACTTCCGCAACTTGTTTTGGCGATGAGATGTTGAAAGGATGACCGGCAATTTCCTCTATGCTTTTGGACAGGGACTGCATTTCATCTTCAAACACGCATGAAAGTTCCTGCAATTTTGCAGGGTCTATGAGCACTCCGTGCGATTCCATGCGGGCAAGAACTTTCATAAGAGGAATTACTTTTCGCGAATATAATTCCGACTGATCCTCGGTCATTGCTTTCGGCAAATGCTCAGCCAGCAACAAAGCAAGCGCGGCTTTTTCGCAAATGTAAGCAGCTGTCTTTGCGGGCTCGGCATCCCTAGGAAGAATCTTGTTTCGTCCTTTTCCTACCAACGATTCGAAAAGCTGAGGCTGGACGAGCAATTCATGAGCCGCCAGATCATCGACAGAGTAATGCGGATCCGACGGATCGAGCACATACGCCATAAGCATGGTGTCGCTGATTTTTCCCGTCAGAGAAATTCCGAATTTTCTAAAAAACCGCGCTTCGCGCTTGACATCGTGCGCAATTGTTTCAATCGTTCCGTCATTCAGGAGTTCTGCGACATATTTCATTGCAGCGTCGTCAGGGAGTTCGGAAAGCATATCCTGACCGAAGCGGACGTAATTCATCGAAGACTGAGAGTATCCGAAAGCAAAGCCGATGATGTCCGAACGAATGTCTGAAGGATCGTTCTGGATAAATGCAACGGCCACTTTTCCTGCCGTTCTGCAGGCCTTGACGGCATCGGCCATCATTTCTTCGTTCAGCATGATTTTGGCTGAAACATTGAGAGTCCTGCTGCCAGTTGAACTCTCTGAAGAAGAAACATTCTCAGCATCAAGATCCTGCACGTCTCCCGCCGAAGAAAACAAGTCTCCGCCAAGAGATGCCTGGGAGTTTTGAACTGTCAGTTCCGCCTGAGCTTTGGCCCTGAGCTGCCTCAGGCCGATTCTTGAATATGCCTCGACAAGTTCAGCAAGCCTGCGATTTTGGCATTTCATGTCTGCAAGTTTTACCGGCACGTCGACGTCGGTTTTAATTGATGCGAGCCTATAGGAAAGTTTTATTGTTTCTATCTGCTCAAGGAATGATTCTGGAAACTTCTTGGCACCTCTAAAATCGAGATTTCGGCACTCCTCGAGATGGGATTCGATCCCAGCGAGATCTCCGAACGCATTCACCAAAGCGGCAGCCGATTTTTCGCCGCATCCCTGCATGCCGGGAATATTGTCAGACGAATCTCCCAGCAAGGACAGATACGTAACCATACCCGACGGTTTTATGCCAAAGTGATCTTCTCCTGACTTTTCGTCATAACTTGTGCCTTTCATCGTGTCCCTCAGCACGACATTCGGCGATACGAGCTGATACAGATCCTTGTCACCCGTCATGATAAGCAATTTCAGGTTGTTCTTTTCTGCCTCAGCCGCATAAGTGCCGAGAACATCGTCGGCTTCGACGCCTCCCACTATAACAAGCTGAAAACCCAGAAGCGGAACAAGCGTCTGAACTTCTTCAATCTGAGCTACCAAATCGTCAGGGGCAGCCTTTCTGTTGGCTTTGTACTCTGGATAGATTTCATGACGGAAATTCTTGCCGTGAGCATCGAATACCACGCAAGCAGGGACATCGGGAAATTCTTTCTTGATGCTTCCGAGCATGTTGGCAACACCCATAACGGCGCCGATTGGCTTGCCGTCTGAATTTCTAAGATTGCTCTTTGCGCTGGCATGGTATGCCCTGAATAAAAACGAAGAACCGTCCACAAGAATGCGATCAGGCGAAAATACGCAATCGTTATTGCCGCTCATACCAGCCACGGGCAAACCTCCGAAAATTAGTTATCAGCTCATGATGCGAGCTTCATTCCAACGGCTACTGCAATTAGCGATACGACCAAACTGCCAGCTGCATACGCAAATGCCGTACCGTAAGAATGCGAAGCGATGAGTTTTATCGTATCAAGGGAAAAGGTAGAAAAAGTGGTAAATCCGCCGAGAAACCCAGTAATGACCAAAGGTTTGACTATCTCGGATGAAGTTCCAGCCTTCAGCAGCAGCGCAGACGACAATCCTATCAAAAATGAACCGACGGCATTCACGATAAAGGTCGCAAACGGAAAAGGCGAAAACAGATGTCCTGCGGCAAGAGCAACCGCGTATCTGGACACCGAGCCGACAGCCCCTCCGACAGCAACGCACAAAAATGAAATCATGGCGATTCTCCGATCCCTTATTCGCGATCGCGTGATTTTATATGCGGTCCATGCAGTTCGCAAGCGCAAAACAATTCAGAATCTTTCCATGATTAATCACAGATCGCATTGAATTCTTTCGCCAATCCGCGCCGCGTCAAGCTCCTTTGAAAAAACTGCGTTGTGAACAAAACTGTGTAACATTAGCAAAAAAACATTCAACTAAGTGTTATTTGCTTGTGAAATTAATTATATTTTTTATTTGTATTCAATATGTTATATGTGTTATCAAATCTGATAGCCGCAAATTTATCCAATAGTGATTAATCTTGACACGAAACTTCATCGGCGCATTTTTATGGCCCTTGGAATCAAAAATCCAATAACGGCAAATGTTAATGAAATGATTAATAAGAGATAGGAAGAATATTGGGATTCGAGCCAATCCATCGATCACTTATAGATGACCCTATCGCGTTCGATATACAAACGCTGAAGAGAGCAAGGAATTTCGTAATACTCCTCGTCTTCTCCGTCGGCAAAAAATATATGTACATCCCAAAATTCACATTCAGGAAGCATTACAGGACTGGCACCGCCGACGGGGATAAATCTGCCGTTCAGGGAATTCACGTCAATCCAGTCATTCTGGAAATTTTCAGCCACGTACAAAGCCGTGACGCGTTCGGAGGTGTGATTGAATACGGTGATGATTTTTGCCTCGGCCGCAACTGCACCAAGCAAACCCATCCCCGCCACAAAGACAATCGATGCAAACAAACATGCGCGTGCAATTATGCGAAAATTCAATCTGTTATTCCCCGATTTGCATAAATAATTTTTTCAGGCACTGTTGCCGCATATCGTCGGCGCCAACAATTTTCATTATAGCCTCAAGGCGAGACATGCGTCATTGCCCGGCATTGGTTCGTGTGATAAAGTTGAGAAGCGTGCAATCTCAAAAAAGCTGTACTTAAAATGGAACTTCCGCAGTATTTGAATCTTGAAAGCAAGGTATCCTCTTACCTTCCACCTGAGCAGGTAGCCTGGATAAGAAGGGCTTACATGACCGCCAAGAATGCTCATGAAGGTCAAGTCCGTTCAAGCGGAGAGCCATACATTACCCATCCCATAGCCGTTGCCACATTGCTCGCCGACATGCGCATGGACTTTGAAACGATTATGGCAGGTTTGCTCCATGACGTGGTCGAAGATACCCAGATATCTATGAATCAGCTTTCGCAGATGTTCGGTAACAAAGTAGCACAGCTGGTATCGGGTGTCACCAAACTCGACAAACTTCAGTTCTCAAACTACAAAGAAGCCCAAGTCGCCAATCTTCAGAAAATGGTCATGGCGATGGTTCAGGATATCCGCGTCATCATCATTAAATTAGCGGACCGCACCCACAACATGCAGACGCTCGGCTCCCTGAGGCCTGATAAACGAAGACGAATCGCCAAAGAAACCATTGAAATTTATACGCCTATCGCAAACCGATTAGGCATGCATTTGGTCAAAGACACTCTTGAAGATCTCTGTTTTAAGAATCTCTACCCAATGCGTTACAGAATTCTGTCGGAAGCCGTTTCCCGATCGATCAAAAATCGCGAAGAATCCATTAAACAGGTTATTGATGAAAGCAAAGCTTTCTTATCCAAATTCGGCGTCAACGCAACTGTTTTTTGCCGAAACATAAGTTTGATTAATATCTACCGAAAATTGCGGGAACATCGGATAGAATTCCACGGACTTTTGGACAACTACTGTTTTACCATCATCGTCGACAGCATCGATTCATGCTATCGAGTCCTCGGCATGATGCATGCGCTTTATAAGCCTAAACCTGCGGAATTTGCTTTTAAAGACTATATAGCCGTTCCAAAATCAAATGGCTACCAATCTTTGCATACCAAATTGATCGGCCCTCACGGAATTCCGATCGAGATGCTCATTCGCACGGAATTTATGGATGCGATGGCAGAAATGGGCGTTGTTGCAAGATGGTCCTATACGACCAGAGATTCATCATCGATGTCAGCCGTTCAGCAGCAAGCAGAACGCTGGATGAATAATCTTCTGGAACTTCACGAGAGCGTGGGCAATGCTTTTGATTTCGTGGAAAACGTAAAAGACGAACTGTTCCCTATTGAGATTTTCGTGCTTACAGCCAACGGTTCGATTGTTTCGCTTCCTGCGGGATCAACGCCAGTGGATCTGGCATATGCCCTCGATTCAGACGTAGGAAACAAATGCATCGGAGCCAGAGTCGACAACCATCCGTATCCTCTGTCCCGCAAACTTGTCTCAGGACAGACCGTGGAGATTATCTGTTCTCCGCTTGCAAGACCAAATCCTGACTGGCTAAAGACCGTCGTAAGCTCAAAAGCCAAAACAAAGATAAAACAGTATCTTAATTCTCTTCGCGACGAAGAATGCGTTGTAATCGGCAGAAGACTCTTCCTTAACAGCCTGAAAAATTACGGCACTTCCGAAAAAGAATTCACCGAAAGCAAGGTTAAAATGCTGCTCGATGAAACGCATCTTAGATCAATGCGAGAATTCTTCAAACAACTGGCAATAGGCAACGAGCTTTGCGATCTTTCTCTTAGGCACGTTGTTGCAGGCGGCGGAAAATTCATCGTCGACAGCGAAAGCGGAGACAAAAAATTCCCGGTGCGCGGCTCTTTTGGCAGCATTCTTACGCTATGCGATTGCTGCAGACCTGTTCCGGGAGACGAAATTACTGCGCATATGGTCCCAGACCAAGGACTTCTTGTGCACCGAGACAACTGTCCGAAACTTACAAATCGCATAAAAACCCGCACTGGCAAGGACAGATTCATTCCTGTCGAATGGGATTCCGTGCTAAGCGATCAGCGCTTCCTTACAACCGTTGTCGTTGAATTCACAAACGGCCGCGGCGTCATGGCCGCAGTTCTGAATCAAATCGGCGATTGCGGCGTAGCAATTGACGATATGGCTACTGAAAAACAGGATTCTTCAGACTATTCCATGAAACTGAGCCTGTCAGTAAAAAACAAAGACGACATCAATGCAATCATCAGAAAGGTTTCGATGATTCCGTGCGTTCACTCAGTTAAGCGTGTATAGGAAACATCATGGCGAAAATTCACCCGATAAGCGAATCGGAATGCGGAGACGCATTGCGTAAAAAACTCGACGCTTTTGTAAAAGAACATGCCATACGCGCAAAAATCGAATCTCGCGGACGCTATCTGGCCGTTCAAATATACAGACACGAAAAATCTGAAGAAAATAGAAAAACCGCACTCATATGCCAAGGCCGCGGTGAATGCATGCTCAAGTATGCCCAGCTTTTCATGGAACTGTACGAAGCTGGTCTCGATGTTGTTTCCTTCGACATGCCCAAGCAGGGCGAATCCAAAATGCCTGACGATCCGGCGTTGTCATATTCTGAAGATTTTGGCGAATATACCGATGCAATCGGGCTGGTATCAAAAGTTTTTGCTCCATGTCCCGATGTTGCGATTGCCCATTCAATGGGCGGACTTGCCTTGCTACTT
>JAZQPH010000095.1:0-2184 GCA_045628385.1 Succinivibrionaceae bacterium
AAGAAACTAGGAAACGCAGGGAAGAAACTAAAAAAAGAAGACAATGGGAGGCTGAACATCCTGAAGAAGCTAAAGCAATTTTTGAAAAGGAATTGCGAGAGATCGAGGAATGGGCTGAACAGGCTAATAAAGATATAGATGCCTTATTGAAGGGATATTCAGCAGAAGAATTGAAAGAATTGGTATTCCATAAATTTTTTAAGTGATTACTGTTGCTGGTTTTTTAATGCATGTTGTATTAACAGAAGATTGTCAAAAGCAAATTGATATAATAAAAAGACTAACTTGTGTAAATAATGACTATTTAACACTATATATGCGTATTGCAATGTACGTTGATGCTTTGCAAAAATCAGAAAATATTGATCAACTTGAATTTGGCATAAATGAACGACATGCTAATAATAGATTGTCGGGAAAGTATTCAGACGTTGCTACGAGAGATTTGGACCCGTTCCAGAGAATGGCGTACTTTGACAGAGACAATAATGCTGTAATTGTTACTAGTTTCGGTCATTACAACATTGATTTAGCAAAAAGCAGGAGTTTATTTACATCGTATAGAGATCAAGTTGATAAAGTAAAAGAAATGAAAACTGATGAATTTATCAGTTTGAAAATAAAAAGTAAGCCATTCGTAAAACATTTACTATTGGTTGCCAATCAATATTCCATTGAGATGAATCCAAATGAGTTAAATCGAATTGTTAAGTATGAATATATATGTCCCGTCTCGCTTGCCACAGTAAGCAATAAACTAAAATCATTTGTCGAGAAATCCGTATATAAAGATCATTTTACGATGGATCAAGCATTTGTCGATTTCTTATCAAAGAATGACGATGTACTAACAAAAACTACGGTAAATGCGCGTGGTCTTTCAAATGTAGCTGCAGTTGTCTTATCAAATAACGATTTGAAGAAAACAATGCTCACGAAGTTGGAGGTTGATAAATCCATTATAAGACAATTCTCTGATTTGGTTTCTTATATAAACAGAAAGATGAATAATTCTCCAAAAAGAGAAATTATTCATAAACTGACTAAAGATTTTCTAGAAGGATTTGATAAATCTCATGCCAAGGAAGTAGGTTTGGGAAATCTCGAGTATTCAGAACAATCTCTTAGGAACGAATATAGACTCATGAGAAAAATGGATAACCGTTTAAGAGAATCTATCATTAATGACTTTGAACGTTTAAAAAATTTCGAAAATATCAATTTTCTATCTAAAACTAATGCAAACAAGTTTTTTAACGATCTATTTTCAGTAACAAATACTTTTACATCAATGTTCCATGATAATTGTCAAAAACTTGATTTGCTTCCAAGCGGTAAATCGAAAGAAAATTTTAAATCTTTGCTCAAACAGTTGGGATTAGAAAAAGGTTCGCTGTTAAAAAGAGTCAAAAATAAAATCTCGAAAGATCAATCGAATCATAATACGCAAGACATCTCAAAAAGTAAAAATGGACATCACAGATAAATCTTTTGCATTATGCAAAGACTTTTTCTGATATGTTGTTGTCAATTTCAAAAAGTGTATAATGCCACAAAGTTTGTAATGATCATTATGATCATAGGCAGGAATGCACATGTCTGAATATTTTGACCTTGATATCGCTCTTATTGATGAGGATCCTGACCAGCCTAGAAGAAACGATAATGCAGGATTTGCCGACAAATCGTTAACAGAACTTGCAGAAACAATCAAAGAGCGCGGAGTTAAGTCTCCAATTTCCGTTAGAGAATCGGGAAATGGCAGATACATCATCAATCACGGAGCCAGACGCTACAGGGCAAGCATTAAGGCAGGAATGCAAACGATTCCTGCTTTTATTGACAATGATTACACAAAACTTGATCAGGTCATCGAAAACATTCAACGTGAAAATCTTTCGCCAAGAGAGATTGCCGACTATATTGGCTATAGAGTATCCCATGGAGCTAAAAAGAGCGATTTGGCAAAGGAATTGGGAAAATCTAATGCCTGGATTAGCCAGCACAGCAGCCTTTTAGATTTGCCTGCCCCTATTTCTAAAGCAATGAACAGCGGCAAAATTTCCGATTTGACCGCCATTACGGAACTGGTCAAACTTTACAATAAAAATTCAGATGATATTGCCGAATGGATTGCCGAGTCTGATGAGATCAGCAGAGCTACCATTCAGACTATGAAAGAAT
>JAZQPH010000096.1:0-2370 GCA_045628385.1 Succinivibrionaceae bacterium
TGTCAAAGCGGATCCACTTGAGCGAAAGTTCCAAAACTTCAGCTTTCTGCTTGAAGTATTTTTTGGCCAGTTCCAAAGCAGCCTTTTTGTCGACAAGATGATTGCCGGCCTGCTTGTAATGCTTCAACACCTTGGATGACAATTCTTTGTGATCCTTGATGAAAGCTTCGGTGAACACAAGTCCGCAGCATATCGAGTCAGGCCATAATTCTTCAGATGAATAAAGCACCTTGCCAAACCCCATCTGCGCGGCCACAGCGCCGAACGGCTCGGCTACGCAATAGCCTCCGACCTGCTTTGCAGAAAGAGCCGAAGGCATTTCGGTCGGCGCCAATTCGGTAATTTTGATGTCGCTTACCGAAAGATTGTTCTTTTCAAGAGCTTCCTGAAGAAGAATGTGATGAGAAGACTGCCTGTGAGGAATGGCTACCGTCTGGCCCTTGATTGCGGCAAAATCGCCAAGCTCGCTCGAACCGATGAGAACATTTCCGTCGCGATGCCCCAAAGCCACGGCCTTGAGAGGAATGCCTTGCTCCTTTGCCTTCATGGCAAGTTCCACCAAAACGACGGCTCCGTCCACGCGGCCCGTATTCAAGGCATCCAAAAGCTCAGGCCATGAACCGAACTTGACCAATTCGATTCTGAATCCCTGAAGGTTTTCCTTTGCCGACTCTTCGGCAGCCTGCAGGGCCGCCAAAGAATGAGTAATCGGCAGATAAGCGATTTTTACCACTTCCTGCTTTTGAGCGGTTTCGGTCTTTTGTGCGGTTTGAGATGCTGCATTCTGCTGATCAGCCTTATCTCCGCAACCTGCCAATCCTATAACAGCAGAAACAACGGCGCTCAGCACCAAATTTCTTTTATTCATTTTTATTCCTCAGTCGTCACGTCTATTTTGTCTGATATTTTTGCTTCGTAAATTTCGTGGGGTATGGTCCACCCCAATTGCTTTCTCTTGGCGATCATGTCTTCTACGATCATTCTGCCGAGCTTCTTTGGATCAGGCTCGACGACCATTGCCGAACCGAAAGACTCCTTCGTGCCTTCCTTTAAAAATTCAATGATATTTTTTGAACCGTATATCTGGGCTTCAACGCAGTGATACGAGCTGATGCCCTGCAATCTGAAGGCTAATGCCGCATCGATGCTCTTTTCGTTGCTCCATTCGGGAGAGGAAAAAGCAAACGGCATATTTTTGAGAGCCTCGCCCGCGGCAGCCGCGATGCCGCCCAAAATTCCCGACGAGCGGGTATTGTCTATGCACTCGCCGACATGCCATACAGGCGGCAGATCATCGCCCAAAAATTCTTTGAGCCTGTCGCCGACAAGATGAACCGCGTCGTGGGTGTTGCAGTATCCGAGTTTCATGAGCGGGAATGACGCGCAGCCGTTTGACAGCAAGAGAACGTTGTTCGCCAGCAAAACATCCGCGGTATCGATGATGCAGCGTTCGTAAAGCACCTTCGGATTGTTGCAGCCAACCATGTTGACGATGCCGAGAATGCGTCCGTCCTTTAATGCTTCCAGCACCGGGTTCATGCTGCCGAAACGGCGGTGCACGTATTCGACCGAAAAGCCCACTTCGGCCTCAACCTCGTAAGGAGGTATGAATACAGGCATGCCTTTGCGCGCTTCAAAACTTTCAATCGCCCTGTTTACGATCCGCTCCGCAAGCGCATGTGTTTCGCCGATATTGGAGTGCTGATGGTCGTACTCAAATCTTTCGGCTCCCGGCAAACGTGCGGATTCGCTTGTCGTGACGACGACGGTTTTGTAGCAATGTGCGACTTCCATTATGGTCGGGAAGACATCCTGCACATCGGCAACCCATAAATCAAGAGCCCCCGTCGCGAGCACGAGTTCTGCGGAAACCGCGTTGGAAAGAGGGATGACTCCGCCATAGCGATACATCGCGGCAAGCCCCGAGCAGCAAATGCCATAGAAACGAATGCCCTTGGCGCCCGATGCAATTGCCTTGTCGATAAATTCCCGGCTTTGGCCGACCTTGACGATTTCGCTGACCAAAACAGGAAGATGCCCATGAACGGCGATGTTCACATAGCCCTTCTGAAGAGCGCCGATGTTGACCTTTGAAGTCACTCTGTCGCCTACGCCGAACAGACAGTCGGTCGCGATGTTTGCGGCAACCACGCCCGTAAACGTAAAGGCCAGGCCGCAGCGCAAAAATTGCTGCATGATCGAACGCCAATCTCCGTCGATGGCGCAGCCTGACTTGTGGTAGGCTTCATACACCTCATGGTAGGCGCTGATCGGAATAATGTCTAAATCATTCCACAGCTGCTGCAGCTTGGCAGGGACGAGCGCCGAAATGGTATTGTGCTTTGCGGCCTCGGGTCTTGATAAGTCGTC
>JAZQPH010000097.1:0-5988 GCA_045628385.1 Succinivibrionaceae bacterium
AGAGTTTCTGTTTTCTGGAGTATCGAATTGATGTTGAGCAACTTTGTACCATGCATTCTTTATGATCGATAGAATTTCAGTAAATGACTCACCGTAAGATAAAGAATTTAAATTTGATTGCCACAAATCAAAGACTTTAGATGCAAACATCTTATCGCTGTCTGTAGATTCATTGAAATATTTAGCATATAATAATTCTAAACTATCATCTGATAATTCAAATTTTTCTCTGAGATCTCCAAATATGTGTGCAACGTCGTTGCATTGTTCAATTGAATTTCGAATCTCTATCGCGCTTTCTTTTAGTTTCTTTTGAGCCAAGTGACCGCTTCGTTGTGCAAATAAGTTTAATTTGGCAATCACATCGTCAAGAAGCATCTTGCTTTTTTTGATTTTTCTTGCTTTGCATTCGGCGTCCAATTCGTCGTTAGCGAAATTTTGTGTTAAGAATTTGCCCGCCCAAGATGCTCCGCCGCTTTGCAGTTTAAATACCTCT
Source organism: Succinivibrionaceae bacterium (assembly GCA_045628385.1). Taxonomy (GTDB): domain Bacteria; phylum Pseudomonadota; class Gammaproteobacteria; order Enterobacterales; family Succinivibrionaceae; genus JAZQPH01. The sequence continues at coordinate 497 of JAZQPH010000097.1, forward strand.
TCTACAGTTTCTTCGCCCATGTATATGTGTTTGAAAGAAGGATCCGTTTTTAGATTTGCCTTAAATTCGTTCAATTTCGCGAGATTATCTTCTCTGTAGTCAAGCTCGACATTGTTTTGACCATACTTAATCCACACGCCGTTGTCTGGCATGTTGGGTTTTCTTACTATAAAGAATTGATTATGAACTTTTCCTGGATACCATGAATTTAACCATTTTTGATCGGAAAATTTTTGCAATGCATCTGAAATGACTTTAGATGCAGCACTAGGTGTTCCGACCTGTCTGTTTAGGTCTTTAGTGACAGTCTGATCAAATCTTGTCAAAAATCCGACTAATGTATTGAATTTGTTTGCAAGTCTTTTCTCAGGCGTTTCACCGACGTTTTCATTTATCCATTCGTTGAGCAGCGTAACCAGTGATGTTACTTCCAATTGGCTTGAAGAATTGATGCAAAACAGTAATACATCTACTTCATGCCTTAAATTATATCTGTCGAACAGGTAGGCAACTTTTCCTCTTCTAATCAGATATCCGCCCAATTGAATCAACTGAGTCGTGACCACGCCGGGCGAACACTTCAATTCTTCTTCTTTGGCGTTATTCATAGATTTTGCTTCGCGGGCGCGACAGCCTGGGAAATCAAGCAAGTCAAATTTATCGACGGAACTGCTTTTTTCCAAAGGAAACAAAATTTCGAGCGCAACTGTGGCTAAACATGCAAAATTGATATTTGCAATATTTTTGCCTTCCAAGTCCAAAGAAACATTTATTGTTTCGTTATTTACCAAAATTTCATCAAGTGCCGCAACATTATTTATAGTAATTTCGCGCTGAATTAGTTGACCTGAGGCATCTAATTTGGCAAAAACTTCTGTAGGTGCATAAACAGTGGACACTCCATTAATTTTGAGCAGTTCTTTTGCAATTTTTTCAAATAATATAGAAAAAACTTCAAGTTTCCCCCATAACAATGAATAAATTTTGATTCTTTGTTCTAATGGAATCTTTGGCAGATAATATCTTGCCTTTTGCCAAAAGTCAGAAGTAGGTTCCTGGCCATATAGCGAACCTTTACTGTGATGCTTTAGATAATCCGCAAGATATACAACATCGGCTTCTTTTATTACGGATATGTAATCATCTTTTATATGAGCTTTACATTCGTTGAATAGAGAATCGTAATGATCTGCCTTTAGGAGATTATCGCATGGGTTTGTCTTTCGGGTATCTTCAAAATCGTTGAAATAGGAGTTGGCGAGACAAATAACAACTTCGATTTCGCTAAAAACTCTTATTTCGACCGGATAACCCTTCAAACCAGTATTTTTTGTGTGGCGAAAACGAGTCACTACGCCCGTAGCTTCCTTGTCATTGCCTATAGGATTGATGTGACTCATGAATGAGATTTTTTTGCCGTCCCATTCGGTAGTAAAATCACCATTTTCTGCAGCGCAGAGGCTAGATATTAAATAACTCTTTCCAGCCTGCGATGCTCCGAATACACCTATGGTCGTTCTGCACGGAATAACTTCATATGTTGCTTTTGAACTGTTGTATAGCTGACATAATTCGACTGATAAATCATTTTTTGCTTCTTTTAGTTGCGGTTCAGCATCGGCATTCTTATTAATCCAATCAACAGCTTCTTCTGCACTGGAGGCGATAATATCAAAATTATTATTTATATTGTTCATACACATGACAAATTAATCCTTAGATAACTCATTAACATCAACAATGAGGACTCCTGAGTCAGTCCAATAATCAGATGAGCCATCCGATGTTTTTAGTCTCAGTACTAAGGTGTGCGGAGAAATGTCAACAATACCTTCATTGGTAACAACAGAGAATGGGTTTTCTGTATCAAATTCGATGTAATTGATGTTATGAAGCACTCTTGCATCTTTCAGAACTTCGTACAAATTGCGAATTGTGCCAAACGACGGAACTTCTCTTGCTGGCAGGTTTCCATATGGACAAAATCCACCTTGAGGACCATTGTCGCTGACATCGCTGTAACTATGAACTTTCAATTTAATTTGAAATTTAAAAGATTCGTCGGCATATTTTTTGACTTTGTCCAAATCCTTTTGTGCGCGATCTTTTACAATTTTAAAGTTATCCAGTAATATTTTTCGAATCAGAGCGTCAGCACGGGCATATTTATCAGATATCGCCTTTTCTTTTTCGGATTGACGATTTGCTTTGTCGTTAATCTGCTGTTGCTGCATTTGACATAATTTTTGACGCAAAAGCTCTTCCGCTCGTATCCGATATTTTCTAAGTTGAGCTTCGTGGTAATTCTTCTTTTCTTCTTCGATTTTTTTTGCGCCTCCGAACATTCGTCCAAACATGCCAACATTGCTAGATCTGCTTTCTGCAAAATTTTGTGCATCGAGTTCTGCTTGGTCACTTGCTTCCTGTAACTTTTCATTGCGGAAATTCTGAAATTCAGTAGTCAAAGTTAAGTCATCAGCAATATCTTCATCAAGCTCTACTGAATTTTGACAAGATTTAATTTCATCGAATATAGATAGGACTTCTGAAGTCTTGCTTTGCAATTGTGTGGATATATTTGCAAAATGTGCTTTTGTTTTAGCAATACAAGCGTCTATGCCGCTATCTTTTGGTAAGCTGAAATTTGACTTATTTAGAGCCCTCATTTTAGGGAGCATGTTTATATTGTTGCATGGCTCGATTGAGTATAAGTAATTTGCAGGATAGTATTCATTATCAAATTGCCTATAACCAATCGTTTTGGATAATGTTGTACTAAATCCAACTTTGCTGGGATCGGTCTTTGACATAGACGGATCTTTATCTACTACCTGCATTGCAAATTTTGATGTGTTTTCAAATGAATATAAGGTCAATTTGTCATCTGATGGAGGCAAGGTCGTTATATCTTTTGCGGGACATTTCAGACGATATAAAATTTCATTATTCATCATGACGCCTTTTTCATCAATGCCTCCCAAAAATCTTATTTGGCTTGGGGTGGCGCCAGGTTTTGAATCAATTCTAAAACTATGCAAATTTCGCGACGATAAGCGCTTATAACCAAGCACTGCGCCAACCACAACTGTCGTCTTAGGATCGCCAATTTTTCCATTAAAGCATTTGACAGGATACCAACTACCACATTTATAACTGTGCAGAGGAACGATGCGTTTAGGAGATAGTGCTAACTTGCTGTACAGATAAGTTCTTATTCCCGGGATCTTGGAAGGGCGACCCGATAAAAGCAATATATCGCACCTATATACAGAAATAACGGCAGCTAAACTTGCCAACGGTTTAATAAAATTATTATTTTCTCCAGTTATAAATGAACGATTTAATTGCATCAAATCTATATCCAATTTAAATTTAATTAAATCGAAATCATTGATTATTGTACGGAGTTTGGAATTAATATTTTCGATAATATCGTCGCCAGGCATTTGAGATGGCTTACGCTTGAGATGATGCAACTCCTTGGCGGTTACTTGTTCCTCTCCGCGTAAAAATTCACCTATAGTGCCTATTAAATGAACATCAGTTGTCCCTTTAGGAAGGTGTTCCAAATTTTCTAGGTGATGAAGAATGTTTAAACCCAAACTCATCCAAATTTGTTGAGTATTTTGGCAACGCAGCAATCGTTCTTCAACATTTGTTTTGCTAGAGCCAAAAATATCCAAAAACAATCCGCCTATCGTGTCCGATGGCATGTTGCGAGTGCGAACTTCTTTTAGCACATAATTATATATTGGCTGGATGATATGTTTGCGAATTATATCTAAAAGGATATCATCGCCTGCCAAACGGAAACCTTCTCGAATAACCACGTGAGTGTTCATTAATCCATTTTGATTTGTAACGTCTTTTCTAAAAGAATAATCCGTAATGACTAAATCAGTTGTGCCCCCGACTATATCAAGCGAGGCAATACTGGCGGAAATTAATTCACTCTTATTATTTCTATTTGATAGGTCTGAAAAATATTTTTTTTCGGCAAAACGGCCGTCAGCGTCTCTTCTTCGGATCGAGGAAATGAAATCTTTAGAATTGCCCGTAAATACTTTGCTGATTTCATTGTACAAATAGACAAACTGGCTTGCTAAAGCTTCGTCCCACTTCATTATGACAGTTGGTACTTGTGGGCACATCTCTGCTTCATTCGGTTCAGTTTTATCAATTTTGTCAAAAATTGGGAAATTATAAGGATATACTGAAGGATCGCTGCAACTCCTGTCATAACCCATGCTTTTCCAAATCAGACCTAAAGCTTCATATGCGCAGAATCTGTAAATTTCTCTTTCCTGATCAGAAATTGATGGAGGCGTTGTCAAGACAATTGACTTAAGAATTCTTGGGAGCAATACGTTTTCTGTTTGATTGCGATGAGACACGCTATTCATTTGCACGATAGCATGCATGAATATTTCAACAAGCATGAATGTCATGCTTGATTTGTATGAAAAGAATGGTGATAAATCCTGATCATCAGGACCTGCAAATAATGCGTCTCCGCAAGAATTGATCAGGTTGCCAAAAACATTTTGAGCGCAGACCTGACGGTTATCTTCAAATTTAGGGCGATAGTTACCGATAAATTCGCCATTTCTGTCAATGAGAGGCACCTGGTAACGATATGAGTTGTAGTTCCATTCGCTGGTCTGCGGCTGCATCTTCCACAAATATCTCTTGGGAGAAGTCATTCCTGTTTCACCTTGATGACCAGATCTATGTGCTGCTAAATTTCTTGCTTCAGTGCCGACTCTGACAAGAGAATGCCATACGAATGCGTCAGTTCTGCCAGAATGCGACGATAAATTTGCAAAGTCAAAATTTGCTTCCTGGAATTCGACTCTAGATTCGAAAGTGTCTGTATATACGCATTCTGGAGTATTCAGATCTCTGAAGGACAATTGGAAAGTATTTCCATCAAAGTTTTCATTAGGATGATCGTTGCCGTCATCCTCGACCAAAAAGGCTATAGAACGAGAATTTCCTACATCTAGTACGAGACACACATCGATTTTTGAACTAGATTCAGATGATTTTGATTTAAGATCTATTCTGTAAGGTTTGACTATTTGTTGGAGAACTGCTAACACATTCAAGTAATGGGCTTCGTCCCTGTGTTCTTGGAGCGCCTCTTTAAAATTGTCTTCATCCTTGTAAGTGCTATTTGTTAGCGGTGCGAATGTTGAAAAAATGCTGGTTACCCATTCACTTACCCATTTCTTTTTGATAGGTTGGGAATCTAAAAATTGAGTCGTTTCTAGTCCGCCTGCTAGTTCGAATTTGACATCCGATGAAACATCGTTCTGAGTTGGCGCCAAAAAGGACTTATTGTCAGGAACCGTAGACGTGTCATAGGCGAAAGTGACGTGATATCTCGTAGATCCTTCCCTTTGTGCTGGGATTTGCACTATACGACAACGGACCCAGTTTAATGGTTCGCAAACTTTTGAACCGACACGATAGAATGGAACTGGAAACCA
>JAZQPH010000098.1:0-2616 GCA_045628385.1 Succinivibrionaceae bacterium
TGCGCTTTTGAGATGCAGCCGCAGATCATAAGCTTCTGCAACAGCTACGGCCAGCCGGGCGTCCGCGATGCCAAGCTTGACCGCGACAGCATCGACTGCGACATCGTGCTTATGGCGACGGGCCAGGACATCGTCTACAAGCCGTTTGAAAAGTACGCGCTCGATCCGCGCCGCCACACGTTCATCACGGAATGCACGACGCGCGTGAAGGGCTCGGAAAAAGTTTTTGCGGGCGGCGACTGCGCCTTCGGCCCGTCCACAGTGATTAAAGCGATCGCCGCTGGCAAAATCGCGGCCATCAATATCGACAAATACATGGGCTACCACCACAAGGTCGGCGACAATATCGACATTCCGTATCCTGAGCAGAATCAGCGCAAGCCATTGGGGCGCGTCAATCTCACGGAAATTCCGGCAAGAAAGCGCAAACACAATTTTGAACCCGTCGAATACGGCATGACCGACGAAGAGGCGATGCAGGAGTGCTCAAAGTGCCTGCGCTGCGATCATTTCGGCGTGGGTACCATCGAAGGAGGTTCGGTATGATTAACGTGGTGATTGACGGCATCGCATACGAGGCGCCCGAAGACATAACCATTCTGGAATTCTGCAAGTCGGTAGGCATCTACATCCCGACTCTGTGCTATCTCAAGAACATCAATGTCGTCGCGTCGTGCAAGATGTGCGTCGTCGAAATCGAGGGCATGACGAGTCTTGCAACTTCCTGCAATACCAAACTGCAGGACGGCATGGTCGTGCAAACCAATTCTGAGCGCGTGCAGCAAAGCCGGAAAAAAATTCTCAACATGCTTCTTGCAAAGCATACGTTCAAATGTTTCTCCTGCAGCAAGTCGGGCGAATGCAGCCTGCAGCAGATAAGCAAAGAAATGGGCATCGCGACTCCGAGCTATGACGGCAAGCCGCTTTCCTTGGAACCGAAACTCGAGAATCCGTTCCTTACCTACTATCCGAGCCTCTGCATCAACTGCCAAAGATGCGTCAGCATGTGCAACCGCGTGGTCGGAAACGGAACGCTGCACAATGCCAAGATCGGCGTGAGGACGCTCATCAAGGCGCCTTTTGGCAAGAACTGGAAGGCATCCGCCTGCGAGTCCTGCGGCAACTGCGCCAAGGTCTGCCCGACGGGCGCTTTGGTCACGAAGAACAAGGCCCAGTACACCATAGGCGAAGTCGAATACGTGCGCACGACCTGTCCGCACTGCGCGACCGGCTGCCAGTATGACCTCGTGGTCAAACGCAACAAGATCGTCGACGTAATTCCTGCGGACGGTCCGTCGAACAAAGGCCTGCTCTGCGTTAAAGGCAAGTTCGGCTCGTTCAACTTCATCCATTCGCAGCAAAGGCTCATCTATCCGCTCATCAGAAACCGCGAAAACGGCGAACTCGAGAAGGCGACCTGGGACGAAGCGTACGACTACATCGCGAAGAATCTTCTTTACATCAAGCAAAAATACGGCGCCGACTCGCTTGCGGGCTTTGCCTGCTCGCGTTCGCCTAACGAAGACTGCTACATGCTCCAGAAGATGGTGCGCTGCGCCTTCGGCACCAACAACGTCGACAACTGCGCCCGCGTCTGCCATTCGGCGACCGTCGCGGGCCTTGCGATGACGCTGGGTTCGGGCGCCATGACCAATACCATTTCGGACATCACGCAGGAATCCGACGTCATTATGCTCGTGGGATCCAACCCTGAAGAGGCGCATCCCGTCATCGGCATGCAGATTAGGCAGGCGGTGCGCCGCGGTTGCCGTCTCATCGTCGTGGATCCGCGCGACATCGGTCTTTCCAAGGTCGCGGACGTGCATCTTAAGCTCAAGCCGGGCACCAACGTCGCTTTTGCAAACGGCATGATGAACGTTATCATCAATGAAGGCCTTGCGGACCTGAACTTCATCGAAGAGCGCACCGAGGGCTTCGAAGAAATCCGCGAGATCGTCAAAGATTACACGCCTGAGAAAGTCGGCGAAATCTGCCATATCGATCCGGATTTGCTCATCGAAGCCGCGCGCATGTACGCAAATGCCAAGGCCGCGCCGATTATCTACTGCCTCGGCGTCACCGAGCACTCGACGGGCACCGAGGGCGTCATGTCGATGTCCAACATCGCGCTTTTGGTCGGAAAACTCGGAAAGCCTGGCTGCGGCGTCAATCCTCTGCGCGGACAGAACAACGTGCAGGGCGCCTGCGACATGGGCGCGCTCCCCGGCGACTTTCCGGGCTACCAGAAAGTCACGAACGAAGAAGTCCGCCGCAAGTTTGAGCAGGCTTGGGGCGTGAAGCTCTCCGAGAAGCCGGGCATGCATGCGACCGACGTGTTCGGCGCCGCGATCAAAAAGCAGATCCGCGGTCTTTTCATCTTCGGCGAAAATCCTGTCGCGACCGATCCCGACACGGGGCATGTGCGCAAGGCGCTTTCGAGCCTTGACTTCCTCGTCGTCTCGGATCTGTTCCTGAATGAAACCACTGACTACGCGGACGTCATACTTCCGGGCACGAGCTATGCCGAAAAAGAAGGCACGTTCAGCAATACCGAAAGACGCGTGCAGCGCGTGAGAAAGGCAGTTCAGATTCCGGGAGGGGCGAAGCTCGACACAG
>JAZQPH010000099.1:0-13765 GCA_045628385.1 Succinivibrionaceae bacterium
TGCGCGCCTTTAAACTGATCGAGAATTCGGAGAGCGGCATTATTTCGTCGAACTTAACCTGCCGATGGAACAATCAATTACGAAAAAATTTGTTTATGCTTCATAATTTCGGTGTATCACTTTCACAAAGATTCGGACGCCGCGGCGGTCATTGACGAATTGTCAAAATGCAGATGGCTGAATTTATCAAAATTGGGAACCGTCAGGTTACGTCCTTTACAATCAAGTTTCTCAGAGAATATATTTGAAAACGATGATGAGATGTCTGCATAAGAGTTTTAAGAAATTTTGTCTGCAATAACATCGATTCTTGTTCCCAAAATGCCGCGCAAGACCGATTCGCCATTTTGCGCGCCATGCGGCGAGTTGTCTTGTTATGATGTCCTCCGACCAAATTTGTTGAAATTAGCCGTTTGGCTTGCACTTGCGTGCGACGATGTCTGCATGCGGCCGAGTATATTTAGGAGTTCGAAAAATGCCGAAAAAAAATATTCTGCCCGTTTTGGAGATAGAACGCGACGGCAGAAAGATTGCTCTTTCGCTAATGGTCGGCAATGAACTGGCATCAGAAATATTGCCGTTTAAGACAGTCTGTTCGAAAGCAATTGCTGCGGAGGGTTCTGTGACGCCCGCGGTTGATGAATTTCTTATCGAAGAATTCAGAACGCATATTTTTTATGGCAGCAAATACGTCGCCTCGGAAAACTGCACAAAAACCCATCTTAAGGAATTTGCCGCAGGCAGGCTGGTTACGGAAGGGGTAATCTCGCCGAATTTTTTTAAAAGCGAATTTGCTGTATATGCTTCCTGCGATCTGACATCGATAAGCATAGTGCCGTCAGATCCGCACGCAATATGCGAATTTGAAATTTCCGATGCTGACGCAATTTCCTATAAACCCGTGCCCATGCCAAAAGCAGAAGAAATTTTTTCGCTCATCAATTCCATCAATTCTCAAAAGGACAGAGATTACCTCTCCAAAATTCATGCAAAAACCCAAGGAACTCATTGCTGCTATTTATGGAAGAACGGAAAAGTTTTGGGCGAGTTTGAAGACATCAGCCGCCACAGCGCCGCCGACAAATGCATAGGCTACGCGTGCATTAATGGGATAGAACTAAGCGATGCGATTATTTTTTCAACGGGCAGGACGCCTGCCGATTTTATAGTCAAAATGCAGAGGGCAGGGGTGGGAACGCTTGTGACCAAATCTGTACCTACAGCCGACGGCGTACGTCTTGCGCGGAAGATTGGGATAAATCTCATCTGCAAAGCCTGGCCCGACAGTTTCAGAATATTCAGTCCTGATGTTTGAATCAGATATGGTACGCGACGCGGGCTGCAAAAAACAGAGCGATGAAACTTCTGTGCAGGCATTTTTATCTTCGCCGTTTGTTAAAAAAGCGCGCTTGGAATTCTTTGCATAAATGAAATACCACCCACATTGGCTTCGGCCAAAAGATTTATCGGATTGCCGTTTTGCGCGAAGCGCATCGGATAAAAAACGCGCATAAAACAGTTTTGGCGATGAATAAATATGTCACTAGCCCGCTTTTAGGGGCGGTCATCTTTCGTTCGTTTGAACGGTCAACTTTCCGATCGTTCTGCGGCGTCTTCAATATGTATGAAATCTATCTCACCCGTTCAGGGAGCATTGTCATAAGATCTTCGTAATAAAAAAATTGCTTAGCGCGACTTTGATTGCCATGAATGCCGAAGAATGTCTAGAACTTATTTTATCCTGCGTAGAAACAACGTCCGATTATGAAGAGATCGGCTTGGGAAATTTGCGCGGACGAACGCTTGCCGAAGACATCGCCGCGACGTCCGATGTTCCGCCGTTTCGAAAATCGGCAATGGACGGATATGCCGTAAGAAGTTCTGACCTTGCCTCGGCCGATTCTTGCAAGCCGGCGCGCCTTACAGTCAAGGGCGAACTGTTCGCGGGGGATTTTGCAGAATTTGGCGGCGGCGAGCCAGGAACGGCTGTCAGGGTCATGACGGGATCTTATGTTCCAGAAGGCTATGACGCAGTCGTTAAGCAGGAATCGACCGATTACGGCATGACCGAAGTTTCCGTATTTGAATCCGCAAAGTCCGGCATGAACGTCTGCCAAGTAGGAGAAGACGTCAGAAAAGACGATTTGATAATGAAGATGGGCGACGTGCTGACGCCTCTACATGAATCGGTTCTTGCTAGCCTCGGGATAACAAAAGCAAAAGTCGCAAGAAAGCCGAAATTTTTTATTGTTTCGACGGGTTCCGAGCTAACGCATGCATCCGAAAAGCCCGCTCCAGGAAAAATCCGCGAAAGCATTTCATATCTTTTGACGTCTTCGCTTGCTTCTTCGGGAGCTGAAATTGCGGGAACAGCAATCTGCAAAGATGACGAAGACGAACTTGCAAAGACAATATCAATGGCCTGCGGCGGCGCGGATTTTGTCATAACTACCGGCGGCGTGTCGGTCGGGAAAAAAGATCTGCTTCCCAAAGTTCTGAGCGACATGGGCGCAGAAAAATTATTTGCAGGAGCCAATATCCAGCCAGGAACCCCGACTATGGCGGCAGTTCTTGACGGCAAAATAATCCTTTGCCTGTCCGGCAATCCATACGCCGCTTTTGCCAATTTTGAACTCTACGCCTGGGAGATGACCAAAAAATTTTTGGGCGCGCGGCGCGCGGCAGTCAAAAAAGCCAAAGCCGTTCTGCTTTGCGATTATCCCAAGACTTCTAAAAGACTCAGAAGGCTCAGGGCGCATGCCTGCCCTGCTTGCGAACTCGGCGAATCCCGCCGCCGCGATCTTGATTCTCTGCAACTCGGCAAATTTTCCGAAGCTCTTATGTGCGCATATCTTTTGGGATCAAACCACAAAGCTTCGGTTATTTCCGATCTGACGCATTGCAACTGCTTTATCGATGTTTCTCCCGATACGCCGCTTAAAAAGGGCGATATCGTCGACATCGTTTTCTTCAGGCAGCAGCCATGAAAGAAATGAATTCAAAATGCGGCATCCGCGGAGCGCAAAAGATTTCGGAACCATGTTTTGTTCCCGTCATCATGGCAGGCGGCAAAAGTTCGCGCATGGGTTGCGACAAAGCGTTCCTGCCGTGGGGCGCCATGAATCTTTTTGAACGGCTGTTGCGCGAGTTTTCGGTTTTTGGCCGCATCTGCGTCACCGCGGCTTCAGACGGACGCATACCGGGATTTCTTAAGAGCATCGGTTACATTGTGAGTACAAAAGATGGCAATAAAGAAGATTTTTTGCTTCAGGAAGATTTGTCATTTTGCAAAACGGGCAGCTTCGGCGCATGGGGCATGCTTGCAGGCATTAAAAATTTGCCCGCGGAAGTTACAGTGCTTTATGACGAAACTTCTGACAGAGGACCGATTGAGGGATTAAGGCGCGCAGCGGAGAACATCGATGGCTGGTTTATGGCAATTGCCGTTGACATGCCGTTCGTCGATTGCGAGTTTGCCGATTATCTGTGGCAGTTTGCCTGCGGCTCTTTTGATGCTGTGGTTCCTTTGTCAAAAGACCGGGAAAATCCTCTGTGCGCGCTGTACCGCTCCGAGGGCATCAGAGAAATTGCCCGTCAAAAAGCGGCAGACGGCATCGGAAAAATCCGCCTGCTTCTTGAAAGCGTCAGAACAAAATATGCAGATCTCAAGCTGTCGAAATTTTCAGGCAGGGTACTCCTTAATGCCAATACTCCCGAAGATTTTGAAAATATCAAAGGCCCGGCGCCTGCATGCATTGCCGTTTCGGGGTACAAGAATTCGGGAAAAACCGCTCTGGCCGCCGAACTTATAAAAAAGTTTTCCGCTTTGGGCTTTGCCGTCGGCGCGGTGAAACATGACGGGCATGATTACGAAATGGATCGCAAGGGCACCGATACCCAAAAATTTACTGATGCGGGCGCGCTTGCAAGTTCCATCTATTCGTCAAACAAATGGTCGATTAATTCGTCTTTCGGGGAAAAGTCCATGGAAGCCATGCTGCGGTCGTCCGCTGCAGCTTGCGAAGCGGCTTCTGAAAATACAGCATCTTCTTTGGATATCATTTTGGCCGAAGGCGACAAAAAAGGCTGTCTGCCCAAAATCGTGCTTGCTTCGGAGGATTTCAGCGCAGCCGCGATCCATGAAGCGTTCGGTCCTAACGTAGTGAGCATCGCTGTGCCCGAGCGCATCGATAAACTTCAAGTCGATAAACATCAGACAGAAAAAAACGAATTTGAAATTTTTTCGCGTGATGACGTTGACGGCATTTTCGCCGCGGCGATGCGCACGCTTGTCATAATTTACCCATGGCTTGCGGCAAAAAAAGTTTGCCGCCCGTATTTGCCGAAACAGGCTGGATTGCAAGCTCATGAAACTGATTGAAACAAAAAAAGCCGTCGGGCATGTATTGTGCCACGACATCACCCAAATTATTCCAGGCGTGACCAAGGATGCGGTATTCAGAAAAGGCCACGTCGTTCGCGAATGCGATATTCCCGTGCTCTTGTCCTGCGGCAAGGAGCATCTATACGTCTGGGAGTGCGGCAATGACATGATGCATGAAAACGATGCCGCGGGCGTGCTACGCGATCTGTGCCTTAACGAAGGCATGCGCGCATCCGAGCCCAAGGAAGGCAAGATCGAGATTATCGCGGATATCGCGGGTCTGTTCAGAATCAACGCCGAGGAACTTAAAAAAATAAATGCGCTCGGCGAAATGATGATTGCCTCAAGACACGGAAACTTTCCCGTAAAAGCGGGCGACAAGCTTGCCGGCACCAGAATAATTCCGCTGGTCATTTCAAAAGAAAAAATGGAAACGGCGAAAAAAATCGCTGCGGGTCCGCTGTTTGAAATTTTGCCGTTTAAGAAAATGAAAGTCGGCATCGTAACGACGGGAAGCGAAGTTTACAAAGGCCGCATCGAAGATAAGTTCGGACCCGCAGTCAGAAAAAAATTTCAGGAATACGATCAGGAAATCTTGGGAAGCCGCATAGCAGATGACGACATGGAGCAGATAACCCGGGCTATTTTGGATTTTATCGATGAGGGGGCGGATATCGTCGCCTGCACGGGCGGCATGAGCGTCGATCCCGACGACAGAACTCCTGGGGCCATCAAAAATACGGGGGCCCAAATCGTGACTTACGGCGCGCCTGTGCTGCCGGGGGCCATGTTCATGCTTTCATATTTTGCGAAGCAGGACGGCGGCAGCGAAAAAAAAATTCCCGTGATCGGGCTTCCCGGCTGCGTCATGTATGCCAAAAGAACTATTTTCGATCTCGTCCTGCCGCGGATTTTGGCAGGAGAAGTTCTGACTGCCGAAGATTTTTGCGAATATGGCGAGGGCGGCATGTGCCTTGGATGCAAGGTCTGCCGCTTTCCTGAATGCGGTTTCGGAAAATAATAAGAAGGCTCGGCCAAGTCCGAGGTTTGACAGGAAAATATTTATGGCGGAACTTAGCCACTTTGACAATTCAGGCAAGGCCATTATGGTCGACGTGTCGGCAAAAGACGACACATCCAGGGAGGCTACGGCTAGCGGCGTCATTTCAATGAACGAAGATGCCTGGCGTGCCGTGACAGGCAAAGCCTCAAAAAAAGGCGACGTCCTTGCGGTCGCAAGGATTGCGGGAATCATGGCAGTCAAAAGAACATGGGAGTTGATTCCGCTGTGCCATCCGCTGCAGCTAGGAGCCGTAACGGTTGATTTTGAACTGGATGAGAATTCAAGATCTGTAAAGTGCCTGTGCACTGCAAAAACTTTTGGCAAGACCGGGGTCGAGATGGAAGCTCTTACGGGAGTCAGCATAGCACTTCTTACGGTTTATGACATGTGCAAAGCCGTGGACAGATCCATGCGCATGACCGATATCATGCTGGAAGAAAAATTAGGCGGAAAAAGCGGGCATTACAAGAGAAAAGAAGTATAGTGCTTTGCATGAATCTAAATTGTCGAGACATTGTTTTTTACGTCGGCAGTTCCGTAGATTCACTTCTTTGCGGTTAATGATTAAATCTGCTGTATAAGGACTTAATCACCTTCCGCAGAGGCGATTAAGTCCTTATGCTTTTAAATTATGCCGAAGATAGAAACTAAATGACGATTTTCAGAACTCTTTCTGCGCTGGCGTTTGCGTCTTTTGCAGCACTTGCTTCAGGTTGCGACAAAAATGTCGATGAGTCATCCGTCAAAGGCGGCGTATCCGAACCTATTGAACATAAGACCGAAATTACCGTACTTGCCGCCGCATCGCTTTCAGACGTCGGCGCAGAAATTAAAGAAAAATTCGAAAAAGCGCACCCCGAAATTTTGGTGCTTTATTCATTTGCAAGTTCGGGAGCGCTGCAGGCGCAGATTGAAGCTGGCGCCAAAGCCGACGTGTTCATTTCGGCGTCTTCAAAACAAATGAATGCGCTAAGAGAAAAGAATCTCATGCTCGAACAGTCTATCCGTGACCTTTGGGAAAACAAAATCGTGCTGATAGTTAATGCCGATGCTTCTTCCGATGTTTCTTCGTTCGGCGACATTGCTTCAAGCAAAATAAAACGAGCGGCGCTTGGAGAGTTTTCAAGCGTTCCTGCGGGGATCTATGCAAAAGAGGCGCTTACGAATCTCGGCATGCTTGATTCTGTTCTGCCAAAAGCTGTGTTCGGAACAGACGTGCGCGCCGTGCTTGCGTGGGTCGAAAGCGGCGACGCCGATGCGGGAATCGTTTATGCAACCGATGCGATGTCGGCAAAAAAAGCAAAAATAATCGCATCGGCTCCAGAAGGCTCGTGCGCAAAAGTCATATATCCTGCCGGCGTCATTAAGGACAGCCCTCATCCTAAGGAAGCAATGCTGTTTCTTGAGTATCTTTCCTCGTCCGAGGCCGCAGAAGTTTTTCGCAAATACGGCTTTGACGCCAAAAACTCAGAAGGAATCAAATAATCCATGCTGTCAGCGATTGCAGATTATTCGCCGTTTTGGCTGTCGCTTAAAATTGCGGGCATAGCGACTCTGGCCGTCTTTTGCCTCGGCGTGCCTGCAGCGCGTCTTGTCATGTCGATGAAGCGCGGCAAAGCGATAGCCGACTGCCTTTTGTCGCTGCCGCTGGTGCTGCCGCCGACGGTTGCGGGATTTTTTCTTTTGCAGGCTTTCGGAAGAAACGGCTGGCTGTCTTTTCTTGACTTCGTGTTTACCTGGCAGGGAGCGGCGGTCGCGGCCGCTTCGGTATCCTTTCCTTTGATGTACCGCACGGCAAGAGCCGCATTCGAGTCCGTCGATCCCGATGCCGTGAATGCCGCAAGAACGATCGGGATGGGGGAAACAGAGATTTTTTTTCGGATATTGATGCCGAATGCCGTTCCCGGCCTTTTTGCGGGGCTGGTTCTGTCTTTTGCAAGATCCGTCGGCGAATTCGGCGCGACCATCATGATGGCGGGCAATATTCCCGGAAAGACGCAGACCATGTCGGTTGCAGTTTATACCGCCGTTCAGGGCGGCAATAACGATCTTGCCTATGCCTGGGTGCTGCTCATAACCGCCATGTCCTTTGCGATGATTCTTTTGCTGAACGTCTGGCAAAAACGCGGTGCGGACAGAAGGGGCAGCCGATGACGAGCAGGAATATTTGCCTCAAGGCGGAGATAGAAAAAAATTTTCCAGGATTTTCGCTCCGTGCCAAGTTCGAAATGAAGGATGGCGTGTTTTCGCTTTTCGGCGCATCCGGCAGCGGCAAAAGCTTGATTTTGCGATGCATCGCCGGCATCGAAGCGCCCGATGCCGGGCGAATCGAACTAAACGGCAGGACGCTCTTTGATTCGGAAAAAAGAATCAATCTGCCGGCAAGAAAAAGAAATGTCGGGTATCTGTTTCAGAATTATGCTCTCTTTGCCAACATGTCCGTGCTCGGCAATATCATCTGCGCATGCAAAAACAGGGAAAAAGCGCAATATTGGGCCGAGAAATTTTGCCTTAAAGACCAGATGAATTTATACCCAAGACAGCTTTCTGGCGGACAGCAGCAGCGAGCGGCCATTGCAAGAATGCTTGCCGCAAATCCCGAACTCGTCATGCTCGACGAACCGTTCAGCGCGCTTGACCAGCATCTTAAAATGCGTCTTGAGAGAATCATCTTCGGCATGAACGAAGACTTTGCCAAGCCGATAATATTCGTATCGCATGACAGAGACGAAGTCTACAGGCTGTCTCATGAAATAGCCGTCGTCGAAAACGGTTGCGTCCTTGCGGTCAAGACCAAAGAAGATCTGTTCAGGGAACCGATTAATCTTTCGACCGCGCTTCTAACGGGCTGCAAAAATTTTTCAAAAGTTGCGGCCGCTGAAGACGGAACTGCCGAACTTTGCGATTGGGGCATACGCACAGCGCTTCCTGTAGGAATGCGGATTATCCCAAAGTTTGCGGGGCTCAGGGCGCATGACATCCTTTTGGGAAGTGATGAACCCGAAATGCTTAAAATAAGATGCCGCATCGCGCGCGTCGTCAAAAATCCTTTTTCGCTGTCGGTTATGTGCCGTCCTCTGGGGTTGACAAATGCGGATGAAAACTCATATATCGTCGCGGAAACTCTGATATCGAAGGTCCTTCCCTCGCCAGGCGACGACACGGTATTGTCGTTTGACCCGCGCAAGCTGATTTTTTTGGAGAACTGACGGATGCTGGTTGACGGGTTTGGAAGAAAAATCGATTATCTTCGCGTGTCGGTGACGGACAGATGCAATCTTCGTTGCCTGTACTGCATGCCGCAAAGCGGGTGCCGCCATCTTCCGCACGCGGAAATTCTGTCATTGGAAGAAATTTTCAGAATTATTGCCGTTTTGTGCGGACTTGGCATCAGCAAGGTCAGGTTTACGGGAGGCGAGCCGCTTCTTAGAAAAAATGCCATGCATCTTTTTTCCGAAACAAAAAAAATTTCGGGGCTTGTCGACATGCGTCTTACGACCAACGGCGTGCTTCTTGAAAAATATTGCGGAGAAATTTGGGATGCGGGTTTTGACGGCGTCAACGTCAGCCTCGATTCGGCTGACAATGCGATATTTTCCAAGGTTTCGGGCGCCGCGCCGCATCTTCTTGAATCTATTGTCGCGGGAATTGACCGCCTTGCGGAATCCAAAATGGAAATCAAGCTGAACTGCGTCCCCGTCTGCGGTCTTAATGACGATCCCATGAACCTTGCGAGCTTGGTTTGCTTTGCCCAGTCGCGCGGCATCGCGCTCAGATTTATCGAACTTATGCCGCTCGGATGCGGAAAATCATTTAAGGGAATACCGAGCGGCGAACTTTGCATGATGCTGGAAAAGTTTCTCGGAAAATCGGAACCCGACAAATATTCAATCGGCCTTTCTTCCGTCAGAACCTTTAAAAGGGCCGGTGAGCCGCTGGCCGAACAATTTGCCGAGCGCTTTGAAACGGAAACGGGCAAATCATTGCCCGATATTCTGCGGGCGGGATTTATCAGCCCGATGTCGCGGTCTTTCTGCGCTTCATGCAACCGCATGCGCCTGTCGTCTGACGGCAAGCTGATGCTTTGTCTGCATTCTGACAGATCCGTTGATCTTAAAAAATTGCTGCGAGAGGGAGCGTCCGATGAGCTAATCGCCGATGCCGTAAAAAAGGCGCTTTTGCAGAAGCCGTTCAGCCACGATTTAAGATATGCGGATTCGGGAGCGGGAACGGGAAGCAATGCGCAATCGGGAATGAATTCGATAGGAGGATAGGAACGCTTATATGGGTACGGTCATGGCTGTGTGCCTCAGCGAAAAAAAAGGCACCCCTAAAAAAAATATCGGATCTTGCGAACTCCTTGAAAATTACGGGCTGAGGGGCGACGCGCATGCGGGCAATTGGCACCGCCAGGTGAGCCTGCTTTCATACGAAGACGTGCGCGAATTTGAAAAGCGCGGCAAGATGAAAATGACAGACGGCATTTTTGGCGAGAATCTGCTGCTTTCGGGAATTAATCTTCCGAGGCTTGAAGTCGGAACCGAGCTAAGATGCGGCGATGCTCTCCTCCGAATCACGCAGATCGGCAAGGATTGCCATTCGCACTGCAAAATTTACGAACATGTCGGTTTTTGCATTATGCCGAAAAAGGGCATTTTCGCCGAGGTGCTGAAGGGCGGCGTTGTGAAAGTCGGCGACGAGTGCGAAGTAATATCCGTAATCGGAAAATCTGATGCCGAAGATGCTGATTTGCGAAAAAAAAATATTTTGTCAGAAACGGCATCTGGTTTCTCATATCGAGCAGGAATAATCATCGCAAGCGACAAAGGATCAAAGGGAGAAAGGGAAGATTTAAGCGGTCCTGCTGCCAGAGAAGAACTCGTAAAAGCAGGTTATGAAGTCGTTTCCTGCTCGGTTCTTCCCGATGACGAAAATCTTCTTTTTTCGGAAATGGTTCGCTTGTCCGACGAGCTTAAGCTCGATTTGATTGTTACTTCGGGCGGCACGGGATTTTCCGAACGGGACGTGACTCCTGAAGCTACGATGCGCGCCGCGACGAAAAATGCTCCCGGAATTGCTGAGGCTATCAGGGCAGAAAGTCTCAAAATTACGCCAAGAGCCATGCTGTCCCGCGGCGCAAGCGTCATCAGAAATAAAACTTTGATTGTAAATCTTCCTGGAAGCCCCAAAGCTGTAAGGGAGTGCCTCAGTTTCATTCTTCCGACGCTTTCGCATGGGCTGGGAATTCTCCTTGGCAGGGACGGGGAGTGCGCAAGAAAATAATATCGGGATGATTACCCATTCGCCGCAAATGACGGTTCTTCTGCGAATTTGATGTTATGCACGCGACTAAAGAACATCTCAAAACAAATCTGCGCAAGCCAAAATCTTGCGCATGTTATCCGAATTCTTCATGTAGAACGATCTAAATAGTTGCTCTCGTTACGTTCAGAAATTGGCTGTTCCAAAATCAACAAAAAATGCGGTGCGGCAATAAAATCTCTCTCATACACCAAAGAAAATTGGACATTGTTTTGGCGGCATAGGAGCACCGATAATAAATCGATACCGTTAACAAGATCTGGCATACCGTGTAACGGCATATTTGGTCGGAAGAAAAAGGAATAGGGCCTGCATATTTAGTCTTAACATTTTTCGGAGCATTATCAATGCCTGTAACTCGGGGGGATCATCACTGCCGTTGGTGATTTAGGTCCTTTGCCCATTAATGCATGCAACGATTAATGCATACTGTTTATAACTATTGCTGTCTAACAAATACCAAGATACTGGACAAGTTCTCGGAGAACCGAAACTCTCCATCCTGGACACTGCAGTCAGGTAGGGGCTTGCATTTAAAAATCTTTATGCGATCACATAAAAGAGATTTATTTGCTCGGACTGCTTTTATTGCGTTGATCCTATATTTGCTCAAATATAAAATAAAAATTGAGTTGCAGGTCTGTTCCTCCCGGAACAGGACTGTCGTCAGGACGGATAAAATTAATATTTCGTTTAAGGCTGAAAAATTTTTTTCGGTTATCATTGAGCATATTGATATACCTGCAGCTCACCTCAAAATCTTTTTATCCATTTCAAATATGCAGAAATATGGCGGTCGCATGACAATAAAACCAGCACTTAAGACTGTGAGTCTCATAGCCCAAAAAGAAAAAAGAGCCGCCCTGCGCCCAATAACCGGACCGAAAAAGATAAAAGACTTGTGGGATAAAGCGTTTGCCGTCGAAAATCTGCGCAGCATCTACTATGCGAAAGTAAAAACCGACAAGTCCGGCAATATAAAAAAATCCGTCGGACTTGATTTCGTGACGAACGAACAATTTCAAAAAGAACTTGATGAGAATCTGGCCATTATCGAGCGAAAGGTCAAAAACGGAACCTATCACTTTACAAGATATAAATTAATCCTCATCAATAAGGGACCCGGAAAACCTCCTCGCGAAATCAGAATTCCGACAATAAGAGATCGCGTGGTTCATGGGGCAATGGCCGAATTTGCAAGAACGGTATTCGGAATCCAGTGCGAAATACCAAAGGGCAAGAATATTATCCGCGAGATCATCAAAGAACGTCCAAATTTCACGGGTTACTCAAAAAGCGACATCAGCATGTTTTTCAAAAGTATCAGCCATGAATTGCTTAAAGAAAAGCTTGAGAAAAAATTTAAGGATCAGGGTATAGTCGATCTGTTCATGAGGGCGGTTGCTACCGAGTCATTCAGCGAGGAATTTAATGTCCCGAAGTTTGAAGGATATGAATGGGACAGAGTCGGCGTTCCCGAGGGACTGTCGTTTAGCGGCTTTGTTGCCAACATGTTCCTTGAGGATATAGATCTTAAGTATAAAGCGATCCCCGACATCAAATATTATCGCTTCGTGGACGATATTTTGATTCTCAGTTCCGCCGAAAACTCGGAGCGCTACAGCAGCATGCTGCGCAGCGATTTTGCAAAATTGAGATTGACCATCAACGCAGAAAAGGCCACCGACTCTCTTAAATCGATGAGTTTTGATTACCTAGGCTATGTGTTTGACGGCGACAAAATCACCATACGTCCGAAATCTGTCGAAAAAATAGAAAGAAGGCTTGCCGAACTGATTAAAAAAGAAGCCAAAAGGCGGAAGAAATTATCTCAAGATAAAACGGAGCAGCAGGATCCGACCGAACTTTTTTCTCTCTTGAATCTTAAGCAAAAACCTTTTGCCGAAAGACTAAACAACTTAATTACGGGATTTAAAGTAAATAAAGTGCATTATTCATGGGTAAATTATTACTCATTGATAAATGATTATACGCTGATGGGCAAATTGGACGCTCTTGTCAAAAATCTCCTGACCAGATACGGCATTAGCGACGTAAATCCCAAAAAGCATCTCAAAGCGCTTCTTGAATGCCAGCATAATCCCGAAGGCAAATATATACCTGACTATACCTATATCAAATCGATTGTGGTCAACACTGGCGACGAGATGGTGAACTTCGAAGTGACTTCAAATTTGGCCAAAAATATTGCCAAACAGCTGGGCTGGAACAGGCGCTCGCGCTCAGAGGACGCTTACGCCGCTGCCATCGAGATAAACTCTTTCTTTGAAGTAGCTGTTTATCTTGCAATTACTGAAGGTTTTTCCTTTACGAAAAAGGGAAGCAAGTATTATCTTAATATGAAAAATTTCAAAATCGCCCTTCAAAAGGGGATAATGAAACTTTTCACTGATTCAAAAGAAATTTGAGACAAATGCAAATTCTGCTTATTTGAGCTTATCGGCGGCGACATTGCATGTTTTTTTATAAAAACATATTCCGAATGCATAAATGTGTTTTATCGAATCGTTATCCATGTAAGGATCGGCATACAGTTTTTCCTTTATTTGTTCTAACGCCGCCGATGCGATCTTGCTTCTGTTATCCGCAAATCTGTCGGTATGCTTAATTTCCAAGATGGCGACTTCAGATTCGGATGCCGAGGACACAATTAAATCGGCGTAGCCGTTGCCCGATTCCATGTTTGAGTGCTGTTCCTGGATTGTCGCCGAGCCATTGACCAGCAAGCCGTTCATAAAACCGTGGTAATAGTTTTCCTTCGGAGCTTTGGTCGCTGAATCTCTTACGGATACATATTTTTTCAGCAGAACGTTAAGGTTGTTCTCGACGGTTTCCTGGTTGCCTTCAAACAAGCCTTTTACCAAATCGGCGGTGCTGTTCTTCATGACATGATTGCCTTTGAAGAATTTCTGGATTTTCTCCTCGAAGCATTCCATTATTTCTTCGTTGGGGATGCGGAGCTCGTATTCGTGCCT